>VAZM01000100.1:25943-36932 GCA_005883135.1 Alphaproteobacteria bacterium
GGCGGCGAGGTGCACGCCCTGGCCGAAATCGAGCTTTCCATTGCCGCCGGCGAGTTCGTGTCGGTCGTCGGACCGAGCGGCTGCGGAAAGAGCACCTTGCTGATGCTCATTTCTGGGCTGATTGCGCCAACCACGGGATCGATCGTGGTCGGCGGCGCGCCGGTCAACCGCGCGGTTGGCAACGTGGCCATCGTGTTCCAGCGCGACGTGCTGCTCGATTGGCGCACCGTGCTCGCCAACGTCCTCCTGCCGGTGGAGATCAAGAAGCTCGATCGGGCCACCCATCGGCCGAAAGCGCGCGAGCTTTTGCGTTCCGTCGGCCTCGAGGGATTCGAGGATAAGTATCCGGCCGAGCTTTCGGGCGGCATGCGCCAGCGCGTGGCGATCTGCCGGGCGCTGGTGCAGGAGCCCGGATTGTTGCTGATGGACGAGCCGTTCGGCGCGCTCGATGCGCTCACCCGCGAGCAGATGAACCTCGATCTGCAGCGGATGTGGCTGCGCAATCGCAACACCGTTTTGTTCATCACCCACAGTATCGAGGAAGCGGTACTGCTCTCGGATCGTATCGTGGTGATGTCGTCGCGCCCGGGCCGGATCGCCGACGTGGTTCACATCGATCTGCCACGCCCGCGCGGCGCTCACACCCGCAGCGAGCCGCGCTTCGTCGAGCATGTGGAGCGGATCAGGCAGCACTTCTTGGCGCTGGGCGTGCTATCAGAGACGTGAGCCGCGCGGCATCAATGATGACCCCTCACGGCGGCGCAGGTCCCGCGACCTGCCGCCCCGCCTTAAACACCATCCGCTCGGCCGGGCGCTGCGCCAGCGCGTCGTCAAAGGACGAGACCCGCAGCAGGACGAGATCGGCGACGCTCCCTTCCTCGATCGTGCCGCGCCCATCGCAGATGGCGGCGATGAGTTGCGCCTCATCGTCGAGATGCGCCGCGATTGCCGCAATCCGCGCAGTCTCCAGCATGTCACCGTCACCGAAAGGAAAGAACCAGTCGCGGATGTTGTCGGTCCCGAGCCGCACCGTCACGCCCCCAGCCAGCAGCTCGCGGATGAGCGTAATGCCGCGCCTGATCGGCGTTCGCTCGCCCCGCTCCTGCAGAAAAAGGTTGGTCTCCGGGAGCGCGACGACGGTGATCTCGGCGCGGGCGAGCTTGTCGATCAGCGCCGTGGCGGAGTTGGCGTCGAGCGTGGCCAGGGCGCAAAGATGGCTCAAGGCGACGCGGCGTCGCAGCCCTCGCGCCATCACCGCGTCGGCGACGAGGGCTGCGAGCATCTTCTCCCGATCGAGATGCTCATCGAGGTGGAGATCGACGGCAAGGCCCGAGCGCTCGGCAAGGTCGAGCAGCGCCGCCAGCGCGCGCGCCGGGTCGGCGCTGGAATTGAGACTTGCGCCGATCACGTCGGCGCCGAGAGCGACGGCGCGCTCGAGCCGCGCGAGTGCGGAAGGCTCGGCGAGGTCATTTCGTGAGGTCGAGAAGGCGGTAACCTCGACGCTGATTGAGCCTGCGGCCTGCCGTTTGGCCGCCAAGATGCCCTCCATCGATCGCAGCTCAACGACCGGGTCGACGTCGGTATGGGTTCGCACCCGCGTCACTCCGTGAGTGACCGAGCGCGCGAACAACCGCGTCGCGCGCGCCTCCACATCCGCGACGGTAAACCCCGCGCGCGCCGAAGCCGCCGCCGCGAGCGCATCGGCGAACGAGCGCGGGCGGAACGATTGAACAGTGAAGGCGCGATCGGCGTGGGCGTGTAGATTGACGAGGCCGGGAAGCGCGAGCCATCCCGGTTCGCCCGCCGGCTCGACCGGCCGGATCGCGGCAACGCGCCCGCCGCACAAGCTCACGTCGAAGGCGCCGCGGCGCCCCGGCAGGGCGACGGCGCTGATGGTCACTTCATCCGGCATCGTGAGCTCGGTGGCGGCCCGATCAATACCCTTGCGGCCCGAACACCTCGATGCCGAACCGGCGTTCGAGCGCGCGGCCGAAACGGTATTTCATCTCCGGCCCTTCGTAAGTCATGGGCGGCGTGCGCAGGAAGCCCTCTTCCGGCTCTAGCCGCAGCACGGTGAGCGCCGGTCCGTCCTCGCCCACGATCGCAGGCAATTGCCCCTCGAGGTCAGTCAGCGCCTCGATGGTGCGCGCCCGCGGAAATCCCGCTGCGCGGGCGATGGCGGCGTAATCGGTGCGTCCGTCGTTCACCATCGGCAGCGCGCCGACGCTCTGATAGACGCCGTTGTCGAGCACGAAGTGTTTGAGGTTCCGCGCCGCCTGGGACGCTTCGGTGAGCAGGCAGCCGAGATTCATGCACAGCGAGCCGTCGGCGTTGATCAACCATATCGGCGCCTGTGGGAGCGACAGCGCAAGGCCGAGCGCAAAGCTCGCGGCAAACCCCATGGCGCCATGCATGTAGAAGCTGTCCTCACTTTTCGTGGCGGCCCACCATTCGTTGGCCGCCATTCCGAGCGCGCAGACGGCAACCGCGTCGCCGCGATGCCGCGCGAGAAGATCGATGGCCGCGCGCGCCCTCATGCTGTCCCCTCCCCTTTCACCAGCCGGCGCGTCAGAAACAGCACGAACGGCCGCTTCTGCATGCGGCAGGTTTCAAACGCGTCTGGGATCGAACTCACGTCGTCCGGCCGATCGAGGATGTGATACGGAAAGTCGTAGGCCTGCAGCAACGGAATGGTGCGCCGGCCCTGGACCTCCTGATAGATGCGATGGTCGTCGATCGAGCCGCGCTGGCTGACGATAAGAAAAACCGGGATCTGGTGGCGCAGATTGAGCGTTGCGAGCTCGCCGGTGCAGGTGAGAAGCCCGGTCGCTCCCATCAGCGCCACCGCGCGCACGCCGCCGAAGAATGCTCCGCTGCAGATCGCAATCGCTTCTGCTTCGCGAGCGACCCGTACGTGCCGGATGCGATTGTCTGTGGCGATGCGCTCGATCAACGGAGCAACCCAGTCGTCGGGCAGCGAAGCGGCGAGCTTGATTCCGCAGTTGCTCAGTTGCTCATGAATTCGCGCGGCGACATCCATCCTCAATCGACCCGGCTGCTCATCCCATCACACTCCGCTCAAGGCGCCGCGGCGATGACCTCGACCTCGACCAGGAATTCTGGCCGCGCAAATCCGGAGACGATCATCAGCGTGGAGGCCGGCGGTGGATCAGCGATGTAGAGGTCGCGGATGCTCATATAACCCTTGAGATGCTCGCGCGCGGCCACGAAGGAATTGATGCGAACGATGTCGGCGAAGGTGAAGGAGGCTTCCTTGAGCACGGCGCCGATGTTGCGGAAGCAAAGGTGTGTCTGCTCCTCGATGGTGCCCGGTACGTGGTCGTCGGGCGCAATCCCGAGCTGGCCCGAGCAGATGAGAATGCGGTGTCCGGGCGGGATTTCCACGCCGTAGCTGTAGCGGGCGAACGGCGGCCGGATTGCCGGCGGGGTTATGTGCTTCATCGGGTGTCCATGTCGGAAAGTCTCGATGGGTTCTTGCGCGGATGACCGGCTCTTTTGCTATATCATGCGCCGGACCGAGAACGTGAGTCCGGCTGATGGTCGCTCCCGCGGCGGCGCAGCTGGTCGCCACTGAGAGACTCGCCGATGGCTGCCAAGCGGTTCTGGGCCGAGCTCAAAACGAGCGAGTTTGCCGGGCTCGATCGCGATTCCACGCTGGCAATCCTGCCGGTCGCCGCGACCGAGCAGCACGGCCCGCATCTTCCGGTGATGACCGACACCGCAATCGCCGAGGGCCTGATCAAGACGGTGCTGGCGCGCTTGCCCGACGACCTCGACGTGCTGATCCTGCCGACCCAGACCATCGGCAAGTCGGACGAACATCTGCGCTCCCCCGGCACCATCACGCATTCGGCGGACAACCTCGTGCGCAGCTGGTGCGAGATCGGCGAAGGCGTACATCGCGCCGGCTTGCGCAAGATGGTCATCGCCAACTCGCACGGTGGCAACATCGAGGTGATCGGCATCGTCGCGCGCGAGTTACGGGTGCGGTTGGGGATGCTGGTCGTCACCACCCAGTACTCAGCCATGGCATCCACGCCGGCGACATCGAGACCTCGCTCATGCTCTATTTCCGGCCCGACCTGGTCGACATGAGCAAGGCGAAGCGCTTTTCCTCGAAGGCCGCTGAGATGGAGGAAGGCTATAAGTATCTGCGGCCAGTCGGGCAGCACGCCTTCGGATGGATCGCGCAGGACATCAATCCCGATGGCGCCGTGGGGGAGGCCTCCTCCGCCACGGACGAGAAAGGCCGTCTCACCGCGGAGCATCAGGCCGACGGTTTCATCGCCTTGCTGCGCGATGTGGCACGGTTTCCCTTGCGCGAGCTGGCGTAGCGAGGGAAAGCCGTCATGCCCCGCACGCCGCGCGTCTTGACTGTCGTTGCTGTTCTGTCGGAGTTGGCGTCCCCGATCTAGACGCTCGTGGGCCGCGCCGCGCGCCTTCAACGCTTCAACGCCTCGCGCCAGTTCGTGGCGGATCTCGCGACGAGCGCGGCGGCGTCGACCTTCTCCTCGCCCGGAACGCGGATGCGCTTGAACGTCATCTCGTCGGCCGACAGCGGTTTGGTGGCGTCGAGCCCCATCTTGGCGCCGACCCCGTTGCGGGTCGAGGGATCCAGCTTCGAGCCTTGGCTCTCCGATACGACCACGAGGTCGCGGTCGGCCTGAAAGCGGGTCGCTACCGCCCATTCGACCGCGGCGGCATCGTGGATGTCCACGTCCTCGTCCACGACGATCACGTGCTTGACGTCATAGTGTCCGGCGAAGGCGCCAAGCATGATGTTCTTCGCCTCGCCTTCTTGGCGTTTGCGAATCTGGACATGGAGGTGATAGCGGCACGCGCCGCCGCGCGACAGATGCACGTCGCGGACGTTGGGGAAGGAGCGCTGCAGGTGCGCGAGCAGCGTCGCCTCGCGCGGAATCGCCCCTAAGAGCAAATGCTCCAGTCCGCCGCCGACGATCGTGTGGAAGATCGCATCCTTGCGGTGGGCGATCGCGTCGACTTCCATCACGTGGCGTTCGCCGCGTTCGCCGTAATATTGCGGGAACTCGCCGAACGGCCCTTCCAGCTCGCGCACCCCGGGCAGCAGGCGGCCCTCGATGACGACCTCGGCATCCGCCGGCACCCGCAGATCGCTGGTGAGGCACTTGACCACCGACAAGGGCCGCCGATGCAGCGCACCGGCAATCTCGAGCTCGTCGACGTCGATTGGAGCGATGGCCTGGGACGCGAGCAGCGTCAGCGGATCGACCCCGATGACAATCGCCGCTTCGAGCGGGCGTCCGCCCTGCTCCGCCATCTCAAAGAACATGTGCGCGTGGCGCGGCAGAAGTAGCACGCCGAGGCGATTGGGCCCGTGCAACTGGCAGCGATGGATCGAGACGTTCTGGGCGCCGGTCCGGGGGTTGCGAGTGATCATCAGGCCGGCGGTGACATAAGGCCCGCCGTCGTGCTCGTTGTGGGTGGGAAGCGGAAGCTGCCGCGCGAGATCGACGTCGCGATGCACCACCTCGTGCACCGGCGCCGACGCCGTCTCGCGCCATGGGATCGGTTGAAGGGCGGCGTCGCGAAAGCAGGCGAGAACCTCGCCCGTTTCCACCCCCATGGCATCAGCCATCCACGTCCGGTCGGAAACGAGTCCTGAGACCACCGGGATCGAGTGCCCGCCCGGGCGCGGAAACAGCGTCGCCCGTAGCGGCGAGCTCGAAGCGCAGGCCGATGCCGGGCTCGAGCACCACCAGCCGGTCGCGCGCGGCGAGGTGATCGAGCCACTCCCGCAGCGAGCGGACTGGCTGCGGGGTATTGTCGCCGTATACGCGCGCCGCCTCGCCGCCATCCGCGGCGTGGAGCTGGGTCATATTCTGCTCGATGCGAACGGCCATACATCGATGTATCATTGCGCGAAGGCGCGGCCAACTCGCGCGGCGAGCGCTTCGCCGGAGGAACCCCGCGGCGGAAACGGCGCCGGATGCGCCCGAGGACCGGTCGAACCTGAGAGAGCGCCGCGATGCTTGACCTCGCCACGAGCTTTCTCGCAAGCGTCGCGCGCGATCCCGAGGCGCTGGCGATCGTCGACGGGGACGTCCGACTGAGCTACAGCGCCTGGTACGGCAAAATATCGGGGCTCGTTGCCGGCCTCGATGCGCTCGGATTGAAACCCGGCGACCACCTCGTCACCGTGCTGCAGAACCGCTGGGAAGCAGCGACCCTCCACTGGGCGTGCCAATTCACCGGGATCGTCGTTACCCCGCTCAACTGGCGCTCGACCACCGAAGAACTCGATTTCTGTCTCCAGGATGCCGAGGCAAAGGCGATCGTGTACGAGGAGGTCTCCGCCGTGGCCGTGCGTTCATCCGGGCAAGCGCGCTCATGCGCGCGCATCGCCGTCGGGGACGCGCCGGCGCAGGACTTGCCGTTCGAGTCGCTCATCGCCGCGAATGCCGCCGGCATTCCGCCGCGGGTCGATGCAGAGGCCTGGTCAGTGATGCTTTATACCTCCGGCACCACGGCACGCCCGAAAGGGGTGCCGCGCCGCCATCGCGCCGAGCGTGCCGCCGCGCTCGCGCATGTCGCGCAGAATCTCTACGCCGCGCACGAGCGCACGCTCGGCGCCATGCCGCTCTACCACACGATGGGCGTGCGCTCGCTCCTTGCCATGTCGTTGATCGGCGGCACTTTCGTCTGTCTACCGCGGTTCGATGCTGCGCGCGCGTTGGCCCTGATCGCCGAAGAGCGCATCACCAACCTCTATCTGGTGCCGACGCTCTACCACGACCTCCTCCACCACCAGCAGTTCGAGAGGACCGATATTAGCTCGGTGCGCAAGCTCGGCTTTGCCGGGGGGCCGATGACGGATGGCCTGCTCAGCGGCCTCAAGGCGGCATTCAAGCCGCAGCTGTTCGTCAATCACTATGGCTCCTCGGAAATCTACACCTTCACCATCGACCAGAATGCCCCGGCGAAGCCCGGCTCGGCCGGCCGCGCCGGAATCAACCAGATGGTCCGCGTGGCCCGGCTTGGCGCCGACTCGCCGGATCTCCTCGCCGGCCCCGGCGAGGAAGGCGAAATCATCGCGCTGCTGCAAGGCGATGAATCGTTCGAAAGCTATTGGCGACGACCGGAGGCGGACGCGAAAGCCTTGCGCGACGGTTGGTACTTCACCGGCGACACCGGGTATTTCGATGGCGACGGCGATCTCTTCGTCACCGGTCGCACCGACGATATGATCATCAGCGGCGGGGAGAATATCTCGCCAGTCGAGATCGAAAGCTGCTTGTCGCTGCATTCCGCCGTTTCGGAAGTGGCGGTCGTCGGGCTTGCCGACGAGCGCTGGGGCAAGATCGTGGCCGCCTTCATCAAGCGCCGGGGCGTGGTCGAGCCCGACGAGCTCGAGGAATTCTGCCGCGCGTCCGGACTCGCCAACTTCAAGCGGCCGCGACGTTACGTCTTCGTCAAGGCGATCCCGCGCTCGCCCGTCGGCAAGCTGTTGCGCCGAAAGCTCGTGGCGGGCGAATACGAGCCCGAGCGCGCCGCCGCAATGTCGGGCGAAAGCCTGACCTAGCCCCGATCATTCCGACGTCATGGCAATAGACGAACGGGTGTTGATTGCAGGCGCGGGACCGGTCGGGCTGGTGGCGGCCGCCAATTTGGTGCGGGGCGGCGTGCCGGTGACGGTGCTCGAGGCGGGAGCCGATCTGAGCACGGAATCGCGGGCCTCGACCTTTCATCCACCGACGCTTGATATGCTCGATCAGCTCGGCGCTGCGCGCGCGCTCATCGCACAGGGCCTGATCGCGCCGAGGTTCCAGTACCGCACCAAGCAGGACGGCGTGCTGGGGCAGTTTGATTTCGCCGCCATTGCCGATCTCACGCGTCACCCTTATCGGGTGCAGTGCGAGCAATCGAAGCTGACGCGCATTTTGCATCAACAGCTGCGCGGGACGGCGCAGTACGAGTTGCAATTCGACGCCGAGGTGAGGGAGGTGACCCAGCGTGGCACGGGCGTGGAGGTCGCAATCGCGCGCAAAGGCAAAACGGAGCGGCGATCCGGCCGTTGGCTCATCGGCGCGGACGGGGCGCGCAGCGACGTGCGACGTGCGCTCGGAATCGAGTTTCCCGGCTTCACCTGGCAGGAACGGTTCCTGGTCGTGAGCACCCCCTTCGATTTTCGCACCGTCATTCCCGATCTCGACGCGGTGAGCTATGTCACCGACCCCGAGCGCTGGCACTTCTTGCTGCAAATTCCCGGGTTGTGCCGGGTGATGTTTCCGATTCGGCCCGAGGAAACCGACGAGCTGGCCTTGAGCGGCGAGTTTGCCCAGTCGTTATTGGCCGCCGTCATCCCCGGCATCTCGAATTACGAGGTCGCGCACGCGACGCTTTACAAGGTGCACCAGCGGGTGGCGAAAACGTTTCAGCGCGGACGCGTTTTCCTCGCGGGCGACGCCGCGCATATCAACAATCCGCTCGGCGGCATGGGCATGAACGGCGGCATCCATGACGCCATCAATCTGACATCACGCCTCATCGAGGTCTGGCGTGGCACCAAGCCCGAGGCCGAACTCGAGCGCTACGACCGGCAGCGCCGGGCGGTGACCTTGGAATACATCGAGCAACAGTCGATCCAGAACAAGCGCAATCTCGAGTCCGACGGCGCCGAGTTCGGCCGCAGATTGAAGGAGATCGCGGCCGACAAGACCCGCACCCACGATTATCTGTTACGCGTCTCCATGATTGCCAGCCTGCGCCGCGCGCAAGAGCTGGGGTGAGAGATTATGCCGCCATGGCGCTCGACCTTTTGTTACGGCAGGCGAGGCGGACCGAGGACCCCGAGACGTTGGTCGATATCGCCATCGCCGACGGCCGCATCGTGGAGATCGCGCAGCGAATCAGCTCCGACGCGCCGGCCAAGGACGTCGACGGCCGGCTCGTGATCGCAGGCTTCGTCGCGCACCCACGAATGTGCAGACGTTGCTCCTCGCTGGCATTGCCCAAAGCGTGAGCGCAGCGCGCATCGAATGTGCAGTGCGCGCGCCGGCCTGCCCGGCCGCGACGCCTCGAATAGGCCCAAACGGCTGAAACCAGTGAAATTAGCCACCCGGCGCGGATGGCACGCTCCTTGAAATGGTCTGCGCCACGTCCCCATCGACGACGATGGTGAGCCGCCCTGCTCGACGCGAGCGCGCGGCCGAGCGCATCGAAGCGCATTCCGCAAGCTTCAAGGAGGAGGGATGGGTGAGCCTCTCGTCGTCATCGGCAACGGCATGGCCGCAGCGCGTCTGGTCGAAGAGCTGGCCAAGCGCGCGCTCGGCCGGTACGCCTTGGCAGTCATCGGGGAAGAGCCGCGGCTTGCCTATAATCGCGTGTTGCTGTCGGCGCTCCTGGCGCAGGAGGTCGGCTTCCCCGAGATCGAGCTCAAGCCGGCGCGATGGTGGCGCGACCGCGGCGTGACCTTGCGCTATGGCATGCGCGCGAGCCGGGTCGATCCGGTCGCGCGCGAGCTCACGCTGTCGAGCGGTGCCCAACTTGCGTTCTCCAAGCTCGTCTTTGCGACCGGCTCGCAGCCAATCAAGCTAGACCTTCCGGGGATGGATTTGCCGGGCGTCTTCACCTTCCGCGACGTCGAGGACGTCAAGGCCATTGCCAAAACCGCGGGTACGCGCGTCGTCGTCATCGGCGGCGGGCTCCTCGGACTCGAAGCGGCGCATGGCCTCGCCAAAGCGGGCGCGCAGGTCTCGGTGCTGCATCTCATGGACAGGCTCATGGAGCGCCAACTCGATGCGCCGGCAGCGCGGATGCTCAAACGCGCGGTCGAAGTCAGGGGCATCGCCGTGCGCCTTAACGCCGACGCCGCGCGCATCATCGGCGACCGCCGCGTCGAAGCGGTCGAATTGCGCAATGGCGGCACGATGGAGGCGGACGCGGTGGTTGTGTCGGTCGGCATCCGTGCGAATACCGAGCTGGCGCGGACCGCCGGCCTCAAGGTTGATCGCGGCATCGCGGTCGATGATCATCTCGAGACCAGCGTCGAGGGCATCCACGCGATCGGCGAGTGTGCCGAGCATCGGGGGCTGTGCTACGGGCTGGTGGAGCCCGCCTACGAGCAAGCGCAGGTGCTGGCGCGGCGGCTTGCTGGGGAGAGCGCGACCTATCGCGGCAGCGTGCCCGCCGCCAATCTGAAAGTGGCCGGCGTCCAGGTATTTTCGGCCGGCGATTTCCTCGCCGCCACGGCCGACGCCGAGGAGATCGTGCTGAGCGATCCCGGTTTCGGTGTCTACAAGAAACTCGTCATCGCCGACGGTCGCCTCATCGGCGCGGTGCTGTTCGGCGATATCGCCGACGGCCCCTGGTACCTCGAGCTCATCCGTTCGGGATCATCGATCGAGCGGTTGCGCGACGACCTCGTGTTCGGCCGAACGCTCGCAACCCGCGCCGCGGCATAGAGAGCCATTCCGTGATTGCCATGCATGACGGCGTCGCCGGCTCGCTGGGGCGAACTGCGTTGGGAAAGGGGCAAGGGCTGGCTGTTTGCGCGCGGTCCACCGCCGTGACGTCGAAACGCTGCAACGCGCCGCCATGAATGCGCCCTCACCCGAGCCCCCGGCCGTGCGCACCACCTGCCCCTATTGCGGCGTAGGCTGCGGCCTCTTGGCGCGTCCCGACGGATATGGCGGCGCGGCGATCACCGGCGACTTCGCTCATCCCGCGAATTTCGGCCGCATCTGCTCCAAGGGCTCGGCACTCGGCGAGACGCTCGGGCTCGGTGAACGTCTGCTTCATCCCATGCTGCGACAGGCGGACGGAAGGCTGGCACGCGTCGACTGGCCGGATGCGCTCGATCGCGTCGCGACCGGTTTCGAGCGGATCCGCGCGCGGCACGGGCCCGATGCGGTCGCCTTCTATCTCTCCGGCCAACTCCTGACCGAGGATTATTACGTCGCCAATAAGCTGATGAAAGGTTTCATCGGC
>VAZM01000100.1:37051-43591 GCA_005883135.1 Alphaproteobacteria bacterium
CGAACACCGCTTGGTGTCACCCGGTGCTGTTCCAGCGCATGGCCGAGAACAAGCGCGCGCGCGGCGCCAAAGTCGTCGTCATCGATCCGCGCCGCACCGCAACGGCGGAGGAAGCCGATCTCCATCTTCCGATTGCCCCAGGAATGGACACGGCGCTGTTCTGCGGGCTTCTGGTCCATCTCGCCGATCTGTGTGCGCTCGACTATGGCTACATCGACGCGCATACGAGGGGGTTTGAAAACGCCTTGGCGCAAGCGCGCGCCATCGCGCCCGATCTTGCGGCAACCGCGAGAATCACCCGGCTGCCGCGGGCCGATGTGGGGCGCTTCTTCGATCTCTTTCGTGCCACGCCGAATACGGTCACCTGTTTTTCGCAGGGCGTGAACCAGTCGGCGCAGGGCACCGACAAGGTCAACGCCATCATCAACTGCCATTTGGCGAGCGGCCGCATCGGCCGACCCGGACAGGGACCGTTTTCGTTGACCGGGCAGCCCAATGCCATGGGCGGACGCGAGGTCGGTGGCCTCGCCAACCAGCTCGCGGCCCACATGAGGTTTACCCCGGCCGACATCGAGCGCGTCGGCCGGTTCTGGAATGCACCCCGCATGGCGGCGCGCGAAGGCGCCAAGGCGGTGCAGATGTTCGAAGCGATCGCCCGCGGCAGGATCAAAGCGCTGTGGGTGATGGCGACCAATCCCGCGGTCTCGCTGCCGCGCGCGGGCTACGTGCGCGAGGCGCTCAAGACGCTCGATCTGTTCGTGGTCTCCGAAAACGTGCTCTGTAACGACACCGTGGACGCCGGCGCGCATGTTCTCCTTCCCGCGGCGGCTTGGGGCGAGAAGGACGGCACCGTCACCAATTCCGAGCGGCGCATCTCGCGCCAGCGGCGATTTCTACCCGCGGCGGGCGAGGCCAAGCCCGACTGGTGGATCGTGACCCAAGTTGCCCGCCGGATGGGATTCGCCGCGCAATTCCCGTACGGCTGCGCGGCGGAGATTTTTCGCGAGCATGCCGCACTATCGGCCTTCGAGAACGGCGGCCAGCGCGATTTCGACATCGGCGCGCTCGCGGCAATCAGCGACGAGGGTTTCGACGCGCTCGACCCCGTGCAATGGCCGCTGCGCGCCGGCGAAACGCCCCAGGAGAAGGACCGGCGATTCTTCGTGGATGGCGGTTTCTATACGGCCGACCGTAGGGCACGCTTCATCGCCCCCGACCGTCCGGCAGCAAAGGCACCGACCAGCAAGAAATTTCCGTTCCGCCTCAATACCGGCCGGGTACGCGACCAATGGCACACCATGACGCGCTCGGGACTGAGCGCGCGGCTGGGCGCGCATACGCCGGAGCCGCTCGTCGAAGTGCATCCCGCCGACGCCGAGGCGTTCGATCTCGCGGACGGCGGCTTTGCCCAAGTCGCCACCCGCTGGGGCTCGTGCGTGCTCAAGGTCGTTGTCAGCGAGCGGCAACGGCGCGGTTCTCTGTTCGCGCCTATTCATTGGAGCGCCGCGACCGCCTCGGCTGCGCGCGTCGGCGACCTGGTCATGCCGGAGACCGACCGCTATTCCGGCCAGCCCGACGCCAAGGCGACGCCGGCATCCATCGCACCGGTACAATTCGCCTTCCGTGGATTCGCCCTGACCCGGGCGCCGATGTCGCCGCCGCCCGGCACGTGGTGGGCGCGCGTGGCGGTTACGAGGGCATCGGGACTACTGTTGGCGACGAACGAGGGCCCCGAGGTGTGGCGCGGGCGTGCACGGCAGATGCTCGGCACGGAACTCGCGGAATATGTCGATCAGCAACGAGGCGTTTACCGCGCGGCGTGCTTCGCCGCGGGCGAGCTCACCGGCTGTCTCTTCATCGGCGCCGCCGAGACCGCGCCGCAATGGGACGCGGTCAAGACGCTGTTTGCGGCACAAACGCTCGCCGATGATGCCCGCCGCGTGCTGCTGACGGGACGTCCGGCGGAGGGGTTTTTCAGCGCGGGCCCGATCGTCTGCGCCTGTTTCAGCGTCGGCATGGCCACTATCCGCGCGGCGATCCAAGCGGGGGCGGCGAGTGCGGAAGCAATCGGCGAAGCGTTGCGCGCCGGCACCAATTGCGGTTCTTGCCTGCCGGAGCTCAAGCGGCTTCTCGCTGACACTGACCTGGCGGCGGATTGCGCCGCGACGCCACCGCAGCCGCCGGCGCGCGTCGCCGATGACCGGGCGCATGTGCCGACGGCGACGCCATAACCTTGCCGCGTCGCGGGCAGGGACAGTCATGCACGCCCGATAAGCCAAGCCCATCCTCCTTGACTATCGAGAGCGCCGTGAAAGCATATGCCCTGCAGGCAAAGTCCGGGTGCGATGCGCAAGCCGCGCTCTGGTGCGGGTGGCACCGCGCGCACAAGGAACAAAATCGAATGCCCCGGCGTCGATGGAGGAAAAGGTGCTGGAGCTCTACCACAACATCAATTCGGTCTGTGCGCAGAAGGTGCGCATCGCGCTGAAGGAGAAGGGCCAGGAGGCGCAGGAGCATTTGCTGACGCTGCGCGGCGATCAGAACGAGCGTGATTATCTCAAGGTCAATCCAAACGGCGTCGTGCCCACGCTCGTGCATAATGGGGTACCGATCGTGGAATCCTCGCTCATTCTCTACTATATCGACGAGATTTTTCCCGATCCCCCGCTGATGCCAGAGGCGCCGGCCCCGCGGTTTCGCGTGCGCATGTACAACAAGCTGATTGACGAATACGTGCACAACTCCTGCACTATTCTCACCTTCGCCACCGCCTTCCGGCCCAATTTCCTCAAAGTGCCGCGCGAGGTGTGGCTCGCCGAAATCGATAAGGCGCCGCTCAAGCGGCGCGCAGAGTACAAACGCAGCGTGATCGAGCACGGCCTCGAGTCCGAATTCGTCCACGGCGCACTGGCACAGCATCAAAAACTACTGTCATGGATGGCAGATTCGCTCGGGCGCGGCCCCTATCTCGCCGGCGACAGCTTCTCCAATGCCGAATGCGCGGTAATCCCCTACATCCTGCGCCTCGAGCTCCTCAAACTCGATCGCCTGTGGGCCGAATATCCCGCGGTCGCCGACTGGTGGGCGCGCATGCGCGCCCGACCGTCGGTCAAGGCGGCGATTTTTGACCGCATGACCGAGAAGGACTGGGCGCCGTTCAAGAATCTCGCGCCCGATCCGTGGCCCAAGGTGAAGGAGCTGTTGCGAGTGGCGTAAATCTCAGCGGCGACTGACGCCGCGCTGCCGAGACGCTACCGCTTACGGCTATTGCGCCCTGCCCCGCTTGCGAAGGCCGCGCAACCGCAAGCGCGTCCATCGCGGAGTATCATCGCCGAATTCCCCCGCCAGCCAAAGTACGAAACCTCCCACCGCCAAAACCGCAATTTCCCCGAATAACAGAAGCAAGAGCACCACCCATGTGGACTGATGCATTTGAAGCCGCCCCCTGTTTGCGACCCCCCTTTTGTTGTGGTTGGGCGACATGAGAGCAGAAAATGCGTGCCGCACTGTGACGCGATTCGAAAATACTCGACGCGTGGCAAAAATCTCACGGATTCCGCATTAGCGCACCGCAGCGGCACTCTCCACTGCTGCCGGATACCGCTGCGAACGTCGCTCTCTCGGCGGCGCAACTCCGCCTGCTGGAGGATCGTTTCGCGCAGCCGACAACACGCGCCATGCGATATCGAGCTCCGACCTGGTTGAGTCTCACCCGCAAAAGGCTCATCTTCCGCCCCTCGAGACAGGATGGACCGGCATGACCGTGGCGCGCTTCCCGCAACTTGCCCATTGGGGCGCCTTCACCGCCCTGGTCGAGGACGGCCGCGTGATCGGCTGCGAGCCATTCGCGCGCGATCCCGCGCCCTCGGACATGCTCGAGGCCATTCCCGCCATGGTGCACTCGCCGCTGCGCATCGCGCGGCCCGCCATCCGCGACGGCTGGCGCGAAGGAAAGGAGCGCACCGGCGCCGACAGCTTCCACGAAGTGTCCTGGGATGAGGCCCTTGCCGCCGTCGCTGGCGAGCTCGCGCGCGTGCGCGAGACGTTCGGCAACACCGCAATCTTCGGCGGATCCTACGGCTGGTCCTCGGCGGGCCATGTGAACAATGCCCGCAGTTTCCGGCGCCGATGCTTGTTCCTACAGCTTCGGCGCGGCGCAATATCTGTTGCCGCGCGTGATCGGCACGTTTCAGCCGATCGCCCAGGCCACGGAGTGGCCATCGGTCATCACCCACACACGGCTGATCCTGGCTTTCGGCGGGGTCGCCAACAAGAACGCTCAGGTGACCTTTGGCGGCGGCGGCGCGCACACCGTGGACATGTGGCTGCGGCGCGCGAAAGAGGCCGGCATCGAAGTCGTGTCAATCAGCCCGCTTAAGTCTGATGCGCCGGACTTTGTCGGCGCGCAGTGGGTCCCCATCCGTCCCAATACCGATACCGCGCTGATGCTGGCGATGGCGCACACGCTCCTCACCGAGAAGCGCTATGACGCGGCATTTGTCTCGCGTTACTGCACCGGCTTTGACCGCTTCCGCCGCTACCTGCTGGGCCTCGATGACGGCGTGGCAAAAGACGCGGCATGGGCCGCGGCGATCACCGCAGTTCCTGCCGAGACCATCCTCGCCCTTGCGCGCCGCGCGGCCGCAGCCCGAACCTTGATCAGCTGCGCGTGGTCGCTGCAGCGTGCGCACCGGGGCGAGCAACCCTATTGGGCGGCGATCGTGCTGGCGGCGATGCTGGGCGGCATCGGGCTCCCCGGCGGCGGCTTCGCCTTCGGCTACGGCTCGATGAACGGCATCGGCGAGCCGCGCATCGCTGGTGTGGCGGGACCCGAGGTGCCGCTGCCGCTCAATCCCGCGCGTACCGTGATCCCGGTCGCGCGCATCGCCGATATGCTGCTCAATCCGGATACGAGCTACGACTTCAACGGCCGGCAGTATACTTTCCCGAACGTTCGCCTGGTCTACTGGGCCGGCGGAAATCCCTTCCATCACCATCAAGACCTCAACCGGCTGCAGCGCGCCTGGCAGAAGCCGCAGACGGTGATCGTGCACGAGAGCTGGTGGACGGCGACCGCGCGCCACGCCGATATCGTGCTTCCCGCCACCACTCCCCTCGAGCGCAACGACGTCGGCGGTTCATCCCGCGATCCGTTCATTCTGGCCATGCATCGCGCCATTGATCCGGTCGCGGATGCGAAGAATGATTTCGACATTTTCCGCGCGCTGGCGCAGCGGCTCGGCTATGAGCGCGCCTTCACCGAAGACCGCGACGAGATGGGCTGGTGTCAATGGGTCTATGACCGCGTGCGTGCGAGCGCCGCCGCCAAGGACGTGGCGCTTCCTGGCTTCCAGCAGTTCTGGGCCGAGGGCTTCGTCGAGTTGCCGCCGCCGGAACGCGATTACGTCCTGTTCGAAGATTTCCGGCGCGATCCGGAGCGTCATCCGCTCAAGACCCCGTCGGGGCGGATCGAAATCCTGTCCGAGGCGGTCGCCGGCTTCGGTTATCCGGATTGCCCGCCGCATCCAGCCTGGATCCCACCGGCGGAATGGCTCGGAAGCGCCGCCGCACGACGTTTTCCGCTCCACCTGGTCACGCACCAGCCCGCGAGCCGCCTGCACGCGCAGATGGATCCCGGACCGGTGTCGCGCCGGCGCAAGGTCGCCGAGCGCGAGCCGGTGCGCATCAACCCGCAGGACGCGGCGCGGCGCGGGATTCGCAATGGTGATGTCGTGCGGCTGTTCAACGCGCGCGGCGCCTGTCTCGCCGGTGCGCTGCTCGATTCCGACGTCATGCCGGGAGTGGCGGTGATGGCGACCGGCGCCTGGTTCGATCCGCCGGATTCGGCAGGCGAGCCGGAGCGGCATGGCAATCCCAACGTGCTGACGCTCGACGTCGGCACGTCTGCGTTGGGGCAAGGCACGAGCGCGCTCACCGCGCTCGTCGAGATCGAGCGCTGGGAGCAGCCGGCGCCGGCGGTGCGAGCCTTCACGCCACCGATGCTGGTCGCCGCGATCTGAGCACCATCCGTTTGCGATGGATTGCGCGGTGCGCCCCTCGCCGGCCGCCACTAGGCGCGAGAGAAGGCTGTAGGCGCCCGCGCCACACTACCCTATAAAGACACGCGAAGCGGCTGCATCGCTTGGCCACCCGGCCAGGCGGGGCCGATCGACCGAGCGCACCGCCGCGAAATTGGGGCATGGAGACGGCTATGTCGAAGAAGATGGGTCGACTTCGGCGCGTTCCGCACCTTGCTGAAATTCCAGGAGGAGCGCGGCACGTCCGCGGTGCTCATCATGGGCTCGACCGGCGAGACCTCGATGCTCGCGCCGGAGGAGAAGAGACAGATCATTGTCGAGACGGCGAAGATGAAGACGCCGCGCATGCCGATCTTCTTCGGCTGCACCGGCAACAATACCGACGCGACCATCGCCAATGTGCGTTTCGCCGCGGCGAATGGGGCCGACGGTGCCATCCTGGCGGCGCCCGCTTATATCTGCGCGCCGGAAAGCGACATTGAGCGCTTCTTTCTCGACGTGG
>VAZM01000647.1:0-319 GCA_005883135.1 Alphaproteobacteria bacterium
GCTCATCGTCGTTCATGAACCACCCAGACCGGGTTGATCTTCAGGTACCGCGACTTACGCGTGCGACCGTAGATCTGGGCCACTGTTGCTCTAAGCTCCGGCGCGTTGATGCCTTCCACTCGCACTCGCACGCGCTCGCCTCCGGTTGCCACCAAAACGCTGGGACGCTAGAGCGGCCGTCTCTTTAATTCCGTCACGCGGCTACGGCGGGATCGCTCAACCAAGTCGCCCGGTAGTGCGCAGCCAGCGCGAGCGCTCAGCGCCAACGTCATCTCGCTCCCGGTCCGGGGTGGCAATGTGATCGAGTCCCACTCCAAAA
>VAZM01000647.1:362-2848 GCA_005883135.1 Alphaproteobacteria bacterium
AGCTCGGGATTATCTGTGCCTTGCTTGCCGCCATGCCGAACCTGGTTGGCTGTGAGAGTTCGCGGAGCCAGGACTATCAATTCGAGAAACAGGTCAAGCGAGCGCAGGAATGTCATCAGTTGCAGGACAAACTCGTCGGCCATCAGACCCTGACACCTGAGCGCGGTGAAGAGATCGCCAATATCATGGCGGGAGCCGGGTGTACCGCCCGGCTCCCGTCCGCTGATGCCGGTGTTCCTCCGAGCTTTCCCGCTCAAAGATGACTCCGCAAGCGCGCCGCAAGACAGCACAATCTTATTTAAAGACGACTGACATGCGTAATGGTGGCAGGCATGCCGGGTCCTGATCGGCGCCCGCTTCCCGGAGGAAATCGAATGTTGGAAATGACGAATGAAAACTTTGCAAGACTGATCAGGGGTCTAACAATCGCTGTGGGCAAGAGAAGAAACCGTATACTTTTGTATCAGTTTCTTGCGGCAGAGATCAGGGCTTTCCACTGTTCATATGGGACGGGAGACGACGGATCCTACAAAAGAGCCCTCACGTTCCTGGAAAACTGTGAGCGATATACGCTGCGGAGGAGTTTGGTCCGCAGATCGGCCAAACGCCATGCCGAGGTAACTGCTTGATCATGCGAAGAGGGTTTTCTCGCGTGCTTTTTATGATGATGTATTTGTTGAATTCGTCCGGCGGAAGGTAAATGTCATCGTCACGTCAGCAACCGCACCCACGGTTGCGGCAAAGCAAGCCACGTCAGCCATCCCGATCGTGTTCGCGTCGATGGGAGACCGGTCGGCGCCGGTGTGGTCGAATCCCTCGCGCGACCGGGCGGCAATGCCACTGGCCTGTCGTTGCAGACAACCGACGCTGCAAGCGACTTGAGCTATTGCGTGTCCCTGGTCTGCGCCGTGTAGCTATCATGGTAACAGTGGCAATTCGTCTGCCGCACTGGAGATGTGAGAAGCGGAGACAACGGCCCGGGCGCTTGGCCTCGAAACGGTAAGATCGGAAATCCTTCGCGGCGAGATATCGCGCCCGCGTTCGACGCGCCAGGTTCTGCCCCTCTAGGTAGCCGAGTTCGTGCAGGCCGTGGTAAAATGGCGTGAGAGTAGCTGCTGAATGTGCGGCGGGCCCGGGCATCAACATGCCCACGCGTGGCATCTTGCCCATTCGTCCAATCGGCTGTTGCGCGCGCGACGCGAGCGGCCACGGGGGAAGCAATGACAACCGTAATCACAAAAGAGGACGCGAGTGCGATCAACTGGTATCGGGAGCTAACGCCGGTTGAGAAGCGCATCTTTTGGGCTTGCTTCGGGGGCTGGGCGCTCGATGCGATGGACGTGCAGATATTTTCCTTCGTGATCCCCGCAATTATCATTGCCTTTGCGATCACCAATGCCGATGCCGGCCTGATCGGAACGGTGACGTTACTCACGTCGGCATTTGGCGGCTGGTTCGCGGGTGCACTGGCCGACCGGTTTGGCCGGGTTCGCACCCTACAGATCACGATCCTCTCGCCTTCTTCACGTTGCTTTGCGGCTTCGCGCAGAACTATACGCAACTTCTGGCCTTCCGAGCGTTGATGGGACTTGGTTTCGGTGGCGAATGGGCGGCGGGCGCCGTCCTGATGGGAGAAGTGATTCGAGCGCAGCACCGCGGCAAGGCGGTCGGCAGCGTACAGAGCGGTTGGGCAATCGGGTGGGCGGTCGCTGCGGCAATGGCAACCCTGTTTTTCTCTGTCCTGCCACAGGACACCGCTTGGCGCGCCTTGTTCTGGGTCGGCGTGGCGCCGGCGTTCTTCGTGTTCTTTGTGCGCCGCTTCGTCGAAGAACCGCCGGTCTACAGGGTCACGCTGAACAAGCTGGCTGAGACCGGTAGAAGGGCAAAATTTACGGAGATCTTCTCGCCTGGGATCCTAACAACGACCATCCTGACCTCGCTGCTTACCACCGGCGCGCAGGGCGGCTATTACGCGATCTTCACTTGGCTACCGACTTTTCTGCGTACCGAGCGCAAGTTGACGGTGCTCGGGACCGGCGGCTATCTCGCCATCGTGATCTTTGGCTCTTTCGTCGGCTATCTGGTAAGTGCCTATCTTACCGATCGGATTGGACGCCGGGCGAACTTCATCCTTTTCGCCGTCTGCTCGGTGGTCACGGTTCTCGTCTACACTCAGCTTCCAATCACGGATACGATGATGCTCTTCTTGGGCCTCCCGCTCGGCTTTTTCGCCTCGGGCATCTTCTCCGGCATGGGCGCGTTTCTGACCGAGAACTTCCCGACCCGCATCCGCGGCTCGGGCCAGGGCTTCGCTTATAATTTCGGTCGGGGCGTTGCGGCCTTGAACCCAACCTTCGTGGGGCTGCTTAGCTCAACCTTGACCCTTGGGCAATCGATCGGTGTATTCGCGGTCATCGCCTACGGCATCATGATCGCCGCCGCCTTAGCTCTACCCGAGACCAAAGGCCGAGAACTCACGGCCGAGG
>VAZM01000226.1:0-1977 GCA_005883135.1 Alphaproteobacteria bacterium
AATTGTATCTTGGTCGGCGCTGGTATTGCCTTGCTGTTCCTGATCAAAAGATATCGGCTCACTGCGAGATACTCCCTGGGCGGCTAATTTCCAACCTTCCGCGCCCCAGGCGTCTTCCGCAACTTTTTTCCAATCGGTCGTCATGACGAGCACCACGACGGCGATACGGATCGCAGACGATCTACAACACTGCAATGCAGCGCGAAGAGGCCGGGCCAATCGAAGCCGTTGGCTGCAGCCTCGATTTGCCACCACCGACGCCAGCCGCCATCAAATGCGGTACCGCTTGATGAAGAGGTGAGCGACTCAGGCTTGCCCTCGCCGGAGGACGAGAATAGAAAGCGCATTAATTCCCCTTCGGGCCGGCGCTTCAATTCCGCTGGCCCATTTTTTTGTCTTCGACTTGCTGCCCATCAGGCGGCGCTCTGCTCGGCTTCCAGCGACTCGCGAATCCGATACGCGGCCTCGCCGCTTAGTGATCGGATTGAGCGCCTCGCCGCTGCCTCGAGCAGCTCGCGCAAAGCCTCGTCCAAATGGATGCTGATCTGCACCCTCTTGGTTTGGTGTTCCTCGGCCATCGGTCATCCTCATTCCGAGTTGCGGACGGCAAATCTTGTCCACAACCTCCATATTTCCCTATCGCGCCCTTGTCAAGGTAACGGACGTAGTTTACTGTCCAAAACCATCTAAAACACGGACGTGAAGAGTATGGCGAGGATAAACAAGGGAGGCCGCCCTGCTCGTCACAAGGGCGAACGGCTCGTCAAGCACCGCACTTTCCGCGTTCGTGGCCGGTTGGATGAAATGCTCGAAGAGGCCGCTGCGCAGGCTGGGCGCTCGGTAAGCGAGCAAATCGAGCGAATGCTCGAAGATGCGTTTTTTCAGGACCGCCTGAACGCTAACATCTTAGGGTCCAATGTAGCCGGTGAGATCCTTCGACTGATTCGTGCCGCGATGGTCGTTGAAGGGCTAGTTGGCGTAGATTGGGATAGGAATCTTACGAGAGCAGAGAATCTGCGTACTGCCGCAAACGCGATCATTGCCACCGTCACGCAGTTGCCAGTCGAATTGCCACCACCCGAACAGAGGCTCGAAGGATATCGAACTGCTAAGGCGCTCCTGATGACGTCTTCCCCGAAGCGGACGCTGCCGCCAGAGTTGGAGGTGGGGGAAGAAGGGCATCCCACGCGGCGGAAGTTGGGGTGAATAGATGACCCGCCGTCCAGCCTGCCTGACGCAAGCCGACATCGCCCGCGCAATTCGTGCGGCAAAACAGGCAGGCGCGGCTCAAGTGGAAGTGCAAGTGGGCGATCAGCGGATCATCATTCGAATCAATCCGCCTACAGAAGACGCGAGTCCCCTCGAGCCGTCCCACGAAATAACCCTGTGAGGAGCATATGCCCCGCCCTCGCCCACCACACCTGCATCGGCAAGTCACTCGGCACGGCAAAACCGTTTGGTATGTTCGCTTTGGCAAAGGGCCGCGCGTCCGCATCCGCGCTGAGTTCGGCACGCCGGAATTTGGCGCTGAGTACCAAGCAGCCATCACGGGCGCGGCACGCCCACGGCAGGCTAAGGGCGAGGCTGTTGGCACCCTCGAGTGGCTCATTGCCCGACATCACGAAACCACCGCATGGACGGCGCTCTCTGGGGCAACGCGGCGGCAGCGTGAAAACATCTTCCTGCATGTCATCGACGCAGCCGGAGCTAAGCCGTTCGCCAAGATCACGCCCGAGGTCATCATGGCTGGCCGAGAGCGCCGTGCGAGCACCCCAGCGCAAGCCCGCAACTTTCTGGATGCGATGCGCGGATTGTTCCGTTGGGCCACCGAGGCGAAGCTGGTCAAGCAGGATCCGACCGTCGGGGTCAGAAACCCGCCCCGTAAGGCGAGCGAGGGCTCATCCCATGGACCGAAGAGCATGTGGCCAGCTATCAGCGGCGCTGGCCTATAGGCACCCGCCAACGGGAATGGCTCGA
>VAZM01000226.1:2033-11981 GCA_005883135.1 Alphaproteobacteria bacterium
CAGCACGTTCAAAACGGCGTAGGCCGAATCAAGACCGAGAAGAGCGGCTTCACTGTAACGGCCGTCGTACCTGTGCTGCCAATCTTGGCTGAAACACTTGCTGCTGGCCCCTGCGGCGATTTGACTTTTATCGTCGGCGAACGTGGTCAGCCGTTGACCAAGGAAAGCTTCGGTAACGCCTTCCGCGAAGCCTGTCGTACTGCCGGCGTACCGGGCTCAGCGCATGGCGTGCGGAAGATTGCTGCGACAACGGCCGCGAACAACGGCGCTACCACTTCGCAACTGAAGGCGCTGTTTGGGTGGACCAGTGACGCAATGCCCACGCTCTACACCCGAGCTGCTGACCGCGAACGGCTTGGCCGAGAGGCGGGGCACATGCTGGAGAACGAAAACCGAAAATCTATTCCCTCACCTGAGGGCAAGGTGAGGGCGCTGGCGGAAAATCGCTAGCCAAATCAAACCTGTTTTTTGGAAGTGGTGCGGTCGAGAGGACTCGAACCTCCACGGGTTGCCCCGCTAGCACCTCAAGCTAGTGCGTCTACCAATTCCGCCACGACCGCAGATGGAATCGGCGCCGGCCGCACGGCCGTGCGTCGAGCGATGGGGCTCGATGTAACAAATCGACCCGGCACGAACAAGGGCTGTGGCTCTCCGAGCTATTGCTTGACTCCGGCACCATGGCGGATGTTCCTGGCGCCGGGCGGCTGGAGCGAAGGCCGATATGCTCACTGCGCGCAACCTTGTGAGAATCGGGCTTGATCGCGCGTCGAGCCCGGTGGAATGGCGGATCAGCCAAGAGCTAGTCCCCTACGAGGCGGCGCTTGCGGCCATGGACGAGCGCGCCACGGCGATCACCGACGGCGCAGCGCCGGAGCTCGTCTGGCTGCTTGAGCATCCGCCGCTCTACACCGCCGGCACCAGCGCAAAAGCCGAGGGGCGGATCGCGCCGCGCTTTCCGGTCCATTCGGCCGGCCGCGGCGGGCAGCTGACCTATCATGGCCCGGGCCAGCGCGTCGTCTATCTGATGCTCGATCTCAAGCGGCGCGGTCCCGACGTGCGCCGGTTCGTCGCGACGTTGGAGGAATGGATCATCCGCACCTTGGCGCATTTCGACGTTGTCGGCGAGCGGCGCGACAACCGCATCGGCGTTTGGGTGCGGCGGCCGGCGAAAGGCGCGCTGCATGAAGACAAGATCGCGGCGATCGGCATCAGAATCAAACGCTGGGTGACGCTGCACGGGGTGTCGCTCAACGTCGACTGCGATCTGTCGCACTACGCCGGCATCGTGCCCTGCGGAGTTTCCGAACCCCGCTACGGCGTGACCAGCCTCGCCGACCTCGGCCGGAAAGTGTCAATCGCCAAAGTCGACCTTGCGTTGCGGCGCGAATTCGAACGCCTGTTCGGCGCGGTGGCCACCGGCTAGACCGTCGGCAATACCGCGAACCGCGCGCCGCCAGCCAGCGCAAGCTCCTCCGCCGTCGCCTCGCGCTCGTCGATGCCGTCGACGCGCGCCCCCGGCGGCCCGCGGCGACAAGCATGCGCGACCGCGTTGACCGCCGCGGGCGGTCCCGCGAACACCGCCTCGACCTCGCCGTTGCGCCGGTTGCGGACCCACCCGGCAAGCCGGTGATCGAACGCGGCATCCTCCACGAAGGCGCGGTAGCCAACTCCCTGAACGCGGCCCCGTATGACGAGATGGCGCGCGACACTCATCCCACCTCCCCCGTGCCCTTCCCCCGCGCACCGCGCCAGCGCGACGGCGCCCAGCGTGCAAGCGAGCAAATATAGGCGTCAGGCAAGTGCCACTCGCGCGCCGCTTCGACGACGAGCGGGATATAACCCGGCCGCGGCAGCCCCTCCCCTTGCCGGCGCGCGATATAGACCAGCGCCATGGCCTGCGTCGCGCCGCACCGCACCGGCAAGCGGCGGCGCATATAAAGCCTGGAGTCGATGCTTTCGTAGGCGTTGACGGCGGCAACATCGCGCGCGCTGAGCCGCCACAGCACGCCATGCACGCGCCCGCCCGGCTGCGGAGCGATCGAGCCGAAGCCCTCGGGAATGATGAGGAAGCGCCAACCCAACAACGTCGCGGTGCCGATCGCCTCGGCGCGCGGGCAGCGCGCGCGCATGAGCACGCGACTCATGTTCGATCCATAGGCGAAATGCAGCGTCATCGGAAATCCGATTCATCGGCTCAGATCACGCGAACTCCATGATCACCGCGTCGACCGCGAGGCTGTCGCCGGGCTTGGCGCGGATCGCCTTCACCACGCCGTCGCGCTCCGCGCGCAAGACATTCTCCATCTTCATCGCCTCCACGACCGCAAGCGCCTCGCCGGCCTTCACCTCCTGCCCCTCGCTGACCGAAATCGAGACGACAAGGCCGGGCATCGGACAGCGCACCGCCTTGCCGGAGTCCGCGACTTTCTTCTCCGGCATCAGCCGCACCGCCGCTGCCTCGTGCTCGGTGTAGACGTAGGCGCGGGTCTCGACGCCGCGATGGGCGAGATCGAATCCGTTCAGCTCCGTGCGCACTTGCACCGATATCAATTGCTCGTCGATGCTCCCCGACCAGATCGGATCGCCCGGTTTCCACGCGGATCGCAAGGCATGCGACGCGCGGCCCGACTTGCCCGCGCCTTCGAAGNTCCTGCGCGCCCAGCCGCACCACGCGCCGCCGCTCGCGCGTGACCGCGGCTCCCGCCCGCTGACCGGAGATGCGGCGCTTGCGTTCGCCGAGCACATGATCCATTGCGGCGGCCACCGCCGCAAGCACGCGCGTGGTGGCTGCATCGGGAACGATGGAGTGAAACCCGTCCGGGTACTCCTCGGGGAGAAAAGCGGTGGAGAGCTTTCCCGCCTGCCACCGCGGGTGCTGCATCAACGCCGCGAGGAACGAAAGATTGTGCCGGAAGCCCTCGATGGCGAACGCATCGAGCGCGTCGGCCTGCGCGGCGATCGCTTCCTTGCGCGTCGGCGCGTGGGTGATCAGCTTGGCGATGATGGGATCGTAGTAGAGCGAAATCTCGCCACCCTCGTAGACGCCGGTGTCGACGCGCACGGTCACGCCGCCGGCATTACGCTCCGCCGGTGGGCGGTAGCGCACCAACCGACCGACCGACGGCAGGAAGTTGCGCAGTGGATCCTCGGCATAAATGCGGGTCTCCACCGCCCAACCCGAGAGCTCGATGTCGCGTTGTGCGAGCTCGAGCCTCTCGCCCGCCGCAACCCGGATCATCTGCTCGACCAAATCGATGCCGGTCACGAGTTCGGTGACAGGGTGCTCGACCTGCAGCCGCGTGTTCATTTCGAGAAAATAGAAGCTCTTGTCCTGCCCGACGATCGTAGGCGACGGCCTTGGCGAGCGCGACCGCCTGCTCGCCCATTTTCTTGCGCGTCGCCGCGTCGATCAGCGGGCTCGGCGCCTCCTCCACGACCTTCTGATTGCGGCGCTGGATCGAGCATTCGCGCTCACCGAGATGAATGACATTGCCGTGCTTGTCTCCCAGCACCTGAATCTCGATGTGGCGCGGATCGACGATATATTTCTCGATGAATACCCGGTCATCGCCGAAGGAAGATTTCGCCTCCGAACGCGCGCGGGCAAAGCCCTCGGCAACTTCGTGCTTGGAATGCGCAACGCGCATGCCCTTGCCGCCGCCGCCCGCCGACGCCTTGATCATGACGGGGTAACCGATCTCCTCGGCGATCTTCACCGCATGCTTGGCATCGGCGATCACCCCGAGATGCCCCGGAACGGTCGACACCTTGGCTTTCGCCGCCGTCTTCTTGCTCTCGATCTTGTCGCCCATGGCGGCGATCGCCTTGGGATTGGGTCCGATGAAGACGATGCCGGCGCGCGCCAGCGCGGCGGCAAAAGCCTCGCGCTCGGCCAGAAAGCCGTAGCCCGGATGGACTGCCTCGGCGCCGGTTCGCTGGCAGGCGGCGACGATTTTCGCGATGTCGAGATAGCTTTCGGAGGCCGGCGGCGGTCCGATCGGCACGGCCTCGTCGGCCATTTCGACGTGAAGGGCGTCGCGGTCAGCCTCGGAATAGACCGCGACGGTGGCGATACCCAAGCGGCGGGCAGTCTTGATGATCCGGCAGGCGATCTCGCCGCGATTGGCGATCAGGATGCGCTTGAACATGCGGCGATGGGGCCCCGCGAACCCGAATTTTAGGCTTTGCTGCGCAGCAGCGTAAATGTCAACACGGCGCAAGGCGCGAAAAACCAAAACCCAGCCGCGCCCGGGTCCGGCATCAATCCGAACCGTTCGAGGGGACAGCACATCGGTGCTTGGCGGGCGCCGTGGTGGTCAGATCAGGGGAAGCCGCAATGCGGCAATTTACATGAACCAATCCAGGCGAGGACATAGGCATCAACATCCGGCGACTTGCGCACGCTTGCCCACGCGCGGGCGAGCAACAGCCGCTCCGTCACCCGCAGGACGATGGGCGACTGCCGGATCGCTGCAACTAGCGCATATAAACGTGCGCCCGTGCTCATGGATGCTCTCGTCCCTTGCCAGGGCTTACTCGATGAAGGGAACCCTGATTTCAACTCGGTCGGACGGCAGGGGTTCCCCCCTTCATGATTTAGTCGCACGACGCGCGGCTGGGGTTCGATGCAGCCCGGCGCTGCGGGCACCCCGGGCAGATTGGCGGCGGGATGGCGAATTTGCGGCAACAATCTGGAAACGGGCGAATTCGGGTGGAATTACCTCACTCCACCGCGCTCGCCACATAAGGCGATATCGGCGAAAGGTGTGCAGTGCGGCACGATCAGGAAATTGTGATGAACTCGTACAGCGATGATCCACCGTGCCGAGAACGTCGCATGCTGTCCCGGTTAACTTTGTCGAGCGACGTCAAGCGACGGCGCGCAAGGCGATCAAAGCTGCCGGCGACGAGCCCGCCGAGGCGGCCGCGCCGGTTTCTGCCGCTCCGTCGGCGCGGCAAACCGTCGCTGTATCGACGCGGCAATGTAAATTCTGTCCTGCGCCGGAGTTGCGATCATTCCTTCTCCAGCCGCGCCGCTCCGAAGGAAGACGTGGCAGGCGCCAAAGAGGCTGCCATTCATAGTTTCTTGCTATCACGGCGAACTCTGGCGCACAGGTTCCAACTCACTATATTACCCGACCCGATGGGCAGGCGACGGAGGTACTCATGACTTTGGCTATCAACGATATTGCACCAGACTTCGAGGCGGAAACCACCGAAGGCAAAATCCGCTTCCACGAGTGGGTCGGCGACAAATGGGCGGTGCTGTTCTCGCACCCCAAAGACTTCACGCCGGTGTGCACCACCGAGCTCGGCTACATGGCGAAGATCAAGCCCGAGTTCGACAAGCGCGGCGTCAAAATCATCGGGCTCTCGGTCGATCCGCTGGCCAGCCACCACGGCTGGGTGAACGACATCAAGGAGACCCAGGGGTTCGCCCCGAATTACCCGATGATCGCCGACGGCGACTTCAAGGTATCGAAGCTTTACGGCATGCTCCCGGCCGCCGCGTCCGGCGATCCGGCAAAACGCACCCCCGCGGACAATCAGACCGTACGCAACGTTTTCGTCATCGGCCCGGATAAGAAGATCAAGCTCGTCCTGGTCTACCCGATGACGACCGGCCGCAACTTCGACGAGGTGTTGCGCGTGATCGATTCACTGCAACTCACCGCCAAGCACAAGGTGGCGACGCCGGTGAATTGGAAGCAGGGCGAGGACGTGATCATCGCCGGCTCGGTCAGCGACGAGGAAGCCAAGAAGCAATATCCGCAAGGCTGGAAAGCGCCCAAGCCGTATATCCGCATCGTGCCGCAGCCGAGGACCTGAGGCCGGGCAGACGGCGTTGAGCGAAGGGCGCGGCGATGCCGTGCCCTTCGCGATTCGACGCGGAGCTTCAGGCTCCCGGGGCGCGCGACGGCGACGCTCTGCGTGCCGGTAGCGGCCCTAATCGGTACTGCTCGCCGGTGTCATCGAGCCAAGCATCTGCTTTGGTCCAATCGTGTACGCGGCCGCAGGCCGAACACACCATCTTCGCCGTCACGGCAGGAAGATCTTCGATGCCGATGGTCTCGATGCCCGTGGAGACGCCACGGCCCGTCGTGGGACAGTTGATCATGATGATTCCCATGACCCCTCCTCGGCTATCTCCTCGATAGATGCACGGCATGTCGCGCGTGTGACCGCGGCTGACAACGCGGCAGATGCCCGCGGCATGGGAGACTTGCGAAAAACGAGAGCCTGACAGCGGCGCAACTTGGGGGGTCGGGTTCAATCCGTCAGGAGGGTTGCGGTCGCCCAGCAATGGCGCCGGCCCGCCGGCGGGATGGCAGCGAAAAGCCCGCTCTGGAGGTAGGTGCGCCCGCTGCGCTCAGTGCAGGCTCGGGCCCTTGAGAAAACGATTGCGGTCGCCGGAGGTGACGCGCACCTCGAACGTGCGGCCGTCGCGATAAACCATCAGCGGCACTTCCACGCCGGCTCGGCCCAGCGACCAGACTTTGCGAAACAAGCCGGCGAGATCCTTCACCTCTTGGCCGGCGACCGCCAACACCACGTCGCCGGTGCGCAGATTGGCCCGCCGGGCCGGGCCGCCAGCGGACACCCGCGCCACGACCACCTTGTCGTCGACTTCGGTGGCGTTGAGGCCAAGCCATGGCCGCGGAGGATGGTTCGGCCGGCCCATGGTGAGGAGATCTTCGAGGATCGGCTTCAGAAGATCGATCGGCACGATCATGTTCAGCGGCTCGGGCGTGCCGCTTTCGCGCACCTGCTGGACTTGCAGCGAGCCGATGCCCAAGACTTCGCCCGCGTGGCCGATCATCGCCGTGCCGCCCCAGAACGGATGCGCCGGCGCGGTGAAGATCGCCTCGTCGAGGACATATTCCCAGTTGCCGGCGAATTCCTGCTTGGCGGCACTGCGCGCCACGACCGAATGCTTGCGTCCGCCGGCTCCCGCGACCACGACCGGATCGCCCACCTTCGCCGCCTTGGATTGCCCGATCGGCAGTGCCGGCAGACTGAGCCGCGCCAGCGCCTGGACGAGGCCAAACCCGGTCTCCTGATCGTAGGCCAACACGTGGCCAGGAACCGCGCGACCGTCCGGCAGATGCAGCCAGATCGTCTCCGCCTCGGTAACGAGATAGCCGATCGTCAGCACCACCCCTTCGCGGATCAGCACGCCGTTGCCGGTGCGCTCGGTGCCGAGCGTCTCTGCGGTGAACGCGTCGGCGGGAATAATGGCGCGCAGCCCCACGATCGAGGTCAGCGCTGCCTCGAGGTCGTAAGCATAGTTTTCCGGCTTCGGCTGGAAGGATTGCGGCATCTCCCAGTCGCTCGAGGATGACATTCAGGCACTCCCTGGTTGAGGCGTGCTTGCTGGCTGAACCATACACCAACACCCGGTGCAGCCGGCATCAAGTATCCTACCTTCCGCGCTGGCGAAAAGGTGGGCCGCAGGCGTCGAGGCAAGCAAGGTTGGTTCGGCCGCGCATGCCGGCATTCCTGCGCGAGTCCATCGTAAGGCGTTGGTCCAATTCAAGCCGGAATGGCTCCCGGTTTGCCGCTCTCGACGACAAAGCGCTTGAGCGTGGACACCGTAGCTTTCGGGTCACGTCGATCGGATATGACTTGCAGCCGCGTCTCCATCCGTTCGCGGAAGAGATCGACGGCCACGTAGCCGCGGTATCGGCTCTCGAAATACCGCACATGAGGATTGTCCGGGAGCGCCCCCTTGATCAGCTCATACGGCGGCGGATCGGATGTGACAGACGTGCCCACGAACTCGGCCGGCGCAGGAAATCTTGGGGGTCCGTCTCCATCCGCTCCGACCACCCGTTGGCGTAATCGTTCTCAACCTCGTGATCGTCCCACGTCATCAAGCACGGCGACGCCGCATGCAGGGCCTGCAGATCCGCGTCGGTGCGATAAAGCGCGTAGCGATTGCGATAGCTGGCGAGGTCGGTGGCGGTTGGACCGTCATGCTTGCGCACGATCCGATCCGCGAGAGCGTCAGGATAAGTGACCTCGTAGATGTAATCCCCAAGGAAGATCACGAGGTCGGGATTCTCCTCGGCCATGTGCCGGTAAGCGCTGAAGTATCCCATCTCCCAGTTCGAACAAGAGGCGAAGGCGAGCCGCATACGCTCCGGCTCTGCTCTCGGCGCTGGAGCGGTCTTGGTGCGGCCTATCGGGCTTTGCTGACCCAATGCCGTGAAGCGGTACCAATAGGGGCGCCCCGGCTCGAGGCCACCCACCTCCACATGCACCGAATACGCAAACCGGCGATCCGCTTCGACTAATCCGGTGCGGACCACGTTGCGCATCGTGTCGTCGGTGGCGACGTCCCATGACACAGAAACCGGATTCGACATGCCGCCCAATCCATCCAACGCGAGGGGTGTGGGCGCCAAGCGCGTCCACAGCACCACGCCATCGTGCGTCGGCTCCCCGGACGCGACGCCCAGCGTGAACGGATACCCCTCGGCTGCCCGCGCGAAATAGCGGCCGGCGACGAAGACCGTCGCAAGCGTGGCTGATCTTGCTATGAGTTCGCGACGGTTCAAGGCGAACGCCCTATTCGATTTGAGTGTTGGCGCGCTCGGAGGGATTCGAACCCCCGACCCCCAGATTCGAAGTTAGATGGCCGGCCGTTCCGCGCGGTATCATGTGACATCGCATTTCATCTTCTCTTTTGTTTAAGGCCTCTCTCGACATCGGGTTTAGTCGCTCATATTCGCTTCGGTGGTTGCTTATTGGTTGCCAAAAACGGTGGCAACCAAAAGCGGGCACCCCGTACGTATAGAGTGGGTATGGAAGCCAAGATTACCAAGCGCACCGTAGACCAGGTGTCACCGGGCAGCAGAGACGTACTGCTGTGGGACAGGGATGTTAAGGGCTTCGGCATCCGCTGTCGTCCGTCAGGCGCTAAGCATTACGTGCTCAAGATGCGCGTTGGTGGCCGCCAGCGGTGGCTTACCATTGGTCGGCACGGATCACCCTGGACGCCGGACACGGCGCGACGTGAGGCATTGCGTCTGTTGGGACTACGCGCGGCCGGACAGGATCCCGCGACAGCGCGTGATCACCGGAAGGGGGCGATCACGATCGCGGAACTGGGCGCCCGGTTCCTGAGCGATTATGTTCCGCAGCACTGCAAGCCTCGTAAAGCGGACAATCCTCACTGCGGGCCCTATGTCCGCTTATGACCCAAAGCGGACATCAACGCGGCTTCACCGATGCGACCTCAACCGTGCTGCGGTGTCGTCAGAAACTGCTGCTGTGACGCGTCGGCATTGAGCAAGCCGGCATTCAAGCCGTCTGCTGCGCCGTTGCCGCCGCCAAAACCCGCCATTGCTTGCACCAGCGCGGCAGCGTCACCTGAATCGTCGATCGGGGGATCGACGCCGAGCCCGCCGAGCTGCCAATCCAGGCCAACAGAGCCCAATGGCGCGGCGCCGGTGAGTTGATTGTTGGCGATATCGTAGGCCTCGAACGCTCCCGTGTTGACGTTGCGTAGCACCAAGTCGGCGGCGCCGGCGGCGTGCACCGGCGCGATCCCCGCGAACTGCCAATCCAAGCCGACCGTGCCCAGAAACGCCGCGCCGGCTATCAGGTTATTGGCGATGTCATAGACCTCGAGTCCCCCGGTCTTGCTGTTGCGCATCAACAGATCGGTCTCGCCGGGGTTGCTGCTGAAATCGCCGACGCCCGAGAACTGCCACTCGAGCCCGACCATTCCTATGCTGAAGGCATTGGCGATCTGGTTGTTGTTGATGTCATAGATCTCCAGGGCGCCGGTCTTGATGTTGCGCATGACCATGTCGGATTCGCCGAGGCTCGCGAAGTTGCCGAAGCCGCCGACCTGCCAATCGAGCCCCACCGTGCCCACCGACGAAGAGTTGATGATGCTGTTGTTGCTGATGTTGTAGACCTGAAACGCGCCGGTGCCGG
>VAZM01000101.1 GCA_005883135.1 Alphaproteobacteria bacterium
TAAAGCGTGGCGAAGCGCTCGAAGGATAGCAGATGAGAGTTCGCGCCGCGCCTTTAGCTCGTGCGGTCGGCGCAAAGCAGCGCCTGGAGCCGTGCGCATCTCGTTTCCGCAGGATACCTGCTTCCACCATGCCCGGCAAACGCCATACGGGCGGGACCACCAGCGCGGAATGTTCGAGATTGTCGGCCGAAAGTCGCACCGATTGAATCTCCGTCACATGCGCTGCCGAGCGCCGTGCGCCCTCGCCAGCGCCGCCGGATACCCTTATTCCCGCGTGAGCGGTGCAATGCGGAGCCAAGGTGCGGCGGCACACAGATCGGCGCGATTGCGGCGATGGGTAAAAAGCAGGCGAACCTCGACCGGAGCAACCCGGACTGCGCGAAGCGCGCGAGATCCACCACCCCACATTGCCGGACCACGCCATTACGGCTCAGGGAAAGGGCTGTGATTAAACTGTGGAACGAGTCCCGAACGAATCGCGCCCGAATCGCTGACTCCATTGCTGTCGGAATTCGTTCACGGCGACATCTGGTGGTAGCGTCCGTAGCCACCACAAAATCAGGTAACCGCCGACAAGGCAGCACCGCGTGCTCTGGGGACATCCGTTAACGGCGACGCCGCTGGGCATATCCGGCCGTGCGCGAGGCCGGATGCCGTCATTGCGTCCGTGCGGTCGCCTTGCCCGGTTGCGGCATGGAGATGAACTGGGTCGCTTGCAGGACGCCGAGGCCGAGCGGCGTCGGAAGCGCCACGCGGAAGGGGACCATCACGCGCGTACCCGTGATAGGGGCGAGCCAGAGTTCGATGTCGCGCAGCTGCGCGAGATATTGGATCGCATAGCGATCGCGAACGTGCCCCGCGATTGGCGAAAAGAACACCGCGCACACCACGGCAACGCCTTGATAGCCGCGCTCCGAACTGACCCGGTCGAGGCGCTTGAAGGCGAGTTGAAGGTCGTAGCGCATGCGCCCATCGAAGATCGACAGCGTGCGCTGGCACGCTTGCGGACCCAAGATGTCGCCGCTGCCGGGAACCCGTATCAAAGTTGCCGTCATGGGGTCGGAGACACCGCGGCGGTGAGCCTCCGTCACCGGAACGCGATCGGGGCTCGCGACCGTCGGCGGATTGGCCGCCAGTTCCTTCACGGCGCCGCCGCTGAGCACCATGCGCACATCATCGGACTTTTCATCGGTGATGATGTGCGAGGCGTAGGTCGACGGCACGAGTTGCCCGCCGGAAATGGCGCCGCGCGAGACGCTTTGGCCTTGGCCGCTGGCGAAGACGCGCAGCAGGCCGGCCGTCGCACCATTCGCCGTTGCGGTGAAGGAATCGTCGCCGATCTCGATCACCCAACCGCCTCGGCCGATCGGCAGGCCGCTCAAGGTGACGACATAGCGGGCGTCGAGCTTGCCCTGGGCAGAAGCCCGCCGCTGCGGCGCCTCCGCCGTGGTCATCCCGAGCGCGATCACGCTGAGCAAAATCGCGCGGCTGAGGCGGTATGAGCTCACGAACGAGGACCCTGCCGTTGGCGCCATGTTTTTATTGAACCCGCGGGACCATGGCTAGTCCGCATTGAACCCGCGGGACCATGGCTAGTCCGCTATTTCCGGCGCAATCGGCATCCGGCCGCGGGCAGATTGCAAGGTCTTGGCGCGGCATCTTGGCCCGATCAAGGCGCTCGTGTGCCCATTTCGGCATGTGCCGCCAGGCGATCGGTCGATGCTCGGCGATGTCACCGCAGGCGCGCGGGTTGACGCCTTTTTCCGGGCTCTTTATAGGTCCCGCCGGCCCCGCAAACGGCCGCGGAGCATCGAAGCATCGCGCCAAGGCGCTTGCTCGGCAATCTCTTGAAAGCAGGATTTCTCAATGTCGTGGCGTTGCGAACTGACCGGCAAGGGTGCGCAGGTTGGGCACAAGGTGAGTCACTCAAATATCAAGACCAAGCGGCGATTCCTGCCCAATTTGCTCAACGTCACGTTGATCTCGGACGCGCTCGGCCGCTCGGTCAAATTGCGCGTGTCGGCGAACGCGTTGAAAACGGTCGACCATCGCGGCGGGCTTGACGCCTTCTTGTTGAAGGCAAGAGATGGCGATCTGTCCGAACGGGCCCTCGATCTGAAACGACAGATCCGGAAGAAAAAGGCTGCGGCGGCGAGCTGAGCCCCGACGGCCACCCCGGGGAAACGGCCGCATCGTTGCGCGAATGACAACGGTCCGGATTAGGGCTCTGCCAGCGTGAACTGCAACAGCAGCGTGCGCTGAACCACCGAGAAATTGTCGTCGGAGACGAGCGTGAGGACGATTTCGCCGCCGGCGGCGCGGTGCACGCTCAAGCCCTCCATATTGTCGATCTCATAGCCGAGGTCGGCCTCGAACAGAACGGCGCCGTCAGCCAGCGCCCCCGGCTTGATCTCGCCCAGCGCGATGCGGCGGATTCGGACGGCAAGGCCGGTGTCCCAGCCGAATCTCCGCTCGAGCAAGAGCATGTTGCCGCCCGGCAGGAGCGCAGCGTCGGTGACGTCGTAGCGCGAACCGCGCTTGATCGCGAAAGCGCCGGGCGTGGAGCCGCCGATAAGGAAAGCGCTGAGATTGCCTGCCGTGTCAAGACCGCGCTCCGAGATCGCGATCAGCGTGCCGGCGAGCGGCAAGCCCTTGGGGACGAACACCAGCGCCTCGATGCCCTTGTTCGCCGGAAACGCGCGCACTCCCGGCGGCAGCGCGATCGCTCGCCCGCGGGCGAGCAGGCCATCCTTGCCGTAATTGAACCGCACGATCTGATGCACGCGCTCGATTCCGACATAAAGCGTACCGCCGTCCTCCGCGATCGATTCCGTGTCATACCAACCGCGCGCCGCCAGCGGGCGGCCGTCGGCGCCGAGGATGGGCGCCATCTCGGCGTCCGCGATCCCGCTCGGCCTCGTGCCCGCGTAAAGCAGCCGGCCGCGAAGCCACCATCCCCTGTCGGTCAAGGAGATGAAATGCGCGCCGTCGGCGGCGACGCGAATGGCGGACAAGCCGCCGAAGTTTCTCTCGGGCGAGCGCAAAACGAGACCGCCGCGGAATTCGAGCAACCCGAACTGGCGACGCGAGGGATCGCGAATGTCGAAGCCGGTGATCGGCTCGGCTTGAATCTCGATTGCATGGGGCGACGCGGCGGATGGCGATGTCTGCGCCGCCGCGGGCATGGCGCCGATCAGCCAAGCGAACGCGATTAGCGCCGTGATCGTCCGTTGGCTTGGACACGCGAGACCGCAACGCCAGCGGCGCGTGCGGTCGTTCACGCGTGCGCTCTCCGCCGCGGCTCGGCGGGGGATTGCTCGTCGAACAGCTCGGCGAGCTTCTCAGTCATGGCGCCGCCAAGCTCCTCGGCATCGACGATGGTGACGGCGCGACGGTAGTAGCGCGTGACGTCGTGGCCGATGCCGATGGCGATCAGCTCCACCGGCGAGCGCGTCTCGATATCTTCGATGACCCAGCGCAGATGCCGCTCAAGGTAATTGCCGGGGTTCACCGACAGGGTCGAGTCGTCGACCGGGGCGCCATCGGAGATCATCATCAGGATCCTGCGCTGCTCGGTCCTGGCCAACAGCCGCTTGTGCGCCCAATCGAGCGCTTCGCCGTCGATATTTTCCTTGAGCAGGCCCTCGCGCATCATGAGGCCGAGATTCTTGCGTGCGCGGCGCCAGGGCGCGTCGGCCGACTTGTAGATGATGTGGCGCAGGTCGTTGAGCCTGCCCGGGTTCGGAGGCTTGCCGGCGGCGAGCCATGCCTCGCGCGATTGGCCGCCCTTCCAAGCGCGCGTGGTGAAGCCGAGAATCTCGACTTTGACGCCGCAGCGCTCGAGCGTGCGCGCGAGAATGTCGGCACAGGTCGCCGCCACCGTGATCGGCCGGCCGCGCATCGAGCCCGAATTGTCGAGCAGGAGCGTGACGACGGTATCCCGGAAGCTGGTTTCTTTCTCGTGCTTGAACGAGAGCGGATGCAGCGGATCGACGATGACACGCGAAAGCCGCGCCGGATCGAGCAAGCCTTCCTCCAGGTCGAACTCCCAGGCGCGGTTCTGCTGCGCCATCAACCTGCGCTGCAGTCGATTGGCAAGGCGCGCGACCACGCCTTGCAAATGCGACAGCTGCTTGTCGAGGTAGCCGCGCAGCCGATCGAGCTCCTCCGGCTCGCACAGATCCTCGGCTGCAACGGTCTCGTCGTGTTTGATGATGAAGGGCCGATAATCCGGCCCGCGCGGCTCGTTCTGGCCGTGCCGGCGGGGTCGCCGCGGCTCGGCCGGCGCCTCGGAATCGCCCATCTCGGCGTCGTCGGCCATCTCGGCGGAGAGCGCGTCGGCGGCCTCGGCCGTCGAATCGGACATGTCTTCGCCCGCCACGTCGGCGTCGTCGATCCGGCTCTGCGTGTCCTCGGCATCGGCGCCTTCCCCGTCTTCGCCGGCGTCCTCCTTGCGGCGGTCTTGCTCTCCCTCCTCGCCTTCCTCCTCGTCCGATTCGGTGCTGCGGTCCTCGCCCATATCGAGCGCGTCGAGCAAATCGTGAATCGCGTCGCCGTAGCGCGCCTGGTTTTCGATCAGCCGCTCGAGCCGATCGAGATCGCGTCCGGCGCGATCCTCGATCAGCGGCCGCCACAGGTCGACGATCTTCTTGGCCGCCGCCGGCGGCGCTTGGCCGGTCAAGCGCTCGCGCACCATCAGCGCCACGGCTTCCTCGATCGGCGCGTCCGCGCGGTCGGTCACTTGGTCGAATTTGCCGCGATGGAAGCGGTCGTCGAGCATGGCCGAGAGGTTCTTGGCCACGCCGGACATGCGGCGTGCGCCGATCGCCTCGACGCGGGCCTGCTCGACCGCCTCGAACACGGCGCGCGCCTGTTGTCCGCTCGGTACGAGCTTGCGGTGCACCATCGGATCGTGGCAGGCGAGCTTGAGCGCGATCGAGTCGGCATGGCCGCGCACGATCGCGGCATCCACCCCGCCGAGCTTGCGCGGCGGCTCGGGCAGCCGCGCCTTGCCGCCGACGATGCCTGGGCGTTCGGCGGCAAACGCGACTTCGAGCTCGGGCTTGCGGGCGATCGCGCGCAGGCATCCCGTGACCGCCCGCTTGAACGGCTCGGTCGGGGATTCTTTCGAGGGATTTCTCGGCCTGATGTTCGATGCCATCACAGGCTCATAGGCACGGCGGAGCGCTCAGGTCAGCGCGACATTGACCGATGATTCCGGCAACTCCACTCCGAAACAGCGCTGATAGAACTCGGCGACGATCGGCCGCTCCAGCTCGTCGCACTTGTTGAGAAAGGTCAACCTGAAGGCGAAGCCGATGTCTTTGAAGATGTCGGCGTTCTCCGCCCAGGTGATCACGGTGCGCGGGCTCATTACGGTGGAAATGTCGCCGTTCATGAAGGCGTTGCGCGTAAGGTCGGCGACCCGCACCATCTTGCCGACCACGTCGCGGCCCTGATCGGTGCGATAGTGCTTCGCTTTGGCGAGCACGATGTCGACTTCGTTGTCATGCGGCAGATAATTGAGCGTGGTCACGATCGACCAGCGATCCATCTGCGCCTGGTTGATCTGCTGCGTGCCATGATAGAGGCCCGAGGTATCGCCAAGGCCGACCGTGTTCGCGGTCGCGAACAAGCGGAACGCCGGATGCGGCCTGACCACGCGACTCTGGTCGAGCAGCGTGAGCCGGCCGGAGGATTCCAGCACGCGTTGGATCACGAACATCACGTCGGGACGACCCGCATCATATTCGTCGAAACAGAGTGCCACGTTGTGCTGGTAGGCCCACGGCAGAATGCCGTCGCGGAACTCCGTCACCTGGAGGCCGTCGCGAATGACGATGGCATCCTTGCCGATCAGATCGATGCGGCTGATGTGGCTGTCGAGGTTGACCCGCACGCATGGCCAGTTGAGGCGGGCCGCCACCTGCTCGATGTGGGTCGATTTGCCGGTGCCGTGATAGCCGGTGACGATGACCCGACGATTGTGGGCGAAGCCGGCGAGGATGGCGAGCGTCGTCGGCTTGTCGAACCGATAATCGGGGTCCACGTCCGGGACATGCGCATCGGCTTCCGAATAGGCCGGCACTTCCATGTCACTGTCGAACCCGAAGAGCTGACGGATCGACACCTTCATGTCGGGAAGGCTGGCGATCTCTTGCGTTGCGGCGGTCATTGCTCCTCCGTGATCTCGGAAGCGACCGAGACCCCTTTTCGGTCGACGGAATGCGGGGCGGATTCGTTCGCCAATTTAGCAGAAAGCCGCCAGGCCGCGAAAGGCACCGGGTTGTGAGCTGAAACTCGCATGATTTCAAGTAAGTATCGACCGCTCCAAGGTCAATGCGCGGCGCCCGTAAATGACAACGCGCCGCCTGCGCGCTTGGTTCGGCGCGGCGCTCTCGCGGCTCAGCGGAAACCGATCGACTTGAGATACGTATAGGCCTGGATGATCTCGCGCAGCCGATCTTCGGAAGAGCGATCGCCGCCGTTGGCGTCGGGATGATGGCGCTTCACCAACGCCTTGAACTGCCGCTTGACCTCCTGTGCCGAGGCATTCGCCTCGAGGCCGAGCGCGTCGAGCGCCTTGCGCTCGGCATTGCGCACGGCACGGGATTCCGCGGCACGCCGCTCCGAGCCCTGCCACGCGCCGCCCCCTCCGCCGAGTTCGCGAAAGAACCCGAATGGGTCATCCGCGCCGGTGAATTCGGACCCACGGCGAGAGGATTGGGAACGCGCGGCCGGCCGGCCGCCGTTCATCCCCATTTTCCAGGTCGGACGGTGGCCGATCACGGCTTCTTTCTGATAGCGGGCAATGTCCTCGGTGCTCATGCCGGCGAAGAAATTGTAGGCGTGGTTGTACTCGCGGACATGTTCGAGGCAAAACCGCCAGTATTCGCGCTCGCGCAGCCGGCCCTTGGGAGCGCGGTGGGTCGCCGGCGCCTGGCAATTCGGCCATTCGCACGCCGGGCATTGCTCGCGCAGGCGACGATCTTTATCCGGCTTGACGCGGATGCGATCGAATAGGGGCGAGTCGCTTTTCATGACCGATCAGTATGCGCGCCGGGCAGAGCCATCTTCAAGTCTTGACACGGGCGTTTGCGCGTTTTCTCGCCGATTGACCGCCCGGTCCGGCTCCCGCTATGCCGGGCCATGGCAACACGCGATATCATCACCGAGAAGTTGACCAAGGCTTTCGCCCCGTCGAGCCTGAACGTGCTCGACGAATCCCACCAGCACGTCGGGCATGCGGGGTATCGAGAGGGCGGGGAGACGCATTTCAGAGTATATATTGTGGCGGAGGCGTTCCGCGGGAAGAGCCGGCTCGAGCGCCACCGCATGGTCAATGAAACGCTTGTCGCTGAGCTGAAAGGCGGCGTGCACGCGCTCGCCATCCACGCCGCGGCGCCGGGCGAAGCCGGCGCGTGAACGGGCCGCCGGCGGTCCACCGCCGGCCTCCAATGCCAAAGAGCTTTGCCTAGGCCAGCTTCGCCGCCGGCTTGCGCGCCAACGGCGTGATCCGCAACGCCGTGATCCGATTGCGGTCGCGGCGCAGCACGCGGAAGCGAAAGCCATGGAACGTGAAGGATTGGCCGGGCTCGGGGATCGAGCGCGCCTCATGAATGACGAGACCGGCGACCGTCGTCGCCTCGTCATCGGGCAGGTTCCATTCCATCGCCCGATTGAGATCGCGGATCGGTACGCCGCCGTCGATGTTGACGGAGCCATCGGGCTGCGGTCGCACGCCGGGCACCGCGACGTCGTACTCATCCGAGATGTCGCCGACGATCTCCTCCAAGATGTCCTCGAGGGTGATCAGGCCCATCACCTCGCCGTATTCGTCGACGGCCAGCGCGAAATGCGTCTTGCGCCGGCGGAAGGCTTTCAACTGCTCCGACAGCGGCCGGATGTCCGGCACGAACCAAGGCGGTCGCACAATCGCGGTGACGTCGATCTTGCCGAGATCGCCCTCCGCCACCTGCATCGCCCGCAGAAGGTCCTTGGCGTGCAGGATGCCGATGATGTTCTCCGGCTTGTCTTTCCACAGCGGTACCCGCGTGACCTCCGATTCCAACACCGCCTTCACCACCTGTTCGGGCGGATCATCGGCGCAGACGGTGACCATCTCGGTGCGGTGGATCATGACGTCGGAGACCGTGAGATCGCGCAGATCGAGCAGTCCGCGCATCATATCGCGGTCGAGCGTCTCGACGCCGCCGCTCCGGTGCATCAGATCGACCGCTCCGCGCAATTCCTCGTGCGGCGTAAGGATCGATTCGGTTTGCCCGAGCCTCACTCCGGCAAGGCGCAGCGCCCTTTTCACGATCCATTCGACCGCGACGAGGATCGGCGCGAGCAGGCGGACCGTCCAATCGATCGGGCGCGCGACAGCAAGCGCGATACGGTTGGGCGCATTGAACGCCGCGGTCTTCGGCAAGATCTCCGCGAACACCACGATCGCAATCGTCATGACGACGGTGGCATAGATGACGCCCACCTCGCCGAACCAGGCGAGTAGCAGGCCGGTCGCGAGCGCCGACGCCGCGATATTGACGGCGTTGTTGCCGAACAGGAGCGCACCGATCATCCTTTCGCGGGCGTTGAGCAGGTGGTTGACCAGCGCAGCGCGCTGGTTTCCCTGTTTGTCGAGGCGATGCATGCTTGCGCGCGAGGAGGCGGTCAACGCGGTCTCGCTTCCCGCGAAGAAGGCGGAGAGCAAGATACAAATGACAATCACCCCGAGGGCGAACCAATCGTAGGCAGTCATCGCTCGGCGAGTTTCTCGACTAGAAAGGCACGGACCTCGGCGGCATCGACATCGGGCGCGACGAAGCTTGCGCCGACCGCGCGCGCCAGGATGAACGTCAGCCTGCCGCGCTTGACCTTCTTGTCCTGGGCGATGAGTTCCATCAGACGGTCGGCGTCCGGCGGACCGCCTCGAACGGAGGAGAGATGGATCGGCAGGCCGACCGCGGCAAGATGGCGCTCGACGCGCTCGGCCTCCGATCGCGGGAGCAGCCCGAGTTTGGCGGAGAAGGCAAACGCCAGTGTCATCCCCAGCGCAATCGCCTCGCCGTGCAAAAGCCGGTCGGAAAAGCCTGCTGCGGCCTCGAGCGCGTGGCCGAATGTATGGCCCAGATTGAGCAGCGCCCGCTCGCCGTGCTCGCGCTCGTCACGCGCGACGATGGCAGCCTTCATTCGACAGCTCACCGCGATGGCGTGCTCGCGCGCGGCGCCGCCTGCGAACAGCTCGCGCCAGTTCGCCTCCAGCCAGGCGAAGAAGCCGGGATCGCCGAGCAGGCCGTATTTGACGACTTCGGCATATCCGGCGCGGAATTGCCGCTCGGGCAGCGTGTCGAGCAGCGCGGTATCGGCCAGCACCAGCACCGGCTGATGAAACGCGCCGATGAGATTCTTGCCGTGCGTGGAATCGATTGCGGTCTTGCCGCCAACGGACGAGTCGACTTGCGCAAGCAGCGTGGTGGGAACCTGCACATAATCGAGACCGCGCCGCACGAGGGCAGCGGCAAGACCGGCGAGATCGCCGATGACCCCGCCGCCGAGCGCCACCACGACATCGGCGCGCTCGATGCGCGCGGCAATGAGCGCTTCGCAAACCCGCTCGAGCATGGCGAAGCTCTTCGAACTCTCGCCCGCGGGCACCGTCACCGCGGTTGTGCCGATCCCGGCGGCGGCAAGCGCGGCCTCGGTCGCGGCGAGGTGGTGGCGAGCGACGATTTCGTCGCTGACGATCGCCGCCTTGGCCCCCGGCCGCAGCGCGGCGATTTTTTCGCCCAGCGAGCCCAGCCGGCCGCGGCCGATGATGATGTCGTAGCTGCGCGCGCCCAACGCGACGTTGACGACGCTCGCATCGGCTGCGCGCAATGGCGCGGTCATGACCGGCGGTCTCCTGGCTCAGGCGCGCCCGCCGCGCCCGCCGCGCCGGCCACGCCGAGTTGGCCGGCGAGCGCGTTGACGATCTCGTCAACGATCTTGTCGTGCAGCACGTCGCGCGATTGTACGGTGAGATCGGCCAACGCATAGATCGGATCGCGCTCTTGCATCAGTTTGCGCAGCGTCGCACCGGGATCGTCGGTCTTGAGCAGCGGCCGATCGTGCCGGCGCTTGATCCGTTTCATCAGCACGTCGAACTCTGCCTTGAGCCAAATCGCGATGCCCTTGGCCGCGATGGCGGCGCGGGTATCGGGGTTCGCGAACGCCCCGCCGCCGGTCGCCAGCACCTGCGGCCCGCCCTCCAGCAGGCGGGCAATGACGCGCGCCTCGCCGGCGCGGAATTCCGCCTCGCCGCGGCTGGCGAAGATATCGCTGATGCTCATGCCGGCCGCCTTTTCGATTTCCGCGTCCGCGTCGACGAACGGAATGCCGAGACGGATGGATACCCGACGGCCGATCGACGACTTGCCGGCGCCCATCATGCCCACGAGCACGATCGAGCGCCGGCCGAGCGCCGCCGTGAGGGCAGCCTCGGGCCGCGCAGCGATGTCCTGTGTCGCGCCGTGCGGCATCCTCTTCTCCTGCTTATCGATCAAAGCGGCGTGTGCGCCGACTTCCCTTCTAGCATAACCGCTCGCCTATGCGTTTCGCCGGCAGACGAGGCCACACCATTAACCATGTTTGGCGACTGTGGCGATCGATGTCCGGGGCGACTTTCGCCGCCATGTCCTAGTTTTTCCATTGTTTGGTGCAAGATTGCGGTCGAGGTTTCACCATGCCGAGCCTGCTGCGCTTCCTGACCGTGATCGGCGTCCTGGGGGGGCTGACTTACGGCGCCATGTTCATGCTCGCGAGCTGGTTCGCCCCCCAGTCGCGCGAGATCACGGTTTCCGTTCCGCCGGATCGCTTCGCCAAGCAGCCCTCGCCCTGACCGCGTCATCCCGAATGGCCCCCCAGGGCAAAAATTCCGACGGCGCGTTGATCGAGCTGTTCCTCGACATGGTTGCAGCCGAGCGCGGCGGGGCCAAGAACACGCTGGCTGCCTATGCCCGCGATCTCTCCGACTTCTCCGCGGAACTGCACAAGGCCGGCGGCACCGTCGCAACCGCCTCCACCGCGGATCTCCGCGGCTTCCTCGGATCGCTCGCCAAGCGCAACTTCGCGGCGTCATCGCTGGCGCGGCGGCTCTCGGCCATCCGCCAGCTCTATCGCTTCCTTTATGCGGAGGGACACCGGAGCGACGACCCGTCCGCGGTGATCGAAGGCCCGAAGCGCAACCGTGCGCTTCCCAAGGTACTCAGCATCGCCGAGGTCGACCGCCTGCTGGCGCAGGCGCGCGCCGACATGGACCAGGCGGATCAGCCGGCGCCGAAGCGGCTTCGCGCTGCGCGGCTCGCTTGCCTTCTCGAGGTGCTCTACGCCACAGGATTGCGCGTGTCCGAACTGGTCGCGCTGCCGGTTTCAGCAGCCGAGCGCAACACCCGCATGCTTGCCGTTCGCGGCAAGGGCAGCAAGGAGCGCCTCGTGCCGCTCAATAACGCGGCCAAAAAGATCATGGCCGAGTATCTTGGCCTGCTGTCGTCGACGAATGCGCGCCGGCAGGGAAAGTGGCTTTTTCCCTCCTTCGGGGAGGCGGGTCACCTGACCCGGCAGCACTTCGCCCGCGAGCTCAAGGTGCTCGCCGCCGCCGCCGGGTTACGCTGCGCTCAGGTGAGCCCGCACGTGCTCCGCCACGCCTTTGCCAGCCATCTGCTGCACAACGGCGCCGATCTTCGGGTCGTACAGACGCTGCTGGGCCATGCCGACATCTCCACGACACAAATCTACACCCATGTGCTCGACGAGCGCCTCAAGAGCCTCGTGCGCGACCTGCATCCGCTGGCGGACGAATGACAGTGCAGCCGGAGATGATTTAGGTTGACTGCCGCAAGCGATGGAGTTGCCGATGGCTGTCGTAGCAGCAAAGCCTCTCGCTCTCATCCTGACCGGGGTCGTGTTGGGCGGCGCCTCGGCGTCCGCACAGACAGCGCAGGAGCGCGCCTGGTGTGAGGGCGAGGACGCGGTGACCATTGATCAGCGCATCGAGGGCTGTTCCGCCGTGATCAAAGCGGGACGCGAAAAGGGCGAGAAGCTCGCCGAGGCCTTCAACACCCGCGGCATCGGCTATCGGCTCAAGGGCGAGTATGACCGCGCCATCGCCGATTACGAGCAGGCGATCAAGCTAAAGCCGTCGGCCGAGACTTACTTCAATCGCGGCAACGCGCATCTCGGCAAGAGCCGCTATGATCACGCCATCGATGACTACAACCAGGCGATCAAGCTCAAGCCGGATTTTGCCGCCGCATTTGACAACCGGTGCTGGGCCCGCGCGGTGGTCGGCATCCTCAAGCCGGCGCTCGCCGACTGCAACCAAGCGCTTCGGCTGATGCCCAACAATCCCGCGACGCTCGACAGCCGCGGTTTCGTCTTTCTGAAGATGACGAACTTCGATGCCGCGGTCTCCGACTACGATGCGGCGTTGCGCAGCGACCCGAAGCTTGCTTTCGCGCTTTATGGTCGCGGCTTGGCGCGACTGAGGAACGACGATCCCTCCGGCGAGGCCGATGTGGCGGCAGCCAAGGCGATTCAGGCCGACATTGCTGAGGAATATGCGCGCTATGGCATGCCAGAGGCGCGCTAGTGTCCCGATTCCGAAGTTCGCATCATTGTGCTGCAGCCTCGTTTGCGAACTTCGGAATCGAAGGACACTAGCAACTTATTAATCTAGTGTGGCTTTGGTTCAGAAGTCCGCATTTCGCACTCGCCGCAAGAATGATGCGGACTTCTGAACCGCCACACTAGCCTCGCGCCGGCGCGGCTTGCCTGAGAGCGTCTCGATGCGCAGCTATCTCGACTTCGAAAAGCCGGTGGCGGAGCTCGAGGCCAAGATCGCGGAACTGCGGGCGCTCGAGAGCAGCGACAGTGCGGCGGCGATCGGCGAGGAGATCTCCCGCCTGGAATCCAAGGCGGCACAGACGCTCAAGGATCTCTACGCCGAACTCACGCCCTGGCAAAAAACCCAAGTCGCGCGTCATCCCGACCGGCCGCATTGCCTCGACTATGTCGCGGCCCTGATCACCGATTTCGTTTCTCTCGCCGGCGACCGCAAGTTCGGGGAGGATGTGGCGATCGTCGGCGGCTTCGGCCGCTTCCGCGGCGACAGCATCTGCGTCATCGGGCACGAGAAGGGATCATCGACCGAAAGCCGCCTCAAGCACAATTTCGGAATGGCGCGGCCGGAGGGATACCGCAAGGCGGAGCGGCTGATGCAGATGGCCGACCGTTTCGGCATACCGGTGGTGTCGCTGGTCGACACCGCCGGCGCCTACCCGGGTATCGGCGCGGAGGAACGCGGCCAAGCCGAGGCCATCGCACGCTCGACCGACGCCAGTCTCGAACTCGGCGTGCCGAACATCGCGGTCGTCATCGGCGAAGGCGGCTCGGGCGGCGCTATTGCCATCGCCTCCGCCAACCGAGTCCTGATGCTCGAGCACGCGATCTATACCGTGATCTCGCCGGAAGGCGCCGCCTCAATCCTCTGGCGCGACACATCGAAGGCGCAGGAGGCGGCAACGAGCATGAAGATCACCGCCGATGACATGATGCGTTTCGGGGTGATCGACCAGATCGTCACCGAGCCCTCGGGGGGCGCGCATCGCGATCCGGCGGCGGCCGTCGCCTCGACGGGGGAGGCTATCGCGCAAGCGCTCGAGGAGCTTGCCGGCCTCGACCGAGAGACGGTTCGCCGCCAGCGGCGCGAGAAATTCCTCGCCATCGGGCGCGCGCTGGGGTGACGCGCGCGGGCCGCAGCGCCCGCCGTCGCACGAAAATGACTAGGCAAGCCTTTGTTTTTACAGGGACTTCCCGATGGAACGATTCTTGTTCCTTGCCCTGATCTTACCCAAGTCTTGACCTAGCGTGGTTGCGCCGGAGGACACTGGCGGGCGATTTCGATGAAACCGCGCCAACTTTGTCCTCGGCACGCTCGATCGCCGGTCCGCCGCGTGCTGCGAATTTCCGGACGGCGATCGAACGAGGGGGAGGCTTGGGGAAGCCTTAGGGGTCGGGGGAGCTTGCAGTTGAATCGTGGGTCTTTGCTGCGCGCGCTTTTGGCGTCAGCTGCGATTGCGGCGGCGTTGGCGCTTGCCAGTTGCGATACGGACAGCAGCACGCCGGCAGCAGTCAACGGCCGCCACATGCAGCCGCTGTCGGATCGGATGCTGGCCGAGATCGAAAGCAAGAACATGGCGAAGGAATCGCCGATCCTCGTGCGGGTCTTCAAAGAGGAATCCGAACTCGAGATCTGGAAAGAGGACAAGACCGGACGCTTTGCTCTCCTTCACACCTATCCGATTTGTCGCTGGTCGGGAGAACTAGGCCCGAAGATCAAGCAAGGCGACCGGCAGGCGCCGGAGGGCTTCTACACCATCACTCCCGGCTTGATGAATCCGAATTCGAATTACTACCTCGCGATCAACATCGGCTTTCCGAATGCGTACGATCGGGCGAATGGACGCACCGGCGCGTTTGTGATGATCCACGGTGACTGCTCGTCAGCCGGCTGTTACGCCATGACGGATGAGCAGGTCGGCGAGATTTATGCGCTCGCGCGCGAATCATTCTTCGGCGGCCAGAGGTCGTTCCAGATCCAGGCCTATCCCTTCAAGATGACTCCGCTCAACATGGCGCGGCACCGCAATTCGCCGAATATGGCGTTCTGGAAAATGATCAAGGAAGGCTATGACCACTTCGAGGTCACGCGCCTCCAACCCAAGGTCGACATATGCGAGAAGCGTTACGTATTCGACGCCGAATCGTCGGGCAAGTTCAGTCCGGCCGACCGGTGCCCGGCCTACAAGGTCCCTGAGGAAATCGCATCCGCGGTCAGGGAGAAGCAGCGTCGGGACGACGTCCGGACCGCCGAACTAAGCAATCGCACGCCGGCGGCCCCGGTCAAAACCGGCGTTGACGGCGGCATGAATGCAACCTTCCTGACGGCGTTGAAAAGCCACGGCGGTCCGGGAGCGGTCATCCACACCGCGGTCGGCACCATCCCGCCCCACGTCAACCCGCCGCACGAGCCGGAGAGCGCCCCCGTGAGCGTGTTCAGCCTCGCCTCGGCCGACTCAAGACCGGCCTCCGTCGGGGGCTCGACGGTGCAGGTCGCCTCGGCGACGAGCTCGGGCGGGGTCGGCGGCTTCTTCAGCCATCTGTTCGGCTCCAAGAGCAGCGACGATCAGGCAGCCGCTTCGAGTACCGCGCAGCCCGCCGCCTCCGCATCGAAGCCGAAGCGCACCGCCACGGCGAAGGCGACGCCAAGCGCAGCTGGCGCGCCCCGGGCGGCCGAGACCAAGACTGCCAACGCGACCGCCAATGCAGCCAAGCCTGCCGCACCAAAACAAGAAGCGAGCGCAGAGCCAGAGCGGAACACGGCGAGCGCCAATGGGCAGCTTAGCGGCGCCGCGCCGACCGTGCCCTCCGGCGGTTTTGAGAACCGCTTCGGCGCTTGGAGCAACTAGAAAAGCCAGTCCGCAACCGAGCGGCCCCCCCAGCGCGGCTTGTCCTCTATCCGTCTCGCCGAGCGGCGCAGCGCTGTCGGTGCAACTGGATTGATCGCCGGGTTTTCTACTGCGCGCGTTAACCGAACCGCCCGTGGCAGTGCTTGTATTTCTTGCCCGAGCCGCAGGGACAGGCCTCGTTGCGGCCAACCTTGCCCCAGCTTGACGGATCTTTCGGATTGCGCGCGGGCGCCGTTGCCGCAGCGGTGATGCCGTGACGCGCGAGCGTCTCCGCGCCGGCTCGCGCCAGCGCGAGTTCGTCCTCGCCGCTCGAGGGATCGATCTTGTGCGCTTCCATATAAGGAAGGCTCGCCGGCTCCTCCGGCGGCGGCGCCGCCCTGATCTCGACCCGCATCAGCTGTGACGTCACCGCCTCGCGCAGATGGGTGCTCATGGCCTCGAACAGGTTGAACGCTTCCGCCTTGTACTCGTTGAGCGGATCGCGCTGTCCATAGCCGCGCAGGCCGATCACTTGCCGCAGATGTTCGAGCATCACCAGGTGTTCGCGCCAGAGATGATCGAGCGTCTGCAGCAGGATCGATTTCTCGACATAGCGCATCACGTCGGCGCCCCATTGCGCGGCCTTCGCCGCCATGTGCTCGTCCGCGCGCCGCTCAATGCGGGAGAGAAGCTCTTCGTCGGCGATGCCCTCCTCCTTCGCCCACTCGTCCGCCGGAAGGTCGAGATCGAGAATGCGCTTGAGCTCCTCCCGCAGCCCGGTCGTATCCCACTGTTCGGGATAGGCGTTTTCGGGAACGTGCTTGGCGACCAGGTCCTCGATCGCCGCGTGGCGCATATCCGCCACCACCTCGTTGACCGCCTCGTCCCGCATCCACTCGACCCGCTGCTCGAAGATCACCTTGCGCTGGTCGTTCATCACGTTGTCGAACTTGAGGACGTTCTTGCGGAGGTCGAAGTTGCGCGCCTCCACTTTCTGCTGCGCCTTTTCCAGCGCCTTGTTGATCCAGGAATGGACGATCGCCTCGTTCTCCTTGAGCCCCAGGCGCTGCAGCATGGTATCGAGCTTGTCGGTCCCGAAAATGCGCATGAGGTCGTCTTCCAACGAGAGGAAGAACTTGGAATGGCCGGGGTCGCCCTGGCGGCCGGAACGGCCGCGCAGCTGGTTGTCGATGCGCCGGCTCTCGTGGCGCTCGGTGCCGAGCACGTAAAGCCCGCCGGCGGCGAGTGCGTTTTCCTTGAGTCGCGCGACCTGCGCGCGGATCTCTCCCGCGCGCCGCGCGTGCTCGCCGTCCTCGTGGCCGACATCCTTGAGTTCGTGGCGGATGCGCATGTCGGCATTGCCGCCAAGCTGGATGTCCGTGCCGCGGCCGGCCATGTTGGTGGCAATCGTGATCGCGCCGGGCACGCCTGCCTGGCCGATGATATAGGCCTCCTGTTCGTGGTAGCGCGCGTTAAGGATCGCGAACACCTTGGCTTTGGAAGCACCGTCGTCGCCGGAATAGAGGGCAGCGAAGGCGTTCGGGTCGGAGAAGTCGTGCTGCTCCCAGCCGAGCTTGCGCAGCATCTCGGCCAGTTGCTCCGACTTCTCGATCGAGGTGGTGCCGACCAGCACCGGCTGCCCCCGCGCCTTGCAGTCGTCGATCAACGCCAGGATGGAGCGGTACTTTTCCGCCGCCGTGCGATAGACCTCGTCGTCGTCGTCGACGCGCACCATCGGCATGTTGGTCGGCACTTCAATCACTTCCAGATTGTAGATGTCGATGAACTCGTCGGCCTCTGTCATCGCCGTGCCGGTCATGCCGGCGAGCTTCTCGTACATGCGGAAGTAGTTCTGGAAGGTGATCGAGGCGAGCGTCTGGTTTTCCGGCTGAACCGTCTGGCGCTCCTTGGCCTCCAATGCCTGATGCAACCCCTCCGAATAGCGCCGTCCCGGCATCATGCGCCCAGTGAATTCATCGATGATGATTACTTCGCCGTTGCGAACGATGTAGTCCTTGTC
>VAZM01000648.1 GCA_005883135.1 Alphaproteobacteria bacterium
AAAGAAGACCATGCCGGCCGACGACCTCAAGGGGCTGATCGCGTGGTTGAAGGCAAACCCGGACAAGGCGTCGCAGGCGATCCCGACCGCGGGCTCGCACGTCGCCGGCATCCTGTTGCAGAAAGAAACCGGTACGCGCTTTGCGTTCGTGCCATATCGCGGCGGCGGCCCGGCGATGCAGGATCTCGTGGCAGGCCAGATCGATATGATGATCATCCAGGCGGCCGTGGCCCTGCCGCAGGTGCGCGCCGGCGCGATCAAGGCTTACGCCGTCACCGCAAGCAGCCGCTTCGCGGCGGCGCCCGACATTCCGACCGTTGACGAGGCCGGACTGCCGGGAATTCACATCTCCGGATGGTTTGCGCTGTTTGCGCCCAAGGGCACGCCCAAGCCCATCATCGGCAAGCTCAACGCCGCGGTCGTGGAGGCGCTCGCCGATGCGGACGTGCGCGCGCGGCTTGCCACTCTCGGCCAGGAGATCTTACCACGCGAGCAACAGACGCCGGAGGCGCTCGCCGCCTACCACAAGACCGAGATCGAAAAGTGGTGGCCGATCATCAAGGCGGCGAACATCAAGGGCGAATGACAAGGCGCAGGGTCCGGAGCTCGCGCAATAGCGCAAGAGCTGGCCCGGGTAGGTAGGTAATTGCGGAGATGAAATGTCACAGGAAAAGATGACCGGATATCTGCCGGGCGATCCTCGCTATGGATTGAGCGGAGAGGCGCTGCGGAATTACTACCGCACCAAGCCGGCCGAGTGGGCGATCTATTGCTGGGACAAGCCGGGGATGCAATCCACGCGGCGTGCCCTGTTGCCGGACCAGACGAGCTACGTCAAAAATTTCGGCGAGCGCGTCATCGGCTACGGCCATTTCGTCTCCGACGACGGGCGCGACACGCTGGGCACG
>VAZM01000649.1 GCA_005883135.1 Alphaproteobacteria bacterium
CTCGACGACCGCGCGGCCGCGGACGCATTCGTCGCCGGGGAGCTCATGAACAAGGCCCGGGTCTATCAGCGCGTCGAGATTCACCGCTGGTCGAACAGCTTCCAGAAGCGCCAGGCCGACTATCCCCGCAAAGGCTTGCAGCAGTTCCTGTGCACGGGACCCAAGACCGGCACGCCGGAGTTCTTCCGCGCGCACCTTAACGCGCACGAGTCATATTTCGCGTCGTATGGCGACAGCTTCATCTTTCGCGGACCGATCCGCTCGGCGCCGACAACATCGGCACTGCGCTGCTGCTCGAGCTGCCGGACCGCGCGGCGGCGGACAAGTTCTGGAACGAGGAGCCGTTTGCCAAGAACGGCGGATATCAGAGGGATGCCCGCATCGTCCGCTGGGTGTTCGGCGACTGACCGGTGCAGGGCAATGGCAGTAGGACGCGTTATCGAGCTATGAGCAATGCAGAGTAGCAGCGAAACCATGTCTCCGCCGCGCATGAAACTGTTTCGCCGTGCATTCTTGCGTCTCGCGGTCGGCGCCGCCGCACTTGCGGCCGTGTCGCACATGGCGCGGGCGCAAAGCTATCCCGCGCGGCCGATCCGGCTGGTCGTTCCTTTTCCGCCCGGCGGCGCCTATGACCTCGTCGGCCGTCCATTGGCGGACAAGCTCAAACCGCTTCTTGGCACCGTGGTGATCGAGAATATCGGTGGGGGCGGCGCCTCGCTCGGCGCGGCCGCGGTCGTACGGGCTGCGGCGGACGGCTACACCGTCCTGCTCGGCGGGACGCAGACGCACCTCAACGAGGCCCTGCTCAAGAGCCGGCCGCTCTACGACCCGGTCAAGGACCTCGATCCGATTGCGAGCGTGGCTGCCAATTGTCTCGTCATTGCCGTGCACCCTTCAATGCCGGTTGGCACCCTCAAAGAGCTTATCGCTTATGCCCAGGCCAATCCCGGCAAGCTGTCCTATGCCCACGCCGGCGTCGGCTCGATCCAGCACCTGACCGGCGAGCTGTTCAAGTCGCTGGCGCAGACGCCCGACATCGTCCAGGTGCCGTATCGCGGGACCGGGCCGGCGATCGCCGACCTGGTCAGCGGCCAAGTGCCGATGGGCATCGTGGGCGTGACCGGTCCGCTGCTCGAATTCCATCGCTCCGGCAAGACGCGCATTCTTGCCATCACCAATCCCACGCGTCTCGGCGTTGCCCCGGAGCTTGCCACGGCGGCCGAGTCGGGCCTCCCCGGGCTTACCGTGACCGGCACCATCGGGCTGCTCGCGCCCGCCGGCACGCCGAGCGGGATCATCGAACGCATCGCGCAGGCAACGCGCGCGGCGGTCGCCGAGCCGAGCTATCAGCAGCTGTTGACCGACGCGGGGATCGAGCCCACGCCCGAGTCGAGCCCGGAGAAATTCCGCCGCTCGCTTGCCGCCGACGTCGCGCTGTGGACGCCGATTGTCAAAGCGCTGGGGTTGAAGATTGATTGACGAGATCAGCGCGTCGAGATTCACCGCTGGTCGAACAGCTTCCAGAAGCGCCAGGCCGACTATCCCCGCAAAGGCTTGCAGCAGTTCCTGTGCACGGGACCCAAGACCGGCACGCCGGAGTTCTTCCGCGCGCACCTTAACGCGCACGAGTCATATTTCGCGTCGTA
>VAZM01000227.1 GCA_005883135.1 Alphaproteobacteria bacterium
GAGGGTTACTACGGTCGCTTGCCGGGGATGGCGGCAGAGCTGTTGCGCCGCGACGTGGCCCTGATCGTGGCAAGCCCTACGCCTCCGGCATTGGTGGCCAAGGCCGCGACGACGACCGTTCCTGTCCTCTTCGGCGTAACCGATGATCCGGTGAAGCTTGGACTCGTTGCTAGTCTCGCCCGGCCCGACGCCAACGCAACCGGCGTGTACTTTTTCCTGTCCGACCTGGCGGTGAAACAACTTGGGCTATTACGGGAATTTGCTCCTGCCGCTGCGCGCATTGGTCTACTAGTCAACCCCGACAATGCAAACTCCGAGGCCCTCACGCGAGAAATGGAGGTAGCGGCATCCGCCATCGGGGTGCAGATCGAGGTCATTCGGGCGAATGATAGCTCAGGGATTGACGCTGCATTCGCCACCCTTGTTCGCAACAAAATCAGTGCAGTGGTGGTCGGTGCCGATGCTTTCTTCTTCAGTCGGCGGCTGCAGTTCGCCACGCAGGCGACGCGCCATGCGATTCCCGCCGTCTATACTGTGCGCGAGTTTCCCGAAGCCGGCGGCCTGATGAGCTACGGCACGAGCCTCATCGAGGTGTTCCGCCAGCTCGGCGTCTACGCCGGCCGCATTCTGAAGGGCGCCAAACCGGCTGACTTACCGGTGGTGCAATCGACTAGATTCGATTTAGTCATCAATCTAATCACTGCCAAGGCGCTCGGCCTAACCGTGCCAGATACGCTGCTCGCCCGCGCCGACGAGGTGATTGAATGAACCGGCGAGGGTTCATCACGCTGCTCGGAGGTGCGGCAGCCACATGGCCGCTCACGGCGCGCGCGCAGCAGCGGGAGGTGCCGATGGTCGGGTTTCTTCGCGGCGGCACCGCAGCAGGCGGTGCCAATTTGCTGGCAGCCTTCCGAAAGGGCTTGAGCGAAACCGGCTTCGTCGAGGGACGCAACGTGGAGATCGAATTCCGATGGGGGCTGGATAGTCGCGAACGGCAGGCTGAAGCAGCGGCTGAAATGGTTCGCCGCAACGTCGACGTCATTGTTGCACCGGGATTTTCAGTGGCTGCGCTGGCGGCCAAAGCGCTGACCGCCACCATTCCGATTGTCTTCACCACATCCGGAGACCCGGTCCAACTCGGGCTGGTGGCAAGCCTCAATCAGCCAGGCGGCAATGTGACCGGCTTTACCGATATGAGCAGCGAAATTGTCCCAAAACAATTTGGCCTCCTACACGAACTCCTGCCCCACGCCACGCGCTTCGGCGTGCTCATCACACGGAATTATCCCTATTACGATCGCATGAGCACGGACGCGAGGTCGGCGGCTGCGGCTTTCGGGGGGCAAGGAAAAATCGTTCTCACCGGCATCGCCCCTGATATCGATGCTGCTTTTGCGGAGATGATGCAAAAGGGCATCGGCGGTTTCGCGGTGCCCGACGACGCGCTTCTGTTTGGCAGACAATCGCAAATCCTCACACTAGCAGCGCGGCATGGAGTCCCCGGAGTTTACTTCTCTCGCGATTGGGCCGTTGCCGGTGGACTGATGAGTTACGGCCCCCCCGCAACGGACCAAGGGCGTCAAGGCGGCATCTATGTCGGCCGCATCCTCAAGGGCGAAAAACCCGTCGATCTCCCGGTGGCACGCTCGACCAGGCTTGAATTCGTCATCAATTTGGCAACCGCGCGGGCGATTGGCCTGACCATACCGGACAAACTACTCGCGCTCGCCGACGAGGTGGTCGAGTGAAAAGGCGCCAGTTCATCACGCTGCTCGGCGGGGCGGCTGCGGCATGGCCGATTGCGGCCCGCGCGCAGGAGCGCGTGCGGCGCGTTGGGGTACTGATGAATACCACGCCGGACGAACCGGACTCACAGGCCCGCGTCGCTGCGCTCTCTGAAGGGCTGCAGAAGGCGGGCTGGGCGGTCGGCCGTAACCTGCGAATCGACACTCGCTGGAGCAGCGGCAATCGGGCGCGGCTGCGCAAGGACGCGGCCGATCTGGTCGCGCTCGGCCCGGATGTGATCGTGGCCGGCGTCGGCCCCACGACGCTTGTCCTGCAGCAAGTCAGTCGCACAGTGCCGATCGTGATGGCCCAGACCATCGATCCGGTTGGCTCCGGTTTCGTCAAGAGCCTAGCGCGACCGGGGACCAACGCCACCGGCTTTACTCAGTTCGAATTTACCCTAAGTGCCAAGTGGCTTGAGTTGCTGCGAGAGATAGCGCCGCAGGTCGCGCGCGTCGGTATCCTGCGTGAGCTCGAAGGTCAGGCGGGCATCGCCCAATGGGCCGTGATTGGGGCCGCAGCTTCGCCACTGGGCGTGGAGTTGAGCCCGATCGATGTGCATGCCGACGGCGATACCGAGCGCGCCGTGGCCGAATTTGCGCGCGGACCTAACGACGGCCTAATCGTCGCCGTAAGCTCGACTGCAACAATCCAGCGCGACTTGCTCGTGAAACTAGCAGCGCGGCACCGGCTGCCCGCCGTTTACCCTTATCGGTCCTTTGTCGATGCCGGCGGTCTGATGTCATACGGGCCGAACCTGCTCGACGGCTATCGCCGCTCGGCCACCTACGTCGACCGCATCCTCAAAGGGGAGAAGCCGGCGGACCTTCCGGTGCAGGCGCCCACCAAATATGAGCTGGTGATCAACATCAAAGCTGCCAAGGCACTTAATCTGGAGCTCCCACCGACGGTGCTCGCTCGCGCCGACGAGGTGATCGAATGAACGCGCTGCTTAGGCGGCGCAATTTCATCACGCTGCTCGGCGGCGCGGCGGCGTGGCCAGTCGCGGCGCGGGCCCAAGGGCGCGCGGGGGTACGGCGCATTGGCGTGCTCAACACGCTTGCCGCGGACGATGCGGTTGCACAGGCGCGCTATGGCGCATTCCTCCAAGGCCTGCAGCAGGCGGGTTGGACGATCGGCCGCAACGTACAGGTCGAGACTCGTTGGGGCGCGGGCGATCCCGATCGCCTTCGCACCTATGCGGCAGAGTTGGTCGCACTTGCACCGGAGGTCATTCTCGCCACCGGTAACGCGGCTACGGCGCCCTTGCTGCAGGCGACCCGCACGGTGCCTATTGTCTTCGCGATCGTCCCCGATCCGGTCGGTGCCGGCTTTGTCAATAGTTTGGCGCAGCCCGGGGGGAACGTCACCGGGTTTATCTCGAACGAGTATGGGCTGAGCCCGAAATGGCTGGAGCTGCTCAAAGAGATCGCGCCGAACGTGACCCGGGCTGGGATCATTCGCGATCCTGCGCTGGTTTCCGGGCCTGCCCAATTCGCAGCTATCCAATCAATGGCGCCATCTCTCGGGATGGAAGTGACTCCGATCAACGTGCGGGACGCCTCCGACATCGAGCGGGCGATCATCGCTCTCGCGCGTGTGGCGAACACTGGATTGGTCGTGATCGGCAGCGCGGTAGTGGCGTTTCATCGGCATGTGATCATCGCGCTGGCGGCGCGGTACAAGCTGCCCGCAGTCTACGTGGAGGGCGCTTACGTCGATGATGGCGGCCTCATTTCCTATGGGGCTGATTTCCTCGATCAGTACCGGCGCGCCAGTGGCTATGTCGATCGCATCCTCAAGGGCGAGAAGGCTGCCGACCTCCCGGTGCAGGCGCCGACCAGATACGAACTAGTTGTCAACCTAAAGACCGCCAAAGCGCTCGGCCTTGATATTCCTCCCGCCGTATTGGCGCGCGCCGATCGAGTGGTCGAATAACATTTGCTCTTGACTGCAGCGCGCAGTCCGGTTGCGGCAGGAAGCGGACATAGCAGATGTCTGCGCTTTAGCTTTGAGCGCTAAAGCGGACATTGCTAGAAGGATGACCCAATGTATGGTCCGGCCGTGCGGTGCAAGAAGATTTGTCCGAGTTGGGGGATCTTTCATCTCAAACCCCCCTTCAGGCCGCATCGGTCGTGAGTGGCATCGGATCGAGGATCGAGGGGTCATCGTTCTCCGGCTTATTGACCCGGGTCGAGATCGGCCAGATCCGCATCAGTTCGGTAGGGAACGGACGCATCAGATCGCGCGGATCAGACTCCTCGCCGAGCCAGCGGACGTAATCATATCGGGAAAGAATGACCGGCATTCGGTCATGAATGTCGGCTATGAGTTCGTTGGCATCGGTCGTGATGACTGCAAAAGTGCGGGTCCATTCACCGGAAGCCGAGTCCTTCCAGTTTTCCCAAATACCGGCAATACCGAATGGTGCGCCATCTTTCATGGCGATTGCATACGGCTGTTTTGCTTTCTGTCCCTTGATTGCCTTCCATTCGAAAAAGCCGTCGACCGGCACGATGCAGCGGCGCCTGCGGTATGCGTCACGAAAACTCGGCAGGTCCCGCACCGTCTCGCACTTCGCGTTGATGGGTTTGCGGCCACCCGTCGGGTCAGTGCACCAATACGGGATGAGGCCCCAACGGAGCGGGTCGAGCGACACATTTCTGGTGTGGTGATTGCGGCGAATGACCAGCAATTCTTGGCTAGGTGCCCCGTTCCATCGCGGTGGATAGTTGTGCACGCGGTTATCGCGCACGTTCATGCCATCGACGATGGCATACCGCAGCGGTCCGCTGCTCTGGATGATCCTCCCACACATGCCGCAGATATAATCATCGCGGTTGTTCACCCAGCAAGAGGGGACGGCGAGACCCAGGTCACATTGTGATAACCTTGCGTGCACCCATTCAAAGAGCCGGGGGCATAGATGATCAAACGCAGGGCCAAGAAGAGCCTGCACAGCAAGCCTGTCAAAGCCAAAGGCAAAGGCAAAGCCAAAGCGAAACCGGGTCTGGTCGCCAAGACCGAGGCTACAAAACGTAAGCGCGTCCACCGCGTCGTTCGCGGGAAACCCAAGCCCGGTCACATCGTCGGCCATAGCCAGCGCCGCCGCAAAGGTGAAATCCTCTGCCACAATCACGTGCTCCACACCGCCACGACCGCCAATGGGGTGCATGGCTTCCACTGGTTCACAGTATGTGCGCCAGCAGGATGGGACCCGGCAAGCGACGAGTGGGAAGTCTGCCCTTGTGGATGGCGTCACGAATTAGGGAAGCACTACGCCAAGGCAGAC
>VAZM01000650.1 GCA_005883135.1 Alphaproteobacteria bacterium
TCGGGAATGTCGGCCGTGCCGAGCATTCCTTCAATGGCGCCCGCAAGAGCAGAGCTGATGATGCAGTGGGCGCATGGGTATTCGGGATGCATCGGTGTGTTGTCGATCGGCTGCCAGGTCGCCTCGCGCTCGGTCGCATCGTTGCCGTCGACGTCACCATTGCGGATGGCGGTGATTGGACGCCAGAATGCGTAGTTGTACTTGGCATCCATGACAGCGATCGCGGCATCTGCCTCTGCCGCGGTGGTCACCGTCATGAAGCGAGCGCTGTCGATGACTGACATCTCTTTTCGAATTACGATCTGGCGGGACAGCGGATGCGTGCTCAGCGGCCCGGTCAGGAGCCAAAATCGCGCGTCTTCGGTCTGTTGCGGCGACCGCTTGTTGCTGTTCTTTGCACCGAGCTCTCTGATTTCGTTGTAATCCTTGGCCCATTGCTCGCTCTCGAGCGCGATCGGCGGCTTTGGGCGGAACTGAGAGGGGCTCGTCATCGCGAATGGAGTGAGGTCTGGCCACTGCGGAGTGACCGTAAGCGCGGTCGGAGTATAAACCCCGGGCCGCGTCACCGGCCGATAGGAATCCGGCGCCGACGATCCATCGCTGGCGCGCGCCTCTAGCGTCTTCGCCGCGACCGCCTCGCCGACCTTAATTCCGTTAGACTTGGCCTCGCTGTCGGGGATTGCCGCCAGATAGCTTTGCAACGACGCCTGGATATCGGGCGCGATCTCGGGAAGAAGGTTTGCCCGCACGGCGCCTGCCGCAGCCGCAGCCGCGGCGCCTTTCGATGTGTCCTGCGTTGCCGGAAATTGGGCGTAATAGGGCCGATAGCGCGGCTCGATCGAATTCAGCGCATCGAACATCGCGATATGCAGGATAGCCATTGCCCGGTAAGCCACCGGCGGCACCATCCGCGGCTGAATGAAGGCGACGGCTTTCTCGTCCCAATCGGTCACTACATTCGCCGACGCGGTGGTGACAGGGGTCAAAAGGCATGCGGCAAGCAACAACCACGCTCGATTGAGGGTCATGGCAGTCCTCCGAGATGTGCGACATGTGTGACCGAGCTGCGGGCATCGGCCATAGCAGCAAGGCGCCCGCAGGTGATGAAGCCGCGTCGGCTCATGTGGAACATGAGGATTTTCTCCCTTGTCACGACGCTTTGGTTTACCACAGGCTCAGGCTGCCGCACGCCAGCCAGCAAGTCCTTGGGCTAGACCTGAATCGTTCTGAACCGGCGGGGGCGGGGCTGGTCCCTCTCTGGAACGGCGTCGGCGACGATGTCGTCGAGCAGCTCGCCGGGTCGCGGACCGTCGCCCTACACAAATTGGGAGGCTGCGCCGGGCCGACGCGAGCCTATCGCCAGAAGTTCTTAAAACCTGTTTGGCGCCAGCTCGGTGTAGCGCACCGTGTGCTCGATGTTCTTATGGCCGAGCCACGCCTGCAGCGCCCGTGTGTCGTGGCCGGCGTTGGCCAGCGCGTAGCCGCAGTCGTGCCTCAACATGTGAGGGTGGACTGG
>VAZM01000228.1 GCA_005883135.1 Alphaproteobacteria bacterium
TAGGCGAGCATGGCTTACGGCGACGTCAGGCCGTCTTGCCAACGCCCCAGAAGAATGGAAGCGGGCCCTTGACCACCCCGCTCACGTTCTTGCGCCAAGCCTGATAGCCGAGAAAGAAGCCGGTCGGCGCGTAAACAACGTTGTCCAACGCCGCTTTGTTGAGTCGCCCGATCGCCGTTTTCTCCTCGCCCGCCGTCTTGGCCTCGTACCAGGCCGTCACCTGCACTTCGACTTCGGGCACGTCCGGCCAGCCGAACCACGCCTTGTCGCCGTTGGCGCGCACCCCGATCGCCACCGCCGGATTGATGCAGTCCGCGCCGGAATGCCAGGTATGGAACATCTGCCAGCCGCCTTGACCGGGCGGCGTCTTCATCGCGCGCCGGGCGCCGACCGTGCCCCAGTCAATCGCCGCGAAGTCCACATTGATCCCGAGCCGCTTGAGCAGGTCGGCGGTGACGTCGCCTTGCGCCTTGGTGATCGGCTGGTCCTGGGCGACGAGACACGTGACCGGCTGGCCCGCATAGCCGCTTTCCGCCAGCAGTTTCTTGGCGGCATCGAGCTTGCGCGGGCCCTTAAAGATCTCGCCGCCTTCCTCGGTATAGAGCGGCGTGCCCGGGGTGAAAAACCCCGGCAGTGGCTTCCACAGATTGTCGTCATCGCCGACGATGGCACGCATGTAGTCTTCTTGGCTCATCGCCATCAGCACCGCGCGGCGCGCTCGCACGTCGTTGAACGGCGGATACAAATGGTTCATGCGGAAGGCGCCGATATTGCCGAGCGGATCGGCGATATCGACCGCGATATTGCGGTTCTTGCGCAACAGCGGCACCAGGTCGGGAATCGGGGTCTCCCACCAATCGACCTCGCCGCTCTGCAGCGCCGCGCCGGCGGTGGCCGGGTCCGGCATGACTACCCATTCGACGCGTTCGACCAACATTCGCTTGCCGCCCGAAAGCCATGAGCCGGGCTCGCTGCGTGGCGCATAATCGGGGAAGCGCTCGAACGCCGCCTTCGCGCCCGGAACCCACTCGTCCTTCAAGAAACGCATGGGACCGCTGCCGACATATTCGGAAATCTGCTTGAACGGGTCGGTCTTGGCGATGCGCTCGGGCATGATGAACGCGATTGGTGTGCTGATCTTTCCGAGCGCCAGCAGCATTTTCGGGAATGGCTTCTTGAGCACCCACTTGACCGTGCGATCGTCGGTAGCGGTGAGCTCCTGTTAGATCGCCCTGATCAACAGGCCCATCTGGTCGCGCGCCGTCCAGCGCTCGAGGCTCGCCGCCACGTCTCGTGCCAGCACCGGCTCACCGTCATGGAATTTCAGCCCCGGCCGCAAGCGGAACGTCCAGGTCAGCCCGTCGGCCGAGACTTCCTCGCCTTCCGCCATTTGGCGCTGGGGCTCGAGCTTGTCGTCCATCCCATAGAGTGTGTCCCACACCATGGCGGAGGCATTGCGCACCACGTATTGCGTGCCCCAGATCGGGTCGAAATTCGCGAGATTGGCTTGAGGCACGAAGCGCAATGTTCGCGCTGCGGCGCCCTGCGCGAGCGCAGGAGCTGATAATCGTCCCGTTGCGGCCAGAGTGCCTGCACCCGCAAAGCCTTTTAGGAGCGTCCTGCGATCCATGACTTGATCTCCCACTTGCGCCGGTCAACTCGCTCAGATTTGCGCCACCCTGCCCATTTTATTGAATGCGTCCCTTGGGGTCGAGTGAGGCCGGGATAACCAGCCGATTTCCAGCCGTTCCGAGCAAACGGCATGCCAGCAGAAGACGCCAGCAGACGCAAAGGGCAATCCGACGCACCGACTATTTCGGATGCCACCATCGTCCGGCGATCACGACCCCTTGGCATGCGATCTTTCGATCGCCCGTCAGGCGCTCACCGACGACGTCGACATAGTCGAACCGCCCATCGTCGATCGACAGAATGGTGGCGTCACCGACGCTGCCCGCTTTGAGACTGCCGAGCTCCGGGCGCTTCAGTGCAAATGCGGCATTCACGGTTGAGGCGGCGACCACGTCGGCCAGCGGCATGCCCAGGCAAAGGAACTTCGACATCGTGGTGACCTGGTCGAACGCCGGCCCGTTGATGCAAAGCGCGTGAACATCGGACGAGATGGTGTCGGGCCAGAAGCCGTTGGCGAGCATGGCGCGCGCGGTCTTGAAGGCGAACGAGCCCTTGCCGTGGCCGATGTCGAACAGTACGCCACGCTGACGCGCGTCGATCACCGCGCGTTTCACCGTGCCTTGCGCCGTCGCCGGCGAATTCGGGAAAGGCCGGAACGCGTGGGTCAGCACGTCCCCCGGCCGCAGCCGCGCGATCACCTCTTCATAGCTTGGCGGCGGCTCATCGATATGCGCCATCACCGGCATGCCGACCTGGTCCGCGACCTCGAGCGCGATGTCGAGCGGCACGGCGCCCGAACGGCCGGAGGCGCGCGCGCCGACGCGGACCTTGATGCCGACGATGATGTCGCGGTTGGCATTGGCGACCTCCACCGCATCGAGCGGCGCCATCAGCCGCAGTTCCTCGCTTTCGCCCACCATCACCCGCGGCGAGAACGCGAAGATGCCGGCGAACGAGACGTGGAGGTAGGCGAGGATGCGCACCTCGCTGCGCTCGATCACATGCTTGCGAAATCCCGCGAAGTTGCCGGCGCCCGCACTTCCGGTATCGACGGCGGTCGTCACCCCCGAGCGGCGGCAGAAATCCTCAGCGTCGATGCCGAGCGAGGTCCCGCCCCAATAAACATGGGTGTGCAGATCGATCAGCCCCGGGGTGACGATGCGGCCGGAGACGTCGCGGACCTCGGTCTTGGCATCTGTTTTTAACCCTGCTCCGATGCGGGCGACCTTGCCGTCCGCGAAGGCGACGTCTGTTACTGCATCGAGTTTTTGCGAGGGATCAACCACCCGGCCGCCGCGCAGGATTAGGTCGTAGCTCATCGGCCGATTCTCCGGGTGCGGCGTCCGAGGGAGGACATCAATCCCTCAGCTTGAACCGCAGGATCTTGCCAGTCGCCGTGCGCGACAAGTCAGGCCGCACCTCGATCCAACGGGGATATTTCCATGGTCCCGCGCGCTCCTTGACATGCGACCGCAGCGCGTCCACCAGCAGTTCGTCGGCGGCGTATCCGTTCTTGAGCACGATGAAGGCTTTCGGCTTGGTCAGGCCGTCGCCGTCCTCCTTGCCGATGACGGCGGCTTCGAGCACCGCCTCGTGCGACACGAGCGCCGCCTCGACCTCGATCGGCGATACCCACATGCCGTTGACCTTGAACATGTCGTCGGTGCGGCCGCAGTAATAATAGTAGCCCTCCGTATCGCGCATGTACTTGTCGCCGGTATAGGTCCACTCGCCGACGAAGGTGCGGCGGCTCTTCGCGCGATGGTTCCAGTAGCTTTCTCCGGCAGAGGGCCCACGCACCACGAGTTCGCCGACCTCGCCCGCGGGCAGGTCGCGCCCGCCTTCGTCCACGATCTTGACCTCGTAGCCCGGCACCGGCTTGCCGGTCGATCCGTAACGTATGTCGCCCGGCCGGTTGCTCAGGAAGGTCTGCAGCATCTCGGTCGAGCCGAGCCCGTCGAGAACGTCGACGCCCACCATCGCCCGCCAGCGTTCGCCGAGGTGCTCGGGTAGCGCTTCGCCGGCGGAAATGCAGAGCCGTAGCCGCTCCGAGCCCGCGCCGGGGCCGATCTCGGGATGCGCGAGCAATGCCGCATAGAGCGACGGCACGGCATAGAAGATGGTCGGCTGATGACGGCGAAGCGTCGCCAGCACTGCCTGCGGCGTTGGCCGCTCCGGCAGCAACACTGTGCTGGCGCCGACCGACATGGGAAACGATACGGCATTGCCGAGGCCGTACGAGAAGGAAAGCTTGGCGGCCGAGAACGCGACATCGTCCTCGCGAATGCCGATGATGCCCTGACCCATGAGGCGCGCCGTCGCCATCAGGCTGGTATGAACGTGCCGGACCGCTTTGGGCTCACCCGTCGAGCCCGAGGTGTACATCCACAACGCGACTTCGTCGGACATTGTCGGCGCGGTGAACGGAGTCGGCTCGGTCTTGCCCAGCAGCTCTTCGAAAAAATGCAGGTCCGGCGATCGCGGGCGCTCCTGCGCGCCGGCGCCGACGACGATGACGGCGCGCAAATGCGGCAGCCGATCGCGGACCGATAGGACAGTCGGAGCAAGCGAAGCGGCGCTCACGATCGCCGCCGCGCGGCTGTCGGCGAACAGAAAGGCGTATTGCTCGGCGGTGAGCAGCGTATTGACGGGCACGGGCACGATACCGGCGCGTATCGCCCCCCAGAATGCGACCGGATAATCGACGGTATCGTGAAACGCGAGGATCACCCGGTTTTCCTCGCGCAGCCCCAGAGCCTTCAACGCCGCCGCGAAGCGATACGACCGTTCCTGCAGCTGGGCATAGGTCAACGAGCGCATCGAATCCGTGAACGCCACTTTGTCGCCGAGACCGCGCGCCACGTTGGCGTCGACGAAATCGGCGACGGCGTTGTACGGCCGACGTTTCAACACGTCTTCAGGCAAGGGCGTCATGACTGGGCTGGCAATCGAACATCACGGCAGCTGTCGAGCAGTCGGACCGTCCCCCTCACTCGATCTGTTCCCTTCCACAGAGGGGGAGGGGAACGCGCCGCCGCGCTTTGCGAGCAAGCGCATACAAATGTGTCCAGTTTGGGCAGGACTATAGTGCTGCCGCCGCGCTCCGTCCTGGAACAATATCGGCAGACGATACGCAATCGGCGACCATTTACCCGGGTCAATGCTCATTCCGCGAACAACCATGCGCCGCACCCGAGTTCCTCCGGAAAAATCACAACCAAACCGTCATCGCTGCGCCGCGTCCGCAGGCCGTTGCGCTCGAGCATGTCGCAGGTCACTGCCACCGAGGCCACTGTGATCCCGTAGGCGCCGACAAACGGCAACGAGGGAATGGGGACGTCCGGCAATTTCCGGGCAAATGCCTGGGCGCTCACGAGCTGCACGCGGCCGGAGCTCGATCGTCACGCCGGATGGCGAAGGTATGGCCTTGCGGTCAGTGAAGCGCGCAAACCGCCGCACGGCATCCTCGAGGTCGTGAACCGCAATGATCACGTCTGTGAGCGCCACCGCGCCGTTGGGATGGGAGAGCCAGCGCGACTGCCAGACCATGGCCTCGGTGTGGTGGGTGAGAATTTGGATGCGTCCCTCCGGCATTTGCCCCGCCTCGAGCCGCGCCAGCGTGAAGGCGGCAATTCCGGGCGCGCCGGCGGTTTCGACCGGACGCTGCATGTGGACCAAAGGCTGCATGCGAAATCCCGCCGAGGCGAGCCGGCGATGCGCCGCCGCCGCATCCGCTACGGCGAAGGCGGCAAGGTGCACGCCGGCATGGCGTGCGAGCGCCGCCTCCAGCTCGCGTCCGAGCGCGGTGTCGGCGGTCTTGAACAGCACTTCGATGTAACCGCGTGAGAACATCGCCGTCACGTTGCCGGTACCGGTCGGCCGCGGCGCGCCCTCCGGATCGGGGACGACTTGAACGGAAACCGGCGTCGGAGCAAATCCGGCGCGTGCGAGCGCGCGGCTGGCGGCCTGCGGATCGCGCACGAAATGGCCGACGTGGTCGAGGAAGATCTCGTCGAGAATGGGGAGCTGACGGTCGGGCACAGACTTCCCCTCAACGACCGGCGGCGGCAAGGCGCTCCTGCGCGAGGCCGTGCAGCAGCGTCCGGTCGACCTTGTTGGTGGCTGCCAGCGGCAATTCGTCCACGAACCAGACGAAGCGCGGATGCGCGTAGGCCGGCGCATTGGCGAGCGCGAAGCGCTTGATCTCGTCCGCGCTCGGGCTGCGCCCCGGCCTCGATACCACGAACGCGACGGGCTTTTGCCCCTTGATCTCGTCCTCGATCGGCACGACCGCGGCCTGGGCAATATCGGGATGGCGCTCCAGCATGCGCTCGACGTCGCTCGGATAGACGTTCTCGCCGCCCGAGACGAACATGTCGTCGCTGCGGCCGACGAAATAATGGAAGCCGTCGCCGTCGCGCCGAAAGACGTCGCCAGTGACGTAGAATCCGTCGGCGGTGAACGGCGGCGAGACGTCGGGCCGGTTG
>VAZM01000229.1 GCA_005883135.1 Alphaproteobacteria bacterium
GGCTCGACAAGTCCGAGCGAGCACACAACGTCCAGGGCGCCTTCCGCGTGCCGGCCGCGGGCAAGGCGGAGGTGGTCGGCCGAAAGCTGCTGCTGGTCGATGACGTGCTCACCTCGGGCGCCACGGTCGATGCCTGCGCACGGGCATTGTTGCGGGCCGGCGCCGCCGGCGTCGACGTGCTGGTATTCGCGCGGGTTGTGGCGGGAAGCCGCACTCCCATATAAAGCAATGACCCCGCATCATGATCGAGATTTACACCACCCGCTATTGCCCGTATTGCCACGCAGCCAAGCGGCTGCTCTCGCGCAAGGGCGTCGAGTTCACCGAGATTGACGTGACGGGCGATGCGAAGCGGAGGAGCGAGATGGTGGCGCGTGCCAATGGACGGATGACCGTGCCGCAGATTTTCATCGGCTCGACCCATGTGGGCGGCTATGATGACCTCGCCGCGCTCGATCGGGCGGGCAAGCTCGATCCGCTGCTCGGCCGCGACGCTGCAGCCGCGGCGGCCGGCAAGAGGCCCTCAGCATGAGCACAGGCAAGGCTGTGACCTTCACCGCGGGTCTCGTGCAGATGCGCTCGGGCCTGTCGCCGCAGGCCAATCTCGATGCCGCGGTGCGGCTGATCGAGGATGCCAAGAGCGCCGGGGCCGACTACGTGCTCACGCCGGAGATGACCAACATCCTGGAGATCAAGCGCGAGCGGCTGTTCGCGACGATCGCACCCGAGGAGAATGATCTCACCCTTGCCGCCATGCGCGAACTTGCACGCAAGCTCGGCATCTTCCTCCACGTCGGTTCGCTGGCCATCAAGCTGCTGCCGGAAAAGGCCGCGAACCGCTCTTTCCTGATCGACCGCAACGGCGACATCGTCGCGCGCTACGACAAGATCCACATGTTCGACGTCGAACTCGACGGCGGCGAGAGCTATCGCGAATCGCGCAGCTACCGCCCGGGCGAGATCGGCGTTGCCGCCGACCTGCCGTGGGGACGGCTCGGGCTGACCATCTGTTACGATCTACGCTTCCCCGCTCTTTACCGCGCGCTCGCCGAAGCCGGCTGCTCGTTTCTCGCTATTCCCTCGGCCTTCACCAAACAAACGGGGGAAGCGCATTGGCACGTGCTGATCCGGTCTCGTGCGATCGAGAACAATGCTTTCGTGCTGGCGGCCGCGCAGGGCGGCAAGCACGAGAACGGTCGCGAAACGTTCGGCCATTCCCTTGTCGTCGACCCATGGGGCCGCATTCTCGCCGAAGGCGGCACTGAGCCGGGGGTGATCCTGGCAGCGATCGATCCCGCCGAAGTGACGGCCGCGCGCGCCAAGATCCCCTCGCTCCAGCATGGTCGGCGGTTCGAAATCATCGAGCCCATGGCCGAGCCCGCTCATCTGCGCGCCGTGCGAGGCCTCTCATGATCCGCTACGCGCTCGCGTGCGACAAAGGGCACGTGTTCGAAAGCTGGTTCCAGAACTCGGCCGCCTACGAGAGGCAGGTCAAGGCCGCCCTGATCACATGCCCGGTTTGCAATTCCGCCAAGGTGGAAAAGACACTGATGGCCCCGGGTGTGGTGGGTGCGAAAAAACGCGGCGCCCCGCCGCCGGCACCGCCCGCTTCGCCGCAGCCCGCCGCCGAGACCGCTTCCCCGGTCGCGATGATGTCACCGCAGGAGCGAGAGTTTCGCAGCAAGCTGAAGGAGCTGCGCGACCACCTGACGAAGAACGCCGATTACGTCGGCCAAAAGTTTCCCGAGGAAGCGCGCAAGATGCACTACGGCGAGACCGAGCACCGCTCGATCTACGGCGAGGCCAGTCCGGATCAGGCCAAAGAGCTGCACGAGGAGGGAATCGAGTTCCACCCGCTACCCGTGCTGCCGGACGAGCGCAACTAACCAAAGCCGTCCGCAGCGCGATTACGCGGCCCGCGCCGCGCGTTTGAGCGTCAATGCGCCCACAGCAACAGCGCCACCCCGATCACGATCAGCACGATGCCGGCAGCTTCGCGCGTCGTCATCGCCTGCTTGAACACGAAGCGTGAAATCGCCTGCGCGAACAGCACTTCGACCAACGCCAGCGTACGCACGCTCGCGGCGGTGGCAAGAGCAAGGGCCAGGAACCAGAACTGTGAGGCGAGTGCGCCCATGAAACCGGCGACCAGCGAGGGCCGCCAGGCGCGCACGATCGCGGCGAGCACCTGCGGATCGCGCAGCCGCAGGTACGCCGTCAGCAGGACCGATTGCAGGATGAGCCCGACGAATACCGTGAGGGTCGCGGCCATGACGTAGCTTCCCCCCTCGCGGCGAAGGATCGCGCCGCGAAATCCGACCGCCGACAGCGCGAACATGGCGCCGGCGGCGAGGCCGAGCAGCGTCGCCGTCAAGCTCGACCGCGTGCCCGGCTTGACGGCCATGATGATGACGCCGGCGGTGGCGGTCAGGATCGCCGCCGCCATTCCCGGCGTCACCACGTCGCCGAGAAAGACGAGACCGAACAGCGCGACCTGCACCGGCTCGGTCTTGATGTAAGCATAGACCACGACGAAAGAGCGCTCGTTCATGGCCGCAAGCATCAACGCGGTGGCGCCGACCTGCGTCAGCGCACCCGCAACGACCCAGGGCCAAAAGCTCGCCGGCGGGTGCGGTAGGCCTTGCCCGAGCGCGAGCATCACCGCGGCGAGGAAGATGAGCGCGAAGGGAAAGCCAAAGAGGAATCGCACGTGGGTCGCGCCCACCGTACCGAGCTTGGCAGTGAGCTCGCGCTGCGTGGCATTACGCACGGTCTGCGCGGCAGCGGCGATGATGGTGAAGACGGCCCAGAGCCAGGAGGGATCGAGCATCGGAACTTGGCGGCTGCGAGCCAATCAGGAGGGGGCGCGTTCCGCGACCACCATGTAATTCACGTCCATGTCGCTCGCGAGCTGCCAGCGATCGGAGAGGAGATTGTAGACGACGCCGGTCTCGTCGATCACGGCGAGTCCGTGCCGCTCGAGCGCCGCCTCGAGCTCGTTCGGCGTGACGAACTTGTCCCATCGGTGCGTACCGCGCGGCAACCAGCGCAGCACGTATTCGGCGCCGACGATCGCCAGGGCGAAGCTCTTGAGCGTGCGGTTGAGCGTGGCGGTGATCATGACGCCTCCGGGCTTGACCATCTGCGCGCAGCTCCCGATGAAGAGGCCAAGATCGGCCACATGCTCGACCACCTCCATCGCGAGCACGATGTCGAAGCGTTCGCCTTGCTCCGCAAGCGCTTCGGCCGTGCTCGCGCGGTAGTCCACGGCAACGCCCGCCTCGGCCGCATGCAGCTTCGCCGCCTCGATATTGGCCGGCGAGGGATCGGCGCCTACCACCGCCGCGCGAAGGCGCGCCAACGGCTCGCTCAGAATGCCGCCGCCGCAGCCGATGTCGAGTACGCGCAGGCCCGCGAGTGCGTCGAGGCGCGGCTCCTCGCGGCCGAATTGCCGGCATGCTGCCTGCTTGATGAAAGCGAGCCGCACCGGGTTGAACCTGTGTAGCATCGCCATCTCGCCGCGCGGATCCCACCACTCGGCGGCGCGGGCGGAAAACCGCACCACCTCCGCCTCGTCGACGGTTGAGCCACCTGCGGGCTTGGTCCTGCTCGCCATCGATCCTTCTCCGAAGCCGCGGTTGCGGCCATGCGCCCTCCCCCGGTATGTATACGCGCCTTTTTGCGCGAGGGCTTGCCGTAAAGCGGAGCACGCCTCGACTGCGCCGGAGAAGTCGCAAGCCCACCATGGCCCGCCTGGTTATGAAGTTCGGCGGCACCTCGGTTGCCGATATCGAGCGCATCCACAACGTCGCGCGGCACGTCAAGCGCGAGGTTGATGCCGGCCACGAGGTCGCTGTCGTGGTCTCGGCCATGGCGGGGGCCACCGACCGGCTGGTGGGCTGGTGCCGCGAGGCCGCCACCTTGCACGACGCCCGCGAATACGACGCGGTCGTGTCCTCCGGCGAGCAGGTGACCGCCGGGCTGCTGGCGATCGTGCTCGAGGGTTTGGGCGTTAATGCCCGCTCGTGGCAGGGCTGGCAGCTGCCGATCCTGACATCCAACGCCCACGCCGCCGCACGCATCCTCGACGTCAACGGCGCCGAGCTCGTCAAGCGCTTCAAGGAACGCCACGAGGTCGCCGTGCTCGCCGGCTTCCAGGGCATGCACAAGGAGACCGGCCGCATCACCACGCTGGGGCGCGGCGGATCAGATACCTCCGCGGTCGCGATCGCGGCGGCCATAGCGGCCGAGCGCTGCGACATCTACACCGACGTCGATGGCGTTTACACCAGCGATCCGCGCGTCGTGCCGCGTGCGCAGCGCCTGGAACGGATCGCTTATGAGGAGATGTTGGAGCTCGCTTCGCTCGGCGCCAAGGTGATGCAGGTGCGCTCGGTCGAGCTCGGAATGGTGCATAATGTGCGCATCTTCGTGCGGTCGAGCTTCGAGAAGCCCGAGGACATCGACCCGCACGGGACGCCGCCGGGAACGCTCATCTGCGGCGAGGAGGAGATCGTGGAACAACAAGTCGTCACCGGCATCGCCTTCTCCAAGGACGAGGCGCAGATCTCGATCCGGCGGGTGCAGGACAAGCCCGGCATCGCCGCCGCCATTTTCGGTCCGCTCGCCGAGGCCAATATCAACGTCGACATGATCGTGCAGAACGTCTCGGCCGACGGGGCGACGACCGACGTGACATTCACCGTCCCGGCATCCGACTACCAGCGCGCGACCGAGACGCTGACCAAGGCGAAGGGTCGCGTCGGTTACGAACGGCTCGACGGCGCAAACGACGTTGCCAAGATCTCGGTGATCGGCATCGGCATGCGCAGCCATGCCGGCGTCGCCGCCAAGGCGTTCAAGGCGCTGGCGGAAAAGGGCATCAACATCCGCGCCATCACCACCTCGGAAATCAAGTTTTCGCTGCTGATTGACGCCAATTACACCGAGCTCGCGGTGCGCACGCTGCACAGCCTTTACGAACTGGACAAATGATACGCTCCGGTCGTCGATGCGCTGCAGCACGTGCGCGAGCGCTCCGGCTGCGGACCTGACGCATGGCCAAGCCGACCATCTCTTATGCCCAACGGTTCGAGGACCTCTACCTGATGCGCTGCTTCGGCGGCCGCAGCGATGGCTTCTATATCGATATCGGATCGGGGCACCCGGTTTACGACAACGCCTCGTTCGCGTTCTATCTCGAGGGTTGGCACGGGGTTACGGTCGAGCCCAATTCCAAGCTCGCGCGTCTGAGCACAGCGATCCGACCGCGCGATCGACACGTCGAGGCACTCATCGGCGCAACCGGCGGCGAGGCCATGTTTTATCTGGTCGAGGATTTTCACGGCCTCTCGACCATGATCGAAGCCAACGCTCGCGCGGCGCACCAGCAATTCGGAAAATCCTCGCAGGCCGTGGCGATGCCGGTCATGACGTTGAGTGTTCGAATTCCTCAAAGTCGACGTGGAAGGCGCCGAGCAGGAGGTGCTGCTCAACGGCGATTGGCAGAGCTTTCGGCCGAAGGTGGTCGTGGTGGAGGCGCTTGCACCCTACACGCTCGCGCCGGCTTGGCCGGCATGGGAACCGTTTCTTGCCAAACACGGCTATCGCTATGTCTGGTTCGACAGCCTCAACCGTTACTACCTCGCCGAGGAAGCAAAAGAGCTCGCGCACTGTCTCGAGACGGCGCCGTGTGCGTTCGAGGAGGTCTTTCAGTTCCGAACCGTCAAACCCGCCCTCGTCGACGCCCGGCATCCCGACCACCGCTTGGCCAAGCTGTTGGCCGGCAGCGACATGACCCACCTGCCCCTGCTTGGGCGCGACCTCCTCCTCGAACGTGTGACCGCCGGCATTGGCTGCGCCGCGCTCGAACAAGCAGCCGGAGCGGACGCCATCGCCGAGGCGACGGAACGGGTATTCGGGCCGCAGGGACGACTCTCGGGCAAGGGCCTCAAGCTTCCGCCCGTGCCGAGGTTGCGCGAAGTTTACGCCGCTCTATTTCCGCAAGCTATGCCTGGTAAAACGCCTTTCGCTTGCCCGGCCCTCCCCGCATTGGCTATACGGCGTGATGGATTGTAGCCGCTGTGGACGCCCGGACCCGGCGGCTACTGTTTCCTGACTTGGTCGAGCCGAGGGCCTGACACCTCGGCCGGATGAGCTGAACCGAGGATACGCCATGCGTGGCGCGCTCGGCGGTCCGCGCGTGCTGTTGCGTCGGCTTCGCGAGGTGATGGCGGAGCCGGTCAGCGCGCAGGAGCGCCTCGACAAGATCGTGGTGCTGATCGCCGCCAACATGGTGGCGGAGGTTTGCTCCGTCTACGTGCTGCGGGTCGACGGCACGCTCGAACTCTACGCCACCGAAGGCCTGAACAAAGCGGCGGTGCACCAGACGGTGCTGCGCTCCGACGAAGGCTTGGTCGGCCTGGTCGCCAGCGAAGCGAATCCGGTCAACCTCTCGGAGGCGCAGAACCATCCCGCGTTCTCCTACCGGATCGAAACCGGCGAAGAGATCTATCACTCGTTCCTCGGAGTGCCGGTCCTGCGCGCCGGCAATACGCTCGGCGTGCTCGTGGTGCAGAACCGAGCGCGGCGCACCTACACCGAGGAAGAAGAGGAGGCGCTGCAAACGACCGCGATGGTGCTCGCGGAGATGATCGCCTCGGGCGAGCTCTCGGCCATCGCCCAGCCGGGCGCCGAGCCCGCCGCCCGCCGCCCGCTGCACCTCGTGGGCACCGCGCTCAACGAGGGCATCGCGCTCGGGCACGTGGTGCTGCACGAGCCGCGCGTCGTCATCACCAATTACATCGCCGAAGACCTGCCGAAGGAAATCAAGAAGCTGGACGCGGCGCTGGCCAAACTGCGCGCCGATCTCGACCGCATGCTGGAGCGTGGCGACCTCGGCGAAGGCGGCGAGCACCGCGACGTGCTGGAAGCCTACCGCATGTTCGCCAACGATCATGGCTGGTCGCACAAGCTGCATGAAGCGGTGGCCACCGGCCTCACCGCCGAGGCGGCGGTCGAACGCGTGCAGTCGGATACGCGCGCGCGCATGCTGCGCGCCACCGACCCGTATCTGCGCGAGCGCCTGCACGACCTCGACGAGCTCGCCAACCGCCTCATGCACCAGTTGCTCGGCAAGGACTACGCGCCGGCGCGCGACCGATTGCCGGAAAACGCCGTGCTGGTCGCCCGCTCCATGGGCCCGGCGGCGTTGCTCGAGTATGACCGCAAGCGCCTGCGCGGCCTCGTGCTCGAAGAAGGCGGCCCAAACTCGCACGTGGCGATCGTCGCCCGCGCGCTCGGCATCGCGGCGGTGGGCGAGATCGCCAATGCCACCGGCGTTGCGGATCCCGGCGATGCCATCATCGTCGACGGCGCGAACGGCGACGTGCACATGCGGCCGTCGCACGACATGGAGGCCGCTTATGTCGAGCGCGTGCGGCTGCGCGCGCGCCGGCAACTGCAATATCTCGCTTTGCGCGACAAGCCGTGCATAACCAGGGACGGCGAGAAAATCGAGCTGATGATCAACGCCGGTCTCGCCGTCGACCTGCCGCATATCGAGGAGACCGGCGCCGCCGGAATCGGGCTGTTCCGCACTGAATTACAATTCATGGTGGCGGCGACCTTCCCCCGAACCGCCGAGCAATTCTCGCTCTATCGCGCCGTGCTCGATGCCGCGGGCCACAGACCGGTGACGTTTCGCACGCTCGACATCGGCGGCGACAAGGTGCTTCCGTATATGCGCAACGTGGAGGAGGAAAACCCAGCGCTCGGCTGGCGCGCCATAAGGCTGGGCCTCGACCGGCCGGGTCTGCTGCGCAGCCAGATCCGCGCGTTGCTGCGCGCGGGCGGCGGACGCGATCTGCGCATCATGTTTCCGATGATCGCCACCGTGGAGGAGTTCGACGAGGCCAAGTCGCTGGTTGAGCGCGAGCTCACCCATTTACGCCGGCACGGCCACAAGCTTCCCGAGCGGGTCGAGATCGGCACCATGCTCGAGGTCCCTTCGCTGCTCTACCAGCTCGACGAGTTGCTGGAACGAGTCGACTTCCTGTCGGTCGGCTCGAACGATCTCGTGCAGTTCTTCTATGCCGCCGATCGCGGCAATTCGCGGGTTGCCGAGCGTTTCGATGCGATCTCGACGCCGGTCTTGCGCGCGCTCAAGACGGTCGCGGACAAGGGCCGCGCGCACGGCAAGCCGGTGACGTTGTGCGGCGAGCTCGCCTCCAAACCTATCGGGGCGCTCGCGCTGGTCGCCATCGGCTATCGCGGATTCTCGCTCTCGCCCTCCGCGGTCGGACCGGTCAAGGCCATGCTGCTCGAGCTCAACGCGCGCAAGGCGGCGACGTTGATCGAGCCGCTGATCGAGAGCCCCACCGGCAGCCAGCCGATCCGCGAACGGCTCAAGACTTTTGCCGCCGAACAGGGGCTGCAGATCTGATGCCGCCGCAATATCTCAATGATGATACAAGCGCCACCCGGCAGCGCTTGCGCCACACGCACGACGTGCCGCCGTCGCTCGTCTGAACTGCCAAGACCATGCTTCCTGAGCAAAAACTCGACGCACTCGTCACCCGCCATAAGACGGTCGAACGCGAGCTCGCGAACCCGGTGGCGCCCGAGACCTACGTCAAGCTCTCCCGCGAATTCGCCGAGCTCGCTCCCATCGTCGAGGCGGTGCAGAACTATCGCGGCATCGTCGCCGAGATCGAGGGCCTCGAGGCGCTCATCGCGGATGCCGCAACCGATGCCGAAATGCGCGCGCTGGCGCTCTCCGAGCGGCCGGAGCTCGAGCAAAAACGTACGGAGCTCGAACGGCGGATCAAGCTGGCGCTGCTACCCAAGGATGCAATGGACGAGCGCAACGTGATCGTGGAGATTCGCGCCGGCACCGGCGGCGACGAGGCCGCGCTCTTCGCCGGCGATCTCTTCCGCATGTACGAACGCTATGCCGCCAACCAGGGTTGGAAGGTCGAGGTGATTTCGGCGAGCGAAGGCACCATGGGAGGCTTCAAGGAAGTCGTTGCGGAAATCCGCGGCCGCGGCGCCTTCGCCAAACTCAAATTCGAATCGGGCGTGCACCGCGTGCAGCGCGTGCCCGACACCGAAGCCCAAGGCCGCATCCACACGTCGACCGCCACCGTCGCCGTGCTGCCCGAGGCCGGCGACGTCGATATCAATATCGACGAAGCCGACCTCAAGATCGACACGCTGCGCTCGGGCGGCGCCGGCGGCCAGCACGTCAACAAGACCGAGTCGGCGGTGCGCGTGACCCACATCCCCACCGGCATCGAGGTCAAGATGCAGGAAGACCGCTCGCAACATCGAAATCGCGCCAAGGCGATGGCGGTGCTGCGGGCGCGGCTTTACGACTTCGAGCGGCAGAAACGGGATGCCGCGCGCGCCGCCGAACGCCGCGGCCAGGTCGGCTCCGGCGACCGTTCCGAGCGCATCCGTACCTATAATTTTCCGCAAGGCCGCGTGAGCGACCACCGCATCGACCTCACGCTTTACAAGCTGCCGCAAGTGATCGAAGGCGAAGCGCTCGGCGAGATCATCGACGCGCTGGTGACCGAGCATCAGGCGGAATTGCTGGCGGCGGAGACAACGCCATCGTGACCAAGTCCGCTCTAGCGCGCGCTGCAGCGGCGCCCGACGTGCTTGCGGGCGCCTCGGTCGATGCCGCGCGGCGGTCGCTCGCGCGCCGTTTTCGCGCGCACGGGCTCGAGGCACCCACGCTCGACGCGCGCGTCCTCGTCGGCCACGCGCTGGGACTCGATCACACCGGGCTCGCCGCGGAGGCGAACCGCGTGCTCACACCCGAGGAGGCCGCCGCCATCGCCGAGCTTTCGGCGCGGCGGCTGGCGCGCGAACCGGTCGCGCGCATCCGCGGCGAAAAAGAATTTTGGGAACTGCCGTTCAAAGTCAATTCCGAGACCCTCCTGCCCCGGCCGGAAACCGAGACCGTGGTGGAGGCGGCGCTCGCCGCCTTCGATCGCGATACTCGCAAATCGCGCGCGCTGCGCGTCGTCGATCTCGGGACCGGCTCGGGCGCGCTGCTGCTGGCGCTGCTGGGCGAGCTGCCGCGCGCCTGCGGCATCGGCACCGACATCAGCATCGCGGCGTTGCACTGCGCCCGCGACAACGCCGTCGCGCTCGGCCTTGCCGCCCGTGCGTCATTCGTGGCCTGCGACTATGGCGCGGCGGTCGGCGCGCCGGCCGACCTCCTCGTGTCCAATCCGCCTTACGTGGCGCGGGCCGATATCGCCGCACTGCAACCGGAGGTACGCGAGTTCGACCCGCGCCGCGCGCTCGACGGCGGGCCCGATGGCCTTGATGGCTATCGGGCGATCGCATCGGACGCACGGCGCTTGCTCTCGTCGAACTTGGGCGGGGGCAGCTCGCCGCCGTGACCGCGATCTTCGCGGCGACCGGGCTTGAACCCGCCGCGCCGAAATACGATCTTTCCGGTATCGCCAGGGCCCTCGTTATGCGGGCTAAGTCATGAAGACTCCACATTCCTGGCACGAAAAAAAGCGCTTGGATTGTGAACCAAGACCGACTAGGTTTCGCTCACGGAATCGACCCGAGACAGTCGAGCGCCGATAGCGAGCCCCGGAGCCAGGACTGCGGAGAGCCGACGGTGCGGACGAAGCGAACGAAGGATGCCGGATGAGCCGGCAAGCGGTTCGCCCAATCGGGACAGGATGCTTCATCGGTTCGGTGCTGATCCGCGGGCGACGCGGACATGCTTGTGAGGAAGAGCTGGGCAACGCCGCGGTAGGCCGCGGATAAGGGGTTGCTGCTTCGCGACACGGAACGTGACATTGCGGCGGACGGCGCCGCTTTTGCCTCCTGCTTGGGTGGACGAGGACGCGCTCGTTCACGCCACCAGCAAGAGCGTCGGATGTTTTTGGTGAGACGGCGGCGGCGAGCCGCCACAACGAAGGGGTTGGCAACAGGCGAGTCATGAGAAACGGTCAAAATAAGCGCATGCGCGGACGCAACAACCACCGCAAAAGCCACAATCCGATGGTGCGGGTATTTGAATCAAACGGTCCGGATGTGAAGATTCGCGGCAATCCATCTCACATTGCAGAGAAATATGTTCAACTTGCACGCGACGCGCTGACCTCGGGTGATCCGATCGCGGCGGAGAATTACTACCAGCACGCCGAACACTATTATCGCGTGATCGCTGCGGCGCAGGAGCAGTTTAGGCAGAACAATCCTCACTTGGCTCGTCCTGAGAACGAAGGAGGCGGACCGCGCGAAGGCGGCTTCGACGACGGCGAGGACGATGGGCAGGCCTCGATGAGCGGTTCCTCCGACTCGCCTTACGGGACGCGCGAACCGCAACCTTACATCCCGCGCGATGCGCAACCTTTCCCGCAGCATCAAGACCGCCAGCAGCATCAGCGCCCGCAAGGCAACGCGCCCGCCGACGGCAACGTCGATCGGTTGCCGTCCTTCATCACCGGCGGGCAGCAGCATCAGCCGCACCAAGGCTCGCAGCAGGGCCAAAACGGCCACGACCGTCAGGGCGACCGCTTCCCGCTGCACCGCCGGCGCCGCCGCCACCGTGGACCGCGGCCGGACATGCAAGGCGGCGGCGGCGAGGGCGGAGACGAGTCAGCGCGCGGCGACTGATCGCTCGGCCGGCTCACCGCACAGGCGGTGAGCGCAACTCCCTGATCGGCGTCGATAACAGCTAGCGCCCCGGCGAAGGCACGAGCGCGGGCTCGAGCGCAGGCACGAGCCGCCCCCGCGCGCGCCGCGCCGGGATCGCGCGATAGACCTGCTTCGTGGCCTCGACGATGTGCACGCCCGCGAACGGCACGGCGACGGCGGAGCCGGCGCGCTCCCAGGCGACCGCCGAGCGCAGAAACCAGCCACGCGCGACCGGCGGCACATGCAAGGCGTCCTCCCAGCCCGTCGGCGTGAACCAGGCTTCGCGCAAGAGCTGCGTGATCTGCGAGCGCGAATAGGGCCGCCCGTGGCCGAACGGCGTCGTATCGAGGCGTGCCCAAACACCGCGCCGGTTCGGCACCACGATCAACAGCCGCCCGCCCGCGGCCAAGACGCGCCACACCTCACGCAACAAGGCGATCGGGTCGCGCGCCACTTCGAGCGCGTGCACGAGCAGCGCCCGGTCAACGGCGGAATCGCAGAGCGGCATCTCCAATTCGTCGACCAGGGCGGCAAGGGCGGGCCGGTCGCTCGGCCATTTCACCACCCCCTGCGCCGCGGGCATGAAGGCGAGGCAGCGTTCCGCCTCCTGCCGAAAGAGACCGAGATAGGGCGTCGGATAGCCCACTCCCAACACGCTCATGCCGCGCGTATCGGCAAAGCGCCTGCGAATGCCGCGTCCGACGAACCGGCGCGCCACGACGCCGAGGCGCTGGGCATAAAAATTGCGCAGGTCGACGACGTCGATGGACATGGCAAGACCGTAGCATGAATTTGGCCTTGTCCGCCGTTTGCGCCGGCGGGAAGCTATTGCCAGGAGGCTTGCGCGCGGTGCCTAATCGCGCGACTGGGCCAAGCGAGACCGGAGAGCGATATGGCCGCACAAACCCGTTTGTTTCTGTGCCTGAAGGACAACTACGGCGTGCTTCTGCACGACCCGGAAAGCGGCGCGACGGCGGCCATCGACGCGCCGGAGGCCGCGCCGGTCGAGGCCGCGCTGAAGGCAAGCGGCTGGCGGCTCACCGACATTCTCGTCACCCATCATCACGCGGACCACACCGACGGCATCGCCGAGCTCAAGCAGCGCCATCGCTGCCGCGTGGTCGCCCCGCACGGCGAGGCGGCGCGCATTCCGCTCGTCGATGCGACCGTGCGCGAAAACGACGAGGTGCGAGTGGGGTCGCTGCGGGGGCGCGTGCTCGAAACGCCAGGACACACCGCGGGGCACATCAGCTATTTCTTTCCGGCCGACAAGCTTGCCTTCGTGGGCGACACCTTGTTCTCGATCGGCTGCGGACGCGTCATCGAGGGCACGCCGGAAATGATGTGGCAGTCGCTGCTCAAGCTGCGCGGCTTGCCCGACGATGCGCGGATCTATTGCGGACATGAATACACGCAGGCGAATATCCGCTTCGCCAAGACGATCGAACCGGCGAACGCCATGCTCAACGCGCGCGAGCGCGAGGTCGACAAGCTCCTCGCCGACGGACAGCCGACCATTCCCTCCACCATTGGCGCGGAAAAGGCGGCAAACCCGTTCCTGCGCGCGGATGTGCCGGAGGTGGCGAAATCGGTCGGGCTTGCGGGCACCCCGGCTTGGAAAGTGTTCGCCGAAATCCGCGAGCGCAAGAACAGATCCTGACGCGAATCGCGATGCTACCCCGCGGGTTCACGCCCTATGCTGAGGAGCCGCGCAGCGCAGCAAGCTCGTGCAAGCCGCACCATTTTGGAGCGCGATGCGCGGCGTCTCGAACCATGAGGGCGAGTGCGCACCGGCTCGTCCTCATCCGTCGAGACGCGCGTACTTGCATGCGAATCGGTGGCACGATCTCGCATGCGCGCTCCTCAGGATGAGGACGAGTATCGCGAAACAGGCGATCGAGCGCAGGTCGGCCCGTCGGTCAATTCGGCGCAGCTTGCGCCAGCTTGTTCCACTCGTCAGCCGGCACGCGGACGATCAATTTGTAGCCGCCGCCACCGGGCTGAAACACCGAGGCCTCGCCTTCGCGCACGTCGAAAAAGTCCTTGCCGAAGGCATCGAGGATGTTGGGCTTGTGGGTGACGACGAGGATATTGGTGCCGGCGGGCGGCGCCGTCCCCGCGAGCTTGCGCAGCGCCTGGGAGCGCCGAGAGTTCTCGTTCGGCGTTACGATCAGCCCCCCTTCGGTGATATCGGGCGAGGACGTCACCTCGCCGAGGTTCATGAGCTTGCCGGTCTCGACCGCCCGGTTGAACACGCTGGTGTGGATCTGCCCCACGGGGATCTTGAGCTTGCGGAATGCCTCGCCGATCTCCTTGGCCTTCGCGCGCCCGGCGTCGTTGAGCTGGCGCTGCGCCGCCACGTTGCTGGGATTGAACGGATCGGTGTCGGCTTGGTCCTCGTGAGTTGCACCGTGCCGGAAGACGATCACGTATCCGCCCTGGCGCAGCGCGTTGATCCAGTCGGCTTGCGCCGGCGCGCTTCGCTCGCTTACCGCGAGCAACGAAAACGCTGCGGCCAAAACCGCAACGGCAAAACGGGTGGACTGCATTGTCAGCATCGGTCGGCTCCCCTCTCCGAAGTGGTCGAATCCAAAGTGGTCGAACAAACGGCGCAAGCCTCGCTCGGAACGCGAGGCCAGCGTAAGATTGTCGCTCGCGAAAAGACTATTTTCACATGCCAGATGAGGAGCCGCAATGCTCTCCGCCGCCGAAATCATGCGCCTGCTCGATCTCAAGCCCCATCCCGAGGGCGGACATTTTCGCGAGACGTTCCGCGACCCTCGTATGGTGGACGGCGGACGCGCGGCGTCGACCGCGGCCTATTACCTGCTCGCGCGCGGCGAGCGCTCGCATTGGCACAAGGTCGATGCGGTCGAGGTCTGGCACCATCACGCCGGCGCGCCGCTCAAGCTCGAGATCGCGCTTGACGCCAAGGGCCCGGTCGAAAGCCTCACGCTGGGAGCCGATCTCGCCGCCGGCGAGCGGCCGCAGGCCATAGTGCCGGCGCACGCGTGGCAGGCCGCGCAAACTCTCGGTGAGTGGACGCTGGTCGGCTGCACCGTTGCACCCGGATTCGAGTTCAAGACCTTCGAGGTAGCCGCGAGCGATTGGGCGCCGGGGCGCGACACTCCGCTTGCGGCGGAAATGACTGCAGGGCATCGAAAATGAGCACCCCGCCGGATCGCGTGAGCGGCGACGCCGCAAGCTTCATCGGAAACATCCCGGAGCACTACGACACGGGCTTGGGGCCGATGATTTTCGTCGATTACGCCGCCGACATCGCGCGCCGAACGGCCGCTCGCGATCCGGCGCGTGTCTTGGAGACGGCGACAGGAACCGGAATCGTGACGCGGCAATTGCGCGATGTTCTACCTCCCGGCGTGCATCTCACAGCGACTGACCTCAATGCGCCGATGCTTGAGGTGGCCCGGACCAAGTTCAGGCCGGGCGAAGCGGTGGACTTCCGACCCGCCGACGCCGCATCCCTTCCCTTCGCAGACGGCGCTTTCGACGCGGTCGTGTGCCAGTTCGGTGTGATGTTTTTCCCGCAGAAAGAGACGGCTTTTCGTGAGGCTCATCGCGTGCTGACGCGGGGCGGACATTACCTGTTCAGCGTATGGGACTCGCACCGGCATAACCTGCGAGCTTCTTTCCTGCCGATCCGCCTCAGCTTTACAACGTGCCGTTCTCCTATTACCGGATCGATCCGATCAAGGAATCGTTGATCGAAGCCGGATTCAACAACATCAACGTCGCTGTCGTGAAACTTTATAAAGAAATACCAGACGTCGCGCGGTTTGCGCGTGGGTTGATCCACGGCAACCCGTTGATCGACCAGATCAGGACGCGCGGCGGCGTGGAGCCCGACCGGGTCGTTGACGCTCTGGCGCGGGCCTTGCGTGCGGAATTTGGCGACCCTGGGCGGATGCCACTGCAAGCAATCGTGTTTTCGGCCGTTAGAGCGGAATGATCAGCTTGGGACCTTGGGAGGTTGATCCGTTTGTCAAAGGATCGCTAGGATTGTCACTGCACGACTTCGGCGGAGAACCCAGCCCCGACGCCGTCGTCGAATTCGCGGCCGG
>VAZM01000651.1:0-449 GCA_005883135.1 Alphaproteobacteria bacterium
AAGCGTGGAAGGGCGGAACCCGCGGGCTGATCGTGATGATTTCGTTTTGCGGTTCTCTGCTCTGCGACAAATGCACGTGCCTTGGGCCGGGAATAGCGTTGAGGTTCGGTCGCCTTGAGGCTCTCGTCGACTCGCCGCAAGGCCCGCATAAGCTCACTCAGGCTTATTTCAGAGCCATCGTCTAATTCGCTTTTCAGCCTTGGCGTTGTGAGAAAGCTAGAGATTGTTGCGAAAAGAATTGCGCTAATCGCACCTGCGATAAAAACCAATCCGAATTTTACCGGATTCCTGGACTTGTGCAGTGACTGGCTAACCGCGTCCGGAGAAGCAAAGCGCGTCGGTAACATCGCCTCTTCGGCACGTGGCGAGGTTTGCTCAGCAGCAATGTCGCGGCGTGATGAAGTAAAGTCGTAGGCCAAATCCATAGATGCCGGCATGTCAGGCCAGCG
>VAZM01000651.1:488-1968 GCA_005883135.1 Alphaproteobacteria bacterium
TAGACGGTTCAATCGGCTCGATGCGTACGTCCTCTGCCGGCGCTGGCTGCAAAGGCGACGTTTGAAGATCGACTTTTTGCGATCCTGCCGGTGATTGTTCGGGTCCAATTCGCGCCGGCGGGGGTTTCGATGGCGGCGCCGCTTCGTGTGAACGAACTTGCATAGCCGCTGATTGCAAATACCAGCAGTGTCGATTGCTCGTTCGATCAACCCGATAGTACCAATGCATGCCCTGCGCCGCCGGCGGCCCAGGGCTGGCCATGCACTCAGTCGTTCCGCCAAAAGTCGACTGACTCGTCGACGCGATGCTTGCGACGAGTACGACAAAGAGAACGCTTCGCCCCAGCGCCGATCGCTCCATCGATCCATCCCCTAAATCGAATCGCGAAAGCAAGAGCGGCGATCATGCTGACCCATATTGGGGCGCTTGTGGGTTGCTATTGTGGCAATCCCCGCGCCGCACAGATTGCGGCTGAAGGATTTTTTTGGTGGGGAGCGTGCCGTTTGCAACAAGTCTCCTAGCGTGGAGGATCTCCGTGGCCGCCCTCAGCGCCAGACACACGATCTGCCCGATACTAAAAACGATCGCGCCTTTTGCGATAATCGAGCAGCGGCGGCAAAAAATTTGTACAACGTTTTCCGCGCAGGCTTTATCGGCCGCCCTGAGAAAGCCAATCTTTGTACGGACAGTACCGGATGTGCCGGTCGCACGGGCGGGGGGATCGCAATTGGCACGTCTTATTGTTCTTTCTAATCGGGTCTCGCTTCCGGACGACAGCGTCAAGCGCGCTGGGGGTCTCGAAGTCGCTTTACGGCCAGCGCTTCAGGAAAATGGAGGCGTCTGGTTGGGGTGGAGCGGTAAGGTCGCGTCCGGGGGCGAACTACAAACGCGATCGGTCCGCCATAAGAACATCGAATATGTAACCACCGACCTTTCGAAAGAGAGCTTTGAAGAATACTACAGGGGCTTCGCCAATCGGGTATTGTGGCCAATCCTGCATTATCGGCTAGACCTTGCCGAGTTTGCACATCGGGATCTCAGCGGGTATTTCAAGGTCAACAATCACTTCGCCGCCGAGCTCGAAAAGATCATTGAGAAAGATGATCTTATTTGGGTCCATGACTACCATCTCATGCCGATCGCAGAAGCGCTGCGCTGCCGCCGACATAATAACCCAATAGGATTTTTTCTCCACGTTCCGCTTCCGCCGCCCGAAATTCTGACATCGCTTCCGAACCACGAAAAGCTGATTCCGTTCCTCATGCAATATGATGTGGTGGGCTTTCAGACCGACGCAGATGTTCAGAATTTCATTCGTTATCTGTTTTCTGAATGCAACCAAATGCGGCAACCCCGGGTGCTCGAGACGTCTGCCACCCAAATCAGCGTGGGCGTGAATGGCCAGCAGACACTGGTCGGCAGTTTCCCGGTCGGGATCGAGCCACGATCATTTGCATCGCTAGCGCGGCGTCACGAACA
>VAZM01000651.1:2054-3622 GCA_005883135.1 Alphaproteobacteria bacterium
TTCTCGCGAACCACAGCGAGTGGCATGGCAAACTGACCTATCTGCAGATCACGCCGACCAACCGAGTTGAGATACCGGAATACGCCGAATTGCAAGGAGCGCTGGAGGCCGCTGCCGGTCGCATTAACGGCAAATATGGTGAGGTATCATGGACACCGATCCGCTATGTGAATCGCACATACAGCCGGTCGACGCTTGCGGGGCTTTATCGCATTGCGCGCGTCGGTCTCGTGACGCCACTGCGCGACGGCATGAATCTAGTCGCGAAAGAATACGTTGCCGCTCAGGATCCGGATGACCCGGGCGTCCTCATCCTGTCCCGGTTTGCCGGCGCCGCGAACAGATTGCGCAGTGCCTTGCTGATCAATCCCTCTGACGCGGAATCTGTCGCTAACGCCCTGGCACACGCGCTTGCGATGCCGCTTGAGGAAAGGCGCGCCAGGCATAAGGATTTGTACGCCGCCATTTGCGAATACGACGTCCACAGATGGCAGCGAGAATTCTTGACAGCTCTGCGGGGCAGGGAAGAGCGTAGCGGTGTCCAGCTGTATACGTCGAACCGCGAGCGCACGAACCAAAAAATGAGCGAGCGATTGGCCCCGACTGACAAATTGCCAAGTTTAGCTAGCGTTCATTCCCGTTCAGCCTGATCTACAATCCCCACAGATCCTCGGGCTCGATTTGGCCGCGGATCGGAAAACTTGAAGTTTCAATTGAATTGACTGGCCCTCGTCGGGCATGCTTGTTGCGACCAGATCACCTCATAATCCAAGTAGTACCGCGCCCATGCCCAAGCTTTACGAGGCCCTCGCAGAAGCGTTCCTTGCGGAGGCAGTCGACACGCAATTCGTCCTGATGGGCGACGGCAACATGCACTGGTCCACCGCCTTTGCCAAACTGCCGGGCGTGCATACCGTCCACGTTAGGCACGAGCACTGTACTGTAGCGGCGGCGACAGCCTACAACGTAGCAACCGGGAAGGTCGCGGTTGCCTCGGTCACGTGCGGCCCTGGCGTGACCCAGTTGATGACGGCGTTGCCGGCGGCGGTTCGCGCCCGCCTGCCGATGGTCGTGTTCGCTGGCGAGTCGCCGATCAACGCCAAGTTCTACAACCAGTACATCGACCAGGCGCCCCTGGTGACGGCGACCGGGGCGCATTACATCGCCGCGCATAGCGTGCCGCGCATGATGGACTACGTGCGCGAGGCTTTTCACATCGCCAAGTACGAGCGATGCCCGGTGGTGCTAGGCGTTCCCTACGACCTGCAGAAGCTCGAATATATGGCCAACCAGCCCTACGAGACCTCTGCGATCTACCAGCCCAAGGTCGGGCGCATGCAGCCCGATCCCGAGATCGTGGCCGTAGCCGTCGAGCGGCTGGCCACTGCAAAGCGGCCAATTATTCTCGGTGGCCGCGGCGTGCTGTGGTCCGACGCGCGAGATGCGGTGATCAGGCTCGCCGATCGTTGTGGCGCCTTGCTCTCTAACACGCTGCCTGCGCGCGGTCTTTTCCACGACCATCCGTTCGGGCTCGGCACCACCGGCAGCTATTTCACCTCGTTGGGCAG
>VAZM01000230.1:0-431 GCA_005883135.1 Alphaproteobacteria bacterium
CGGCGTTGTTGATCCCGAAAGCGTGGGTCAAGGTGCTATTTGGAACGTCAAAGGTCGTGTAGGTCCCGCCGCTATAAAGAAATCCGTGCTCGTGCCCGTTCGCTTCACGGAAACTCCCGACGATCTGGCCGGCATCGTTGATATCTTCTGCAAAAGTAAAGCTTGCGACGGGATCGATGAGCGGGGTGTAAGTGCCGGTGCTCGGGTCGAAGAGAAAACCGTTCGTGGCCGTAGCGGTATGATAAGATCCGACGATCTGACCGGCTGCGTTGATGCCTCCTACGGCGGTACCGGTCGTCGCCTGTGGCGCGTCTATGGTGGAGAAAAGATGACCACTATAGAGAAAGCCGTGTTCTCCACTACCGACATTATTGAAGATTAGCCCGACGACCTGCCCCGAGGCGTTAATTTTGGTAGGCGTCGTGGTGGTG
>VAZM01000230.1:456-6037 GCA_005883135.1 Alphaproteobacteria bacterium
GGGTGGCGTTGCTGGCGTAAAAGCCTACGATCTGGCCTGCGTCGTTGATGTCGTATGCAACAGTACTGATGGTGGCCAAGGGATCATCGATCGGGGTGTAGGTTCCCGCGCTGTAGCGAAACCCATGATAGCCGCTACTGTTGTGATATTGTCCGACGATCTGGCCCGCATCGTTGATGCCGTTAGCTTGGGTCATGAAATCGGTCTGCAGAGGATCATCAAGCGTGGTGTAGTTGTAGGCGGGCATGACCGGGGCTCCTTCGGCGAGGGCACCTCCCGATTATACGGGCACAAAATGTCATTATGACAAAATCACAAGCTGGCGAGCTTTCGCCATAGTCAATTCCTATCGCCGGTCCGCTCGCATGATCCGATGCAAGCTCGTGGTCATCCAAGTCGATGGCGACGTGTCTCAGTTAAATCACTTTGTCTCAGCCTCAAGCTCGCTCGGAGCTCGCGCTTCTTGAGTTTCAAATCGATCATTTTGTGACGGCCATCACATCGGCCGAAGCCATACTCCGGCATACCGCCTCGATCACGGCTCGTACGACCGCATGTCGCGGGTGAGCCCATTGCACGGGAGAAATTCGGATGCGCAGGATCGGTCTGTTTGCAATTGCAGCCGCCATGATCGCGACCGGTGTCGGAGTATGGGCCACCTCCGCCACCAATGCGCGTGTTAGCCCCTCGATGGGCCAGGGTATCGAACCGCTGCAGATGATGATGAACGCAAAAGGCCTCGCTGCTGCGGAGCTTGCCGACTACACCTTCGTGTTCCACTGAGCTGGCAGGACTAAGATTCTCTCCTGCCATCGGCTTGTGGCATCCCTCGATCGATCGCGCCCGGCGTCACAAATGGCGCCGGGCTTTTTGGGACCCGCAGCCTTCGTGCGTGCTGCGCTGCGCACGACGACGAGTCTCAAGCGAGCTCCTTGCGCCGCGATTTGGCGAGGCGCGCCATCGGCTCCTGGCATTGCTGCAGCCATGGTTTGATCTTGCAAATCGGCGGGAAGTCGCCGTCCGTGTCCGCGGGCGTGATGTGGATGCGAACGAACAGTTCGCCGGAGGCGCTGAGACCGTCGGCATCGACGACAAGGACCGCGACGCGACGGGTGACGATTTGGCCGACGTGCGCGTCGGCGAGGTCGAAGCGAAAACCGGTCGTCTCCGCGTGGGGACGCAGCGCAACCCCGTCCCCGCTCCACGCGATTGTCGGCCGCGGTCGCTCCGGTCCCGGCCCTCCCCCTGGGATCCTCGCTGCCGCGCCGGAGACGAAGGGACCGGGAAATACGACCACATCGTCCTGGAAGGGCGGCCGAAGGTCGTCGGTGTGCAGCGTGTAGCTGCGCGTCACCGACGCCGTGCCCTCCGTCACCGAGATCAAGGTGGGGCCGCTGATCGTGACGGCGGGGGTGCGAGGCACCACGTCGAACGTACCGCCCGCCACGACCGCTCCTGGGAATACGTCGAGGCGAGTGTAGAAGGCGACCACCTTCAGACCGGCGGGAATGAGAATCTCCTGCGGGATCATTGCCGGCACGCCGCCGCCGGCGCCGGCGTCGACGTCAGGCGCGTCTCTGCTGCCGACGATGATCCGCTCGACGAGGAAGACAATGCCGAGGGGCGGCAGCACCAGTAGGAACACCCCGGTCAGGAAATTGAGCCAACTCGTGTCGACGTCGAGATTGCGCTGGCTGTCACAGCGCACTTCACCGCCGGCGGCCGACAACGTATCCGTGATCGTGAGCACGAAGTCGACATCGGGCCAGGGACGTTCATCGAAGCCGTCGATGCGGGTGACGATCTTGTTCGGCGCCTCGAAATCCACGCCGAAGGCGGTGAGATGAACGGGACCGTTCGGATCAGGATCGCCGTCTCCATTCCGACGTTTCGGGGTTTTTATGGGGTCATTCCAGCTATCGAAAGCTCGCCGGCGGATCAGGGCTGAATTGATGAAGAAGGCCAGGCTCTCGCCGGCGCCGATGATGTTGAACCGTTCCAAGCCCCGGTTTCTCGCTTGATTGTCCTGATCGTTGACGGCCGGCTGCAGCCAAATGCCGACGCGCTGGCTGTTGTTGATGCACGCGGTTCGCACGTCCGCATTCGACCCCAGCGCCTGGCGTACGGCGGAGACGAGGTCGCCGCTCCTGTCGTCGGGTAAACAAATTCCGAGCTGGATGCCCAGATCGGGAGTCGACACCGGCGGCGGGGGTGGGGGCGGAGGCGGCCCATCATCGGGGCCGGGATCGCCATCACCGTTCGGCGGTCGCCGGCGGAGTGTTCGTGCCAGAAGCGGCTGCGGGGACGGTAGGCTGCCGCGCAACCGCACAAAGGGTCGGGATGGGTTGCTGATTGTCGCGTCTTCCGGAATACCGGCCCGTGCTCCTGCGTCATCGGTATTCATCGCTCTCCTCCTGCGGTTTTCACAACCAACGAGATCGGCCGCATACGCTTCGCCGCACGATTTGCGCGGGCATCGTCGCGGCTATTGATGGCGCTTGAACTGATGGCTCTGCGGCGGAAACTGCCGATGCGGCCTGATGTCAGAGGCTCGCGACGGACGAGAGGAGCAGACACATCCCTAGCCCGTCGCCCGAATTCATCAGCACGACGGTCGCACGCTTGAATGTCTCTGCCGCGCTGTTGCAGCACGCCGCAGCCCCGAACCGATGCACATAGCCGCGCGGCCGATTGCTTCGGACACGGCAGCATGCAGACTGTTGGTGACGAATGAAGCTTATCTCACCCCGGACAATTGGTCGAGGCAAAACGCGCAATAGCGAGAACACATCGCGGCATGGAAGGGTTGAGAATAGTGAAGAGCTTGCAACGTATCACAGCACTTTTATGAACGGCCGCGGAGCGGTCGGGTCGACCTCTACCATGGCACCGTTCGTGATCGCCTGCGTGATATCGACAGCGAAACCGGAGAGCATGGTGAAGCCCGCGAGCGCCGCCCCTTGCACCATGATCGGATTGACCGCGTTGAGCACCAGCGCCGCCGGGATTACGCCGCGCGCCTTCATCTCGTGCAGCATCCAGGCGCTCGCGACCCCGCCCTTGGCTGCATCGAGCACGAGCACGCGGCCGACATAGCTTTCGCCGGCAAGCTTGTGATCCGCACGGGAGAATACGCCGCGCACGCGGTCGAGATCGTAGCGCGCGGAGAACCCGTCCTTGGCGACCAGCGCCACGCCGCGCACTGTCGCTCCCATCCCGGCCGCCGCAAAGAAGGTCTCGCCGCTCATGGCGCGATCTTACCGCCGTTGCACGCTGCGTCGATGCACGCCGGCATGGACATCAGCACCGGTCGGTAGCCGTATCCGCCGATGATGTTGACGAGCTTCGCCGAGTTCGTCGCCAGCCGCCGCCAGCCGTTCGCTTCCGCCAACTCGCGCGCGTAGCTCTGGTAGAAGCACATGCCGGCGAGCACGGTGCCGCCCGCGGCCTCGATGCGTGCGGTCAAGCCCATGCGGTCGGCGTCGCCCTTAACCTGCGGGCTGGTGACGACGAGAAGCGGGATGCGCGCGTGGCGTCCCTCGATCAGGCCCGCCACCTGCGCCATCTCGATCAGGCTCAACTGCGGAGCCGAGAACACGACCACGTCGACACTGTCGATCGCCCGCGCGTAGCTCGCCGTGAAGGTGCGAACGTCGGCCTCGTGGATCTCATGGCTGCGCACGTTCGAGCCCGCGGGGAGAACGTCGCCGAGCCGACGCGCCTCGGGCGTGATGCCGCCGATATGGAATAGCGCGACCGAGCCGTAGCTCGCCAGCGCCGCGCCGAAATGCTTCATCTCGTCGGAGGTCGGCACGCGCTCGATGCCGACCAGGGCGGGGACTTGCCAATAGTCGCCGGCGAGCCGCCCCACGAGGGCGCCGAGCGCGCCCCACTCGTTGAGCTCGCGCGGCGCAAAGTCGATCTCGACGAGCAGCGTCGAGCGTCGCCGCTCGTCGAGATGATAGCCGTAGCGCGGCGTGCGCGCGGTCAGCGCCGCGGCGAGCGCCGAGGGGCCGCCCTCGAAGTTCGAGCGCGCGCCGCACACGCTGTTGCAGTAGATGACGACCCCGGTGTCGCCGTAGGCGACGTGCTCGCCCGCGAGCGGCGCCATGATGGTTTGATAGTTGATGCAGGTGTTGGTCATCAACACGCCGAGTGCCTCGAACGCCGTGATCGCCCGGCGTTCGAGTTCGACCATCCACGGCTTCTGCTTGAGGCGATGGGCGGCGGCAAAATCGGTGCCGCGCGGATCGGTGATGGTGGGAATGCGCACCCGCCGCGCGTGCGCCGGCAGCCGCGCCAACCGCTCGAGCCATTCGACGCCGGCTTCGCCGAGCGACTCGGTGTCGGCCATGATGTGCGCCTGCGTCACCGGGACGAAGTCGCCCGCGCCGAGATACTCGCCGACCTTGATCTGATGCTCGATTGCCCACTGCGCCGCCGGCCCGTACTCGCCCGCCCGCAGCGCCTGCTCCTCGGCCGTGAGATTCATTTGTGACATGTTGCTTATCGCCGCGCAGCGCGGACACAGCCCCGCCGGATGAAAGCGCGCGTGGAAGACATAGGCGGCGGCTTATTGCAGGTACGTGTTGCTGAAATAGCTGTTCAGCGGCTTGACCTCGACGATGTCGCCGGTTTCCTTCAACAGCTCAAGGTTGGCGCGCCAGTCTGCTTCAGCCTGCCAGCCGATCGGCTGCCCGGGGGGAGCATTGGTGGTGACCACCGTGGCCTCAACCTGCTGCTCGAGCACGTCCGGCTGCTCCGGCACGGCCATATGGCGTGCCATGATCTTCGCTGCGTCCCGTGGGTTCGCCATGGCGTCGCGATAACCCTTGGCGGTCGCAAGCAGGAGCTTCTTCACCGTGTCTGGCTTCTGCTCGGCGAAAGCGTTGCTCACGTACATCGAGGAGCCGAGCACCTTGAGGCCGAAGTCGGTCACTTTGACCACGTTAAACTTCACGCCGGCGCGCCTCTCGATCTGCGGCAGCTCATTGCTGAGATAGACCGACATGACGTCAACCTTGCGCGTGAGGAACTGCGTGGTGCGCGCCGACGCGTCCATCTGAATGAGCTGGATCTTGCCGAGGTCGACGTTGTTGAACCGCGTAAAGGGGTGGATCATGTCGCCGAAGGTCTCGCCAACCGAAATCGCGAGCCGCTTGCCCTCTAGGTCCTTCGGGCCCTGGAGCGGCGTGTCGGGGAACGCGATCACAGCCATCGGAGCGCTGGTCTGATAGAGGGCGACGACCTTAATCGGCAAACCTTGACTCACCGCCCGCGCGGCAGCGACCGCCGGTCCATAGCCGAACTTTTCGTTGCCGGCCGCCAGCGCCTTGAGCACGTTTTGGGCTCCGTTGCCCTCCGACAGCTGCACGTCGAGCCCTTCGGCGCTGTAATAGCCCTTCTCCAGGGCGACGAAGAGCGGCGCATACTCGCCCTTGAGCTTCCAAGTGAAACGCACGGTAATTTTTTCGGGAGTCTGTGCACGGGCGATGCCGGAGGACGCATCCGGCATTGCGATGGCCGCTAGCAGAGACGCCGCGATGGCAGTTGCGAGCACCTGTGGTTGCATAACCTCATC
>VAZM01000231.1 GCA_005883135.1 Alphaproteobacteria bacterium
GAGCGCGTGGTCGAGCACCTCGCCGCAGACATAGGTCTCCGCGGCGTAGACGCCGGGATCGGTCTTGTAGTCGCGGCGGATCGCTTCGACGAACTTCTTGTTGATCGGAAAATCGAGCTCGGCCGAATACCAATTGCCGGTGATCGCGCCGAGCGCGTCATCGCCCATCTGCTGCAGCAGCGATTCGTCGACCGGCGTGAAGCCGCCGAGGATTTGCACCTTGTTGCCGTACTCGCGCAGCTGGCGAATGAACTTGAAGCCGTTGGAGCCGGCGTGCCCGGTATAGACCGCGTCGAGATCGCCCTTGAGCTGCGAGATGTAGGTGCCGTAGTCCGGCGCGTTGAGCGGGGTCCAGAGCTTCTGCACGACCTTGCCGCCGTTGTCCTCGAACACGCGCTGAAAGCCCGCGACATTTTCGTGGCCGAAGGCGAAATCGTCGGCGATCACCGCGACCCGCTTGCACTTGAGTTCCTTGGCGGCGTACTCGCCGAGCGGGTGGCTCGGCTGTGCCGAGGTGCAGCTCGGCCGCACGAACCACGGGTTGGGCTTGCGCTGGGTCATGTCCTCGGCGCCGGCGACGGAGAGAATCGGCGTGCGCGAGGAGCGGACGTAATCGTCGATCGCCAGGGCTTCGAACGCCGCGAGCGGGCCGATCAGCACCGCGACATTGAGCCGCTCGACCAACTCCTGGGTCTTGGTGCGGGCCTGCGCCGGATTGCCGGCGGTGTCGGCGGTGTGAAGCTCGACCGGCCGGCCCGCGAGCGTGTTGTTGCGCTCCTTGAAGAAGACGGTAAGGCCCTGCTCCATCTGCAGCCCGCCCGAGGCGAGGGGCCCGGTCTTGATGGTCAGGAATCCGACGCGCAGCGGCGCCGCCTGCGCCACCGCGGCGGGCACTTTGAACGCCTGCGTCGCGACCCCCGCGGCGAGCGCTCCCTTGATCACGGTACGGCGATTGACGGTCATGGCGTTTCTCCCTCTGGCTGTTGTTCACGGACCCGCTCGCTCGATCCGATGCCGCAGGTCCGGTGTGGCCGGGGTGGCTTTTACAATATTGCGGCCAATCCTGTCCCACGCTTCGCGCCGCATTCGCAGCCTCTCGCGATTAATTCCCTGTAAGGATTGCAAGCGCGATCAGATGCCGAGGTAGCGGGATTTGATCTCGTCATTCGCGCGCAGCTCCTGCGGGGGGGAGGAGTAGACGACCTGCCCCTTGCTCATGACGTGCACGTAGTCGACCAGCTCGAGCGCCAGCGCGGCGTTTTGCTCGACGAGCAGAATGGAATGGCCTTGCTCCTTCAATTGCGCGATCGCCTTCCATAGCCCCTGGATGATGATGGGCGCGAGCCCCTCGGAAGGCTCGTCCATGATCAGGCAGTCCGGGTTGGTCATGAGACCGCGGCCGATGGCCAGCATCTGCTGCTCGCCGCCGGACAGCGTCCTCGCGCGTTGGCTGCGCCGTTCGCGCAAGCGGGGAAACAGCGTGTAGACCCGTTCCATGTTCCAGCCGCGGCGGTCGACGCTGCGCTCGGCGACCATGAGGTTTTCCTCGACGCTGAGCGTGGGAAACACGCGCCGGCCCTGGGGCACTAGCCCCATGCCGCTGCGCACCGTCTCGAACGAAGACGCCGCGGTGATGTCGACGCCCTTGAAAACGATCTTGCCCCGGCGCGGACGATTGAAGCCGACGATCGAGTTCACCAAGGTCGTCTTGCCCACCCCGTTGCGCCCAAGCAATCCCAGGATCTGTCCTTCCTCGAGCCGCAACGAGAGCCCCTGCAGGACGTAGGCGTCCCCGTAGTAGGTGTGGATGTCCTGAACTTCCAGGATGGCCATGGCTCAGCCGGTCCCGAGATAGATTTGCTGCACTTTCTCGCTGCGCCGGATCTGCTCCGCCGGTCCCGCTTCCAGCACCTGGCCGAAATGCAGCACGGAAATGTGCTCGGCCACATCGAACACCACGTCCATGTCGTGCTCGATGAGCAGGATGGCGAGGCTGCGATCGAGCTGGGCGAGGAACTGGATCATCTCCGAGGATTCGCCAGAGGAGAGGCCGGCGGCCGGTTCATCCAGCAGCAGGATTTTGGGATCGCTGGCGAGACCGACCACGATCTCGAGCTGCCGCTGCTCGCCGTGGGAGAGATAACGCACTTCGGTGTCCTTGCGGTCGAGGAACCTGGCGCGTTCCAAGAGCCCGTGCGCCTTCTCGTAGACGTCTCGATAAGAGGAAAGAAACCGCCACATCACGAATTTCGTCGGCCGCAGCCCCTCGATCGCCAGCAGCACGTTGTCGAGAACCGTGAGCCTCGGGAACAGGCTGGTGACCTGGAAGGTGCGCGCCATGCCCAGCGCCGTACGGCGATGGCTCGGCCACTTTGTCACGTCCTGGCCGAACAGCATCACTTGACCGGAGCTGGCGGGGAGAATTCCGGTGATCAAATTGAACAGCGTCGTCTTGCCGGCGCCGTTCGGTCCGATGATGGCCTTGCGCTGGCCGGGCATGACCGTGAGCGTGACGCCGCGCACGGCGGCAAGCCCGCCGAAGCTTTTGGAGAGACCCCGCAGCTCGAGGGCGGGGCAGCCGCCGTCCGCGTTCACCTCGCTCCCCCTCGCCAATCCCACGTGAAGCGGCCGGGGCGCCGCGGGCACCCCGGCCGGCAAGCGCTAATTGCAGAATTTGCAGGGCGGGAAGTCGCGGCTATAGACCGGCGTCTTGAGGAATTCGTCCTTGTTGAACTGCCCGAACTGGGTGACGTTCGGATAGGTCTTGATGACGGTGTTCCAGAGCTCCTCCTTGTCGTAGCCGAACATCTTCTTCTTCTCGACCTTCTTGATGTAGATGTTCTGCACGGGATTGCGCATGTCGTCGATGCTGACCGGACCGCGGATGGTATCCAATTTCAGCGCGGCGAGCTGCTTGACGAACTCCTCGGCGCCCGGGAAGTTGCCCTTGTTGTTCTTGATGACCTCGTGGATCATCTGCGCCGACGTATAGTTGGTCTCCGAATAGTACGAAGGCACCTTGCCGAACTTGGCGCGATATTTTTTCACGAATGCCTCGTTCTTCGGCGTTTCCAGCGCGGCGCTGTATTGCAGCGCGGAGACGTGACCGATCACCTCGTCGCCCATGGACGGCAATACGAACTCGTCGTAGCTGGTCCCGCCGCCCAGCACCGGCTTCTTGTTGCCGGAGGCGGCGAGCTGCTTGGGGAACTGCAGCGACATGGGGCCGACCATGAGGGTGAAGATCGCGTCGGCGTCTTGCCTGATCGTCGGGATGTAGGGTCCGAAATCCTTGGTGCCGATCGGCGGCCAGATCTTCTGGATGATCTGTCCGCCGCAGGCTTCGAAGGCGCGTTGGAAGCCGCCGATGACCTCGTAGCCGAAGGCATAGTCGGCGCCGATCGCGGCGATCTTCTTGTAGCCCTGGTCGCAGGCCCATTGCCCGAACGGATGGCTCGGTTGCGAGCTGCTCCAGCCGGTGCGGACCAGGTACGGATATTTGGCGAGATCCCGCTGCGTCAGGTCGTCGGCGGCGGAGACCGGCACGACGTAGACGGTCTTCTCGGCGGTGCTGACCGGCGCCAGCGCGTAGCCGCTCGAAGCCAAGAGCCCGCCGACGAGCAGATGCACCTTGTCCTGCAAGGCGAGCTTCTTCGCCCGGGTGACGGCGGTGTCGGGCTTGCCCTGTTCGTCCTCGACGATGAACTTCACCTTGGCCCCGCCGAAGTCGCTATTCACGTCGTCGAGATAGAGCTGGAAGCCGTCGACCATGTCCTTGCCGACCTGGGCGAAGATGCCGGTGGTCGGGGCCACAAATCCGATGCGCAGCTCCTCGGTGGCGTTCGCAGCCGGTGTGAGGCTTAGCGCCACAGCGCCGCCCAACAGCGGCGGACCGAGCCGGCGTAGGAAGGTGATTGTCATAGTCCTCTCCTTGGTGTGAGCCCCGCGAAATCAGGAAGTCACAGTTGCGATCTTTTTCATCTCGTTGCGGCGTCCCATCAGCGTTCGCCGCTGACGGATTCGCTGCGGAATCCCCATCAATCCAGTCGGCAGATAGAGGATCGTGAGCACGTAGACGGCGCCAAGCACGTACTGCCACCAGGGAACCAGCGTGCTGAGGTATTCGCGCAGGCCGAACACGATCATCGCGCCGATCACACCGCCCACCAGCGTGCCCGCGCCGCCGAGCACCGCCATCAACAGCGCGTCGACCGACGTGGTCAGCACGACGTTCTCCGGGCTGACGATGCCGGCGGTATGCGCCCACAGCACGCCCGCCAGCCCGCCGAACCCGCCGGCGATGATGAAGGCGAGGTATTTGTGCAGCCAGGTGTTGTAGCCGAGGATTTTCATGCGCAGCTCGCGCTCGCGAATGCCCATCAGACTGCGTCCGAAAGGCGATCGGACCAGCGTGTACATTAGCAGCAGCGACACGGCGAAAAAACCGAACACCAGATAGAAGAAGGTCACCTCGTTCGCGAGGTCGATGCCGAATTTCGGCCGCGCGCGCAAATTGATGCCGTTGTCGCCGCCGGTGAGCGAATTCCAGCGGTAGGCGAGCCCCCAGGCGCATTGCCCGAGCGCCAGCGTAATCATCAGGAAATACACGCCGGTCGCGCGGATGGCGAGGAGGCCGAAAACAGCCGCCAAGGCGGCGCTGAAGCAGATGCCGAGCAGGGCGACAATCCAAAAATCGTATCCCAGCCCGAACTGGTACCTGGTGGCGAGGATCGCGGTCACATACGCGCCGACGCCGAGATAGGCTGCCTGCCCGAGGGAGGGAAGGCCGGTATAGCCGAGCAGGACGTCGACGCTCATCACCAGAATCGAGAGCGCCAACGCGCGCGTCGTCAGCAGAATGACGAACGAGTTGCTATTCGGAACGATGATGGCGAGCGCGGCGAGGGCCACGACGACGCTCAAGACCTTGATGTTCTGGCTCTTCATGCGCCGTCGATCACTCCCGTCCGAACAGTCCGGTCGGCTTGACCGCCAGGATCAGCGCCATCGGCGCGTAGAGGGTGAAATAGGAGACCTCGGGAAAAAGCGCCTTGCCGAAATTATCCGCGAGGCCGACGAGCAGCGCGCCAATCGCGGCGCCGCCGAGGCTTCCCATCCCGCCGATGATCACCACGGCAAAGGCGATCGGCAGCATCTCGAAGTCCAGGCCGGGATAGATGCCGAGGAAGGCGCCGCCAATCACGCCGCCCAACGCCGCCAGGAACGCGCCGAGCGCGAAGATGAACATGGAAATGCGCGAGGTATCGATGCCGACGCCGCGCGCCATTTGCGCGTCGTCGACGGTGGCGCGAACCGCCGCGCCCATGCGCGTCTTCTCCATGACCAGCCAAAGCGCGAGCCCGATCGCCGCCGCCATGGCGATCATGAAGACACGGTAGAGCGGCAGATAGAGTCCGCCGATGACGATGCTCCGGGTCAGCGCCTCGGGCGGGTTGATGTCGAAGTGACCGTCAGCAGCACCTGCCGCAGCGGATCAAAGCCTAACGGCCGCAGGAAAATCCGCTCCATCAGCAGGCCCACCACGGCGATCGCCAGCGCCGCGACCGGCAGCGCAAGCGCCCATGAGCCGGTCGTCCAGATGACCGACAGCGCGACATATCCGCCCAACAGGAAATACGAGCCATGCGACAGATTGACGATGCGCATCACCCCGAAGATGAGCGAAAGCCCGCTGCCCACCAGGAACAACAGGGCGCCGTAGGAAATTCCGTTGAACGCCTGGATCAGCCAGAACTGCGTATTCATTCCTCCCCCGGTCCTTCTCCGATCGCAACAGCGGCGTGAGCTTACCTTACCGCGGTTGCACCGCACACCTCGCCAGATGGCCGCAGCCGGCGTAGCCGTGGCTATGCCGGTCCCCATGGGCGCTGAATTGAGGGTCTCATTGCCGAGCTTTTGCGAAGGAATGGATGCGCGGGTCAAGAGCGCGTTTACGCGCGCATCTCGACGCGCGTCTGTCCGCGCATGACGCCTCGTGGTCGGCCCCTGAGCGGGACCGCCCTTGTCCGACTTGCGGCGCCCGCTGCCCGTCCGCGCTGCCGTTTTTTTGGGCGGAACGAGGGGCATGCAGGCTGCCGCCCGGGGCCGAAGTGCAAGCCGGTGACGCCGCCGAAGGCGTCGGCCTGGCGGTCGCGCGGATCGTCGGAACGGCCCGCAACCGATATTATGGTAGAACTAGTCCGTTCACAGTTATCGGAAGGGCAGGGGCCGTGAAGCTATTTTCATTCTGGCGCTCGCTGGCGACGTTCCGCGTGCGCATCGCGCTCAACCTCAAAGGCCTCGCGCCGGAGGAGGTCATCAACGTCGATCTAACGAAGGGCGTCCAGCGCGAGGCGAAGTACCGCGCGGTCAACCCGCA
>VAZM01000321.1 GCA_005883135.1 Alphaproteobacteria bacterium
AGCGGCGGCCGCTTCTCCGGCGGGCCCATATAGGTCCACAGCACGGGCCCGCGCTTCACCAGCGGGTAAGACTTGAGCTTGATCTTCTGGCAGAAGCCGCTCTCGCGCGGCTCGGAGGGAACGTCGACGCACTGTCCGGTTACGTCATATTTCCAGCCGTGGTAGGCGCAGCGTAGCCCGGACTGCTCGTTGCGGGCGAACCACAGCGACACGCCGCGGTGGGCGCAGAACTCGTCGATCAATCCGTACCGGCCGTCGCTGTCGCGGAAGGCAAGCAGCCGTTCGGACAAAATCTTGACGCGCACCGGCGGGCAATCGTTCTCTGGCAGCTCCTCGACCAAGAGCGCGGGCAGCCAATAGGCGCGAAACATGCGGCCCATCGGCGTGCCGGGGCCGGTTTGCGTCAGGAGGTCGTTCTGTTCTTTGCGCAGCATTCGGTCTTGTCCGTGATCGGCCCGGCCGCCGGCGCACGCGCGGACCCGCATTCCGCTGCGCGGGACCTCGTTCCAGGCGCGTTCAGCCTAGGCATTCGAGCGTGCTTGGGCAAGCGGCGCCGCGGTCAGCAGCATTCGAGACCGTCGCCGTCCAGCGCGATCAGTGCGTTTTTCATCCACGTCGGAGGCAGGTCGTCGGCGACGACCTCCTCGAGGCGCTTGAACACCTTGAAATGGTGGCGCGTGTCGGTTTGCGTCCAAAACGCGATCACCGTCTCCAGCGGCGGACACCCGGGCAGGCCGCAGGCAACTTCACTGACCAGAATCGGCACGTCTTCGGCAAGCTTGAAGCGCGCGCGCGTCCACGCCTTCACGCGGTCGAGCGCTTGCAGGTGTTCGGGACGCTTCTCGAAGGAGCGCAGCATCGCTGATCCGGGCATGGCATCGAGTAGGGCCGATGCCGGCCCTCCTGCCATCACAAGCACCTGCCGGCTCGCCTGTCCATCGCCGCGCGCGGGCGCAGCGCTAGTGCCCGGGTTTCGAAGTTCGTGGTACAGCGCGGCACACTCGAGTACGAACTTCGAAAACCAAAGGGCACTAGCAACTCTATGATTCTAGTGCCGCTTTTCGATTTGAAATTCCTGAGGCGGACTCGCGGCACACGGTGCAGGAATTTCAAATCGGCGGCACTAGTGCCCGGTTTTCGAAGTTCGTGATACAGCGCGGCACACTCGAGTACGAACTTCGAAAACCAAAGGTCACTAGCAACTCTATGATTCTAGTGCCGCTTTTCGATTTGAAATTCCTGAGGCGGACTCGCGGCACACGGTGCAGGAATTTCAAATCGGCGGCACTTGCGCATGAAAATCACCTTGACCGGTCCAGGTCCGGTCCTAGATTGCCCGCCGTCGATCATTGGAGGAGTTGCGGTGGCGGAAAGCGTGCTGGCGGCGGTTCGCGTCGGACCGAGCAAGACCGAGATCCGCGAATACCCGATGCCGGACATCCCGGCCGACGCCGCGTTGATGAAGATGGAGGTCGCCGGCATCTGTGGAACGGATGTCAAGCTCTACAAGACCCCGCCGACCAAAAGCCCGGTGATCATGGGCCACGAGAACATCGGCGTCATCGCCAAGGCCGGGCGCGAGTTCACCCGGCGCAAGGGCTTCAAGGAAGGCGACCTGGTCTTCGTCGAGCACTATGTGGCCTGCGGCAAGTGCGAGTGGTGCCACCTCGGCCAGTACCGCCACTGTGAAAACACCGACTGGCGCCGCAATCCCGACGCCATCCGCTACGGCTACACGTCGGCGGAGAAGGCTCCGCACCTGTGGGGCGGCTTTGCCCATTACGTCTACCTTCCCTGGAACGCCGTCGTGCACCACGTGCCCAAGGGAGTCACCCCGGAGCTCGCCGGATTGGTGACGCCGATGGCGAACGGCGTGGAATGGTCCTTGTTCGACGGCGGCGTCGGCTACAATTCCCGCGTGCTCATCCAAGGCCCAGGCCAGCAGGGGCTCTCGCAGACGGTGATCTGCAAGCAGGCGGGCGCCGCGCTCATCATCGTGACGGGCACATCCAAGGACCGCGCGCGCATGGAAGTCGCGCGCGAGCTCGGCGCCGACTTCACCATCGACGTCGACAAGGAGGACCCGCTCGCGCGCATCATGGAGATCACCGGCGGCAAGGGCGTCGACGTGGCGCTCGATTGCACCGCCGGCGCCGGGACGATTCCGATTCTGCTCGGCGTCGAGGCGCTCAAGCGCAAGGGCGGAACGATCGTGGTCCAGGGCGAGATGAAGGAGTTTCCCAATTTCCCGCTCGAGAAAGTCACTGTGAAGTTCATCACCATCAAGAGCGCGCGCGGCCACAGCTTCAAGGCGTGCGAGCTTGCGCTGGCGCAGCTTGCCTCGAGGCGCTTTCCGGCAAGGGCGGAACGATCGTGGTCCAGGGCGAGATGAAGGAGTTTCCCAATTTCCCGCTCGAGAAAGTCACTGTGAAGTTCATCACCATCAAGAGCGCGCGCGGCCACAGCTTCAAGGCGTGCGAGCTTGCGCTGGCGCAGCTTGCCTCGAGGCGCTTTCCGCTGGAAAAGGTCACGACCCACAGGTTCGGGCTCAAAGACGTGGATCTTGCCATCAGGTCGGTCGGCGGCGAGGGCATCCCCGACGTGATCCACGCCTCGCTCATGCCCTGGCAATGACAAGCCTCTCGCGCCTGCGCTTCGTAACAACGACATAAGAGGCGGGGGTCCACGCATGCTAGACAAGCCGACCATCGCCATCGCCATCGGCGATCCTGCGGGCATCGGACCGGAGATCAGCCTCAAGGCGGCGCGCGAACCTGCCGTGCGCGGCGCGTGCAAAGCGCTCCTGGTCGGCGACGCCGGCGTGCTGCGGCGGCAGGCCGCGGCCTGCGGCATCGCGGCCGATCTGCACGTGATCGCGCGCCCCGCCGATGCCGACTGGTCGCAAGCGCGTCTCACCGTGCTCGACTGCGCGCAGCCGGACCTCGCCGGGCTCGGGTTCGGAACCACCGGCGCCGCGAGCGGCCGCGCCTCGCTTGCCTTTGCGCGCGCGGCGATCAAGGCGGCGCTCGCGGGCGAAGCCGACGCGGTGGTCGCGGCGCCGCAGAACGAAACCTCGATCGCGCTCGCCGGCATCCGCTTCGACGGCTATCCGTCGTTCGTGGCGCGTGAGACCGGTACCGACGAGGACGACGTCTACCTGATGCTATGCTTCGATGCCGTGAAGATCGTGCACGCCACGCTGCACCGGAGCGTGCGGCAGGCGATCGACATGATCACGCGCGAGCGGATCGCGCGCGTCATCGCCGCCACCGACCGCGCGCTCAGGCGCATGGGAACGGCGGCGCCGAGGATCGCGGTCGGCGGCCTCAACCCGCACGCGGGCGAAGGCGGCTTGTTCGGACGCGAGGAGATCGACATCATCCGGCCGGCGATCGACGCCGCGGCGGAGAGCGGCCTCGCCGTCACCGGACCGTACGGCGCCGACACCCTGTTTCAGCGGCCCGGCGTCGATGCCTTCATCGTGATGCTGCACGATCAAGGGCACATCGCGGCGAAGCTCGTGGCGCAAAAGGCGGCCGCGGCGCTGACCATCGGCAGCCCGATCCTGTTCTCTTCGGTCGCGCACGGCAGCGCGCACGACATCGCCGGCAAGGGTGTGGCCGACCCCGGCGCCATGATCGAGGCGGTGTTGAGGCTGTCGCAGGTCGGAGGGCGCCGCGAATTGCATCCGGCAACCGCGTGATCGGCGCCGGCGATTTCAATCGGGAGAACCGATGCCGAGCAAGATCGAATTATGCAATGCGTCCGACGTCGAGGTCGGGGCCGTGTTGAAGGTCGAGCGCGACGATCTGGCACTCGCGGTCTTCAATGTCGATGGCGAGTTCTTCGTCACCGACGATCACTGCACGCATGGGCCCGGATCGCTGTCGGAGGGCTTCGTCGACGGCGACGTCGTCGAATGCAATTTTCACGGCGGACAGTTCAACATCAAGACCGGAGCGGTGGTGGGGCCGCCGTGCATGGTCCCGATCAGGACCTATCCCACCGTGGTCGAAGACGGGAAGGTCTTCATCGAGCTGTGAGACGATACTGTCGGCTTTCTTCGGCGAGGCGCCGACTTGCCACCATTCTGCCCTCTTCCCACACCTAAGCTGGTTTGACGAGTTTGGCGGCTGAAGTCGGCCGAAATCGGACAAATTCGAGCTTGGTTGGGAGAGGTTATGTCGATTCTTCCACCAATTCGAACGGGCAACGGGGTTTGGAGACGTTAGCTTGATCGAATCCCCGCGGCGGCCTTGCCCACTCCCGAAGAAATGGATTTTATGCGGCCGGCGCGACTCGGTTTTAATGTGAGATCCCCAGATGCTATTTCGCTTCTGCTGGTGTTTCCTGATCCTTCTAGCAGCGATCTTCTCCCTCCCGATTTCTCACGCGTTGGCGCAACGCGTGGATATGTCGATCGGCGACGAACCAGGCGTCGTTCCCAACGCCGCCGATGAGCAACTGCCGCTGCAGTTTCGCCGCCAGGTCGTTCTGTACCGCTCCACCGAGCCTCCCGGCACGATAATCGTTCAGACCGCCGAGCGATTTCTCTATGTGGTGCAGCCGGGCGGGCGTGCGATCCGCTACGGCATCGGCGTCGGTCGCGAGGGTTTTCAATGGCAAGGCCTGCAGCACATCACTCGCAAGCAGGAGTGGCCCGACTGGACTCCGCCGGCGGAAATGATCGCGCGCCAGCCCTACCTGCCCCGCTTTATGGCCGGAGGGCCCGGCAATCCCATGGGCGCGCGCGCGCTGTATCTCGGCGAGACCGTCTACCGCATCCACGGCACCAATCAGCCGAAGACCATCGGCACCGCCGTGTCGTCCGGATGTTTCCGGCTCGTCAATGGCGACGTGATGGATCTCTACGATCGAATTCCCGTCGGGACCAAGGTTATCATCCGGCAGAAGCCGGAATTGTGATGATACGACGCAACCTTCAGGAAGCGAGATAGGACATGCCGAAGCTCTTTGCACTGAACTTTCGGTCCGGCCTCTTGATTGGTTTTGCAGTTGCCATCGCGGTGGCGGCGGCCGCCATCGCTTACGAGCGATACGACACGCGAACTCTGAAAAGAACCGTGCGCCGGGACGCGGTGCTTTGCGGCGTCAACACCGGCCTCCCCGGCTTCTCGAGCGCCGACGAGAAGGGAAACTGGTCCGGCTTCGATGTCGATTTTTGCCGCGCCATTGCGGCTGCGATCTTCGACGATCCGACCAAGGTCAAATTCGTCCCGCTCGACGCCAACGAACGGTTCACGGAGCTACAGAAGCGCAAGGTAGATGTGCTCTCGCGTAACACCACATGGAATCTGTCGCGCGAAACCAATTACGCCCTGCATTTCGCCGCGGTCTCTTACTACGACGGACAAGG
>VAZM01000652.1 GCA_005883135.1 Alphaproteobacteria bacterium
TGGCCGGCCCCCGGAATTCGGCGATATTGCGGCCCCGGAAATGACCACGACAACCCACCCGAGCGAGGATCCCTCGCCAATCGCGCCGCAAGCCGCAACCATCAGGTCTGATGCAAGTCTATTTCTTTACTGCCGGCATCGAATCCAGCGAATTGAACGAACTGGAGGCCCGTATACGAAGCCGGCTGCCGAATATGCAGAAGGTCGCAAAGCTCGACGAGGGCGTCGCCCGGGTCGGCCAGGGTGGCTCGGTCAACCACGAGCAGAACTATATTCTCTCTCCGATGTTCGGTGCCCAGTCCTTCGATCGCATCATCAACCTTGCCGAGCAAGCAAATCTGGGCGTGTTCTCTATTTTCATCAGCCGGGAAATTTCGGCCAGCGATTACAAGCGACTGGTCCGCACCGGACGCGCCGACTGGGTATCGCTGCAAGACGCGCCGCAGGAAATTCTGGATATTATTTCTCGTACCAGCCGGCCGATCGAGCCTGGCCGCGATCAATCAGTGCGACCTGTGATCGTCGCCTTCGTGCCAAGCAGCGGCGGGGTTGGCAACGCCACGCTTGCAATTGAAAGCGCTATGCAGATGACGCTCAGCAAAAAAACCCCCAGCCGGCGAATTTGCCTGCTTGATCTGGATCTGCAGGGCAGTCACGTTTGCGATTATCTCGACATCGAGCCTCGCCTCCAGATGCAGGACATCATCGAGAACCCCGACAGGCTCGACACGCAACTGTTCGATCTTTTTGTCAGCCGTCATGCGACCAGCGGCGTCGACGTGCTCGCAACGCCGAGAAACAGGGGGGCCGCGGTCGAGATGAACATGGCGGTCCTCGATGCCCTCTTTCGCATGATCTCATTGCGATATGATCTGGTGCTCGTGGACCTGCCGCCGATGTGTTTTGATTGGACCGACCAGATCATCTCGGTTTGTGATCTCGCCGTCGTCACCGGATTCAACCATGTCCCTGGCCTGCGTCGGATTGCCGAGATTGTCCAAGAACTCAAAAACGCAGAACGTAGCCCGCCGCAGATCGTCGTCGCCCTCAACCGATGCGAATCCCGCCTTGCCGGGGGCATCGCGCGCCGGCGGCACGTGAAAACGGCACTCGGCGATCAAACGGTTGTCTACATTCGAGACGATCCCGCTGCCGTTAATCATAGTCTTAACACCGGCATTCCCATCTCGCTCACAAGCCACTCGAACAAAGTCGCCAAGGACGTTCGCGCCCTGGCGTCGGTAGTGTCTGGTTTGATGCCAGCAGCGACCGCAAACAGAATGTCAGCCCATTAGCCGCGCCCTAGATTCGAGGTGCTTTTCTCCCGCCATTCCATTACATTAGGGCGGATGTTGAACGGGGTACGTATAAGGCGCCCGCTTTTTCTCCAATGCTGCGAGCCGAACGCGAGCACGGCCAAACACCGACGTCGTCACGCCTGTCCCTGATACGGTCGCACTCGACCACTACCGCGAGCTGATGGCCCAGCGGCCAGCGCTGCTCGACGAGAAGCTAAAGCTGCATGAGCGAATCATTGACGAGTTCAATCTTATTTCCCTGGAAAAGCTCCCGCGCGAGGACCTCGTCCGTGAGGTTCGCACCTATCTCGGCGAATACATGCGTAACGAGCGGCTCTCCCTCAACCAAAAGGAGCTGCAGGCATTCGCCGAGGAAATCGTCGACGAAATGACGGGCTTTGGTCCGATCGAGCCCTTGCTCAAGGATCCGACCGTCAACGATATTCTCATCAATACGCACAAGAAATGCTTCGTCGAACGATTCGGCAAGCTCGAAGAGACGAAAGTCCATTTCAAGGACGAAGCGCATCTCATGCGCATTGTCCAAAAGATTGTTGCATATGTTGGCCGCCGGGTCGACGAATCCTCCCCGACCGTCGATGCGCGGTTGCCTGATGGATCACGCGTCAACGTCGCGATCCGACCGGTCGCGGTGGATGGCCCCCTGGTTTCAATCCGAAAATTCTCCAAGAGGCCGTTCTCGATGGATCGCCTCGTAGAGATGGCGGCTCTTCGTGGCGGAATGGCAGACTTGCTGCGGGCTGCCGTAAAGGGAAGGATATCGCTTATCGTCTCGGGCGGCACCGGGAGCGGTAAAACGACCCTGCTGAATGCCTTGTCGAGTTACATTCCTCCCGAGGAAAGAATCATCACCATCGAAGACGCCGCCGAATTGCAGCTGCAGCTTCCACATGTCGGGCGGATGGAGACTCGGCCGCCGAACGCCGAGGGCAAAGGCGAGATTCGCCAACGCGAACTTGTGAAGAACGCGCTTCGCATGCGTCCCGATCGCATCCTTGTAGGTGAGTGCCGGGGCGAGGAGGCGTTCGACATGCTTCAGGCGATGAACACGGGTCATGAAGGGTCGATGACCACAGTGCACGCAAATTCGCCACGTGACGCGCTAAAGCGGCTCGAGCAGATGGTCAGCATGGCCGGCATGAATATAAATTCCATGAGCATTCGTAGCCAAATTGCCTCAGCCATACGCTTGCTGATCCAGCTGCAGCGCCTTCCCGATGGTCGACGCAA
>VAZM01000322.1:0-9988 GCA_005883135.1 Alphaproteobacteria bacterium
CATGGTCGTCGAGCTTAACGGAGAGCTCAACATTGTTGATATCAAAGATAGCCGTGAGGTCCATCTCTGAGTTCTTCGTGCGATGGATCTTCGCGACTTTGTTCAGTCGCGTGAGCAGATGTTCCGTCTCATCCAATTTCTCTGGCGTGGACAGATCCGTCTTGTTCAGCACGATCAGATCGGCGAAGGCTACCTGCTCGCATGCCTCTCCAGATTCTTCGAGCCGCATCGCGATATACTTGGCATCGACCACTGTGACGACGCCCGCCAGCGTAAATTGGCTCCGAATGCGTTCGTCGGCGTAGATGCTCTGCGCCACCGGCGCAGGCTCCGCGAGGCCGGTGGTCTCGATGACCACGGTGTCGAATTTCTCACGGTGTTCCATGAGGTGGAAGAAGCTGCGCACCAGATCGCCGCGGACGGTGCAGCAGACGCAGCCATTGTTCATCTGCACCACTTCCTGATTTGAGGAAAGCAGCAGATGATGGTCTATTCCCACCTCCCCGAACTCATTGACGATCACGGCAACGCGGCGGCCGTGCTCGGCGGTCAGTATGCGGTTGAGCAGCGTGGTTTTGCCTGAGCCGAGAAAGCCGGTCAGGATAATCACGGATGCTTTGGAATTTGGGCTTGCGGCCTCTCGGCTCATGGCAACCTTAAAGGTGGGTTGTGCCATCAACCCTTGCAAGGCGCCGGATGCGACAGCCATTTTCGTGCTGCACGATCAGTTTATGAGCGGCGTCTGCATCTGGCCGATCACTTTGCCGACCGGCTCGCCATCCTTCATCTGCACGTTGCCTCTCACGACTGTGTAAACCGGCATGCCTTTGACCTTCCAGCCGCCCCAAGGCGTCGGAGGGTTCTTGCTGTGCAGTTTTTTCGGGTCAATGGTCCGTTCTTTATTCATATCGACGATGGTGAAATCGCCGTCGGATCCGAGCCGGATGGCGCCTTTCTTCGGATACATCTGCCAGACCTTGGCGACATTTTCGCTCTGCACCTTGACGTAGTGGTTGAGCGTCATGCGGCCCTTATTGACCTGCGTCAAGATCAGGGGGACGTTGGTTTCGACACCGCAGAAGCCGGAGATGCAGTCCCAAATCGCGGATTTGGTCATCTTGCCATTGATGTCGCAGCCCTTTTCTTCGAGTGTGTGCGGCGAATGGTCGGTTGCGATCATGTCGATCGAACCGTCGAGCAAGCCCTCCCACAGCGCGTCCTGGTGCTCCTTCGAGCGCACTGGCGGGTTCATTTTCAAGAGAGGGCCGACGTCCTTCAGATCCGTGTCGACCCGCAGCAGATAATGCGGCTGTGTTTCGCCTGTGAATCGCAGGCCGCGCGCCTTGGCGTCGCGCAGCATTTGCACGGCCTGCTTGGTCGAGGCGTGCACGATGTGCAGCTTGGTCCCAAAATTCTCCGCGAGGAACATGGCGTGAGCGATCGACTCCGCCTCGCATAGCCAGGGACGGGACGACTCCCAGTAGATCGGATCGTTCTTGCCCTCGGCTTTGAGCTTGTTGGTCCAGAAGTGCTGGATCTGCCGGTTCTCCGCATGGATACAAAGCGGCACACCGGACTCGGTGATGTTCGGAAACACGATCTGGCACATGCCGTCATCGGGGAACGGCAGGTTGCCAATAGTCTCACCGAAGAAGATCTTGTAACCGATTGCTCCGCGTTTCGCCATCGGCAGGATGTCGTCGGCATTTGTCTGATGGACAACTCCAAGCACCGCGAAGTCACACATCGATTTGGTCTCACCGATCTTGCGTTTCACGTCGACCTGCTCGGCATTCTCGGTCGGCGGGAGTTGGTTGGGCATATCGATGATCGTGGTGATGCCTCCACACACTGCAGCGGTCGATCCCGTTGAGAAGTCTTCCTTGTGCGTCACGCCCGGATCCCGGAAGTGGACGTGGGCATCAATCAGCCCCGGGAGGACATGGAGTCCGGTCGCGTCGATTGTCCGCTTCCCCTCCGGCAACGTGTCGTTGGCACCGATCGCCACGATCTTGCCGCCAGCGACGGCAACACCGCCTTGCAGCGTGGCTTCCGGGGTAACGATCGATCCGTTCTTCACGACCAGATCTGCTTTCATGACATACTCCTCATTTCCGCTGGGCGGGTCACCTGAGAGCGTGCTGAGCTAATAAGTATCGAACATTCGCTGGATATCATCGGCGTTCGTCGTCTTGGAAAGCGCGAGCGCAAGCAGAATGCGCGCCTTCCACGGTTGCAGATTGTCGCTGGCGACGAAGCCCTTGCGCTTGAGGCCTGGGCTGCGCACCACACGCCCCGATGCAATGCGGCTGCACAGGCACATTAGCGTCCCGCTCTCCTTGTAAGCCTTATCGAAGGCCGCATCCTGGGCGGGCGTCGGCCGGCCGGCACCGGTTGCAGCGCTGACAATCCCTTTCGCGCCAGCCTTCGCCGCGGCTTCGATCATCGCTCCATCGGCGTTGACGTACGAGAGAACGATGTCCACGCGCGGCAGCGAGCTCAGCTCGCGCACGTCGAACTCAGTCTGCGTTGTGTGTTTTCGCACCGGCTGGTGGTAATAGACGACTGTTCCATCAGCGTCCGCAAAGCCGAGCGGCCCCAGGTCGCGCGACTGAAAAGCCTCGACCCGGTAGGTCGCATTTTTGGTGACATCCCTGCCGTTGAAAATCGTGTCGTTCATAACGACGAGGCAGCCGCGACCGCGCGACTGCGGATCGGCGGCAACCCGTACGGCATTGAGTACATTGAGGTAGCCATCGGCGCTGACGGCCGAGGATGGTCGCATCGAGCCAACCAGCACGACCGGCTTGTCGGTCTTGAGTGTCAGGTTGAGGAAATAAGCGGTTTCCTCGAGCGTGTTGGTGCCATGCGTGATGACGATCCCGTCGGCTTCGTCGTTGTCAAAGATCGAATGGATCTTTCGCATCAAGTCCAGCCAGTCCTTGTCGACCAGCGCTTGGCTGGGCAAGCGGCGAAACGGTATCTCCTGGACATTGGCGATAGTTTTGAGCTCGGGGAGTTGGCTCAGAAGTTCTCCCTCGCTGAGGCGCTTGTTCGCTTCGATGTACCAGGCGAGATCCAGCCGATCGATGCCAACAGAGTCGATCGTTCCACCTGTGAGGATCAACCCCACCCTTGCCAAGCTAGTCATTGCAACGAGACTTTTGCCTACTCCAGACTTTTTCCGCCTACGGTCCTGCGTTTCCGCGCTGCCAGCTTGACCGCTTCGAGAACCTCCGGGTAAGCGGCGCAGCGGCAGAGGTTGCCACTCAGATAATGTGTGATGGTTTCCTCATCCGGATCGGGATGCTCGTCAAGCAACTTCGTAACCATCATGACGAAGCCGGGCGTGCAATAGCCGCACTGAAAGGCGCTGGCCTCGATAAAAGCTTGTTGCACAGCGCTCAGTTCATTCGCTGTTTCGAGACCCTCGATAGTGGTCACCTTCGCGCCATCGACAAATGCTGCAAGGTAAAGACAACCCGAGACCGGATGGTCATTGATGACGACCGTACAGCAGCCGCATAAACCTTGGCCGCAGCTTTCGCGCGCGCCGGTAAGGCTGAATTCGGCTTGCAGCACTTCAATCAGAGTATGATGCGGTTGGACGACGGCCGTGACATGCGCGCCATTCAGATTGAACGCAATGGTTCGTGCGGCCGTCATTTTTACTCGCTTTCGAGCGGTTTTCCGGCCTTAGTCCGGATCGCGCGGAATACTGCTTCCGGCGTCAGCGGAAGCTCCGTCAGGCGGACTCCAACTGCATCGTCGAGCGCATTTGCTATTGCTGGCGAGACGCAGAACATGGAAGTTTCGCCGACGCCCTTCGCACCGAATGGCCCGTTCGTTTCTTCGTGTTCGACGTACAAGTTCTCCATCGCAGTCGGGAGGTCGTGAAAACCGGGAATCTTATAATCAGCAAGTGATGCGTTGGTGATTTGCCCACCGTCAAAGTGGATTTTTTCGAAGAGCGTAAATCCAAGCTGCATCAGGGCACCGCCGGAAATCTGTGTCTCGACGATTTTGGGATTAACAGCTTTGCCGGTATCGACGACGTTTACGAGCTTTGTGATTTTCACATGTCCGGTCTCTGTATCGACCTCCACCTCAGCAGCAGCGCCCGAGATCAGCCAAAAAGGCGTGATATTGGGGCTCTGCCCGTTTTCGCGCGAAGGGGGAACATAGTCCGGCTTGAAGATTCCGCTCCCAATAATGTTACCGGCTTGCATGCCATATCGCTTCTGGAAGAGCGCGGAAATCGGGAGATTCGACCCTTCGGGTTCTCCGACCTCCCTGCGAAGTGCGGCGATTTTGCTACGCACATCCTCGGCTGCGCGCTGAATCGCATGCCCCATGTGAAACAGTGAGCGCGATCCGAGTGTGCCCATATCGTATGGTACGACATCTGTGTCGCGTTGAACGATTCTCACCGATTCCGTGGGTACATTAAGAGCCTCGCCGACGAGCTGTGCCAGGGCAGTGTCGGATCCCTGACCCATATCGACGGTGCCGCAGTAAACGGTGGGGGAGCCGTCCGCCGAAATGTTGATAATTGCTACGGACGTGGTTGGAGAAGTCACCGCTTTGATCGCGATGCCGAAACCGCGACCCCTCCTAATGGAGCCACTGCCACGGTCAAACGGCTGATTCCATCCTATTCGGTCCAAAACCGTGTTCAGAACCTTGTCGAGTGGAGCATCAGCGAGGGTCTGACCAGTGGCGTGAACACTTCCTTCTCGCAAAAGATTCTTTCGGCGGAATTCGGCTGGATCCCAATTTAGCGCGCGAGCCATCATGTCCATGTGGCTTTCATAAGCCCAAACTAGCTGGGGCACGCCGAAGCCGCGCAACGCGCCGGACGGCGTTACATTTGTGTAAAGCGCGTAGGAATCGACGTCGACGTTGTCGATGTCGTAAGGACCGGATGCGGTCAGTCCAGCTTTCTGCGTGACGCGGGGGCCAATATCCGCGTACGCGCCACCGTTCCAGAACACCTCGCATTTGCGCGCGAGGATTTTTCCATTCTTGTCGACGCCGCTCTTAATGCGGAAAGTGCAGGGATGCTTAGTGACTTGATAGAACATCTCTTCCATTGTTGCCGCGACTTTTACCGGTCTGCGAGCGATCATGGAGAGCGCGACGGCAAGAGCTTCAAGCTTAATGTAGAGCTTTGAACCGTAGCCACTTCCGACATACGGCACCTTCACCCGCACCTTGTTTTCGGGCAAGCCGAGAAGCCGCGCAATTTCCATTCGCACAAACGAAGGACCTTGCGAAGCGGTGTGGATCGTTACGCCGTCAGGTCTGTAATCCGCAATCGTTGCGAACGGTTCGAAAGATAAGTGCACTACTTTTTGGGTCTTGAATTCGTGAGCCGCATAGGCTCTTTCAAAATTCCCACGGCGCAGGCGATAGTCGAGCGCCACATTGGTATTCGTCATCCCTTGCAGGTGTTTGAGGTCGGTAAAGGTACCAGCAGGTCTTAGTTCTTCATGGACGAAGGTCTGTGCCGTCAAAGCATCAATTTCATCATAGACCGCGGGCAATTCTTCATATTCGGCAGTAATGAGTTGCACCGCCTGATCGGCCACATGTGGGTCCCTTGCCAGTACAGCTGCGACGGGCTCGCCGACAAAGCGCACCTTTTCGTCCGCGAGAATAGGCTGATCATGAAATGCCGGGCCATAGTACGGATTTGGAATGACACCTTTGACGTGATCGATCGTAATGACATGCAGCACGCCAGGAAGCTTCTCCGCAGCGCGGGTCTCGACCGATTTGATTTTACCGTGCGGGACCGTGCTGCGGAACAGTTTAGCATGCAGCATACCTGGAAGCCGCATCGTGTGCGTGTATTCGGCGCGGCCGGTGACCTTGTCGCGCCCTTCAACCCGCAGCACAGATCGCCCGATCTGTGACCCGACCTTAACGCTTGGGTCAATGATCCCGGGCATTGACGACCGTTCCGGTATTAAGGGCAGCGCGTACAGCGCGCCGCAGATAAACTTTCATTAGCTCCCGCTTGTCTCCCAGCGCTTTATAGACAGCATTCCGCGGCGCGGTGATCGTGAATTTCTCAGAAACATTCATGCGCTGCAATCTGCGATGATGCGATGCGGCTGGCTCGCAGCCGGGCCGGTCAGAACCCAAGTTCCTTTGCGGCGATTGCAAGTCGCTCCCGTTGTTCCTGCATCGATGCTGCGAACTCAGCCGGCCCCCCCGCGTTGGCAATCTGGCCCGTCACACTAAGCTTTTCGCCGAAATCAGGCTCTTGCACTACGGCGCGAATGTCGGCGGCGATATGTTCTCGCAGTGCTGCCGGCATGCTGCTTGGCCCGAAGAAACCAACGAGTCCGTCCAGAGTGAGCTCTGGAAACCCTGCCTCAGCGACGGTTGGCACCTCGGGATGAGTTGGCGGCCGAATGCTATTCGTCGACGCGAGCATTTTTATTTTTCCTGCCTGAAGCTGCGGACGAAGCGTGGCCAGCGATGCTTCGGTCACCTGGATCCGGCCCGTGGCGACGTCGTTGGCTGCCTCCTGCGGGTTGCGATAAGGGACTCGCGCCATGTCAAGATCGTTTTTCTTGAGGAAGCCTGCGAAGAGAAAATCGATGGCGCCGGTTGTGCCTGCCCAATTGAGCTTTCCAGGATTCGCGCGCGTCATGGCAACCAAATCTCGCATCGTTTTAACGTCCATAGACGTCGGAACGGCAATGACGATGACTGTGTTCCAACCGCGGGCGATCGGGAGAAGGTCGCTATCGTGATAAGGCATCTGCTGCAGCATGTAGGGATGGGCGGTCAACGCTGATGTCGGAGAGGCGAGTAGAACGTGATCGTCATTTGCGCTGATTACCGCCGTCACGGCGACAACCGCGTCGCCGCCCGGACGGTTCTCGATCACAACCGGTTGGCCCCAACGTTTACTCAACCGATCTCCGAGGAGGCGCGTGCCGAAATCGACGCCACTGCCAGGTCCGAGGGTCACGACGAACTTGACAGGCCGCTGTGGCCAAGTTTGCGCCATCGACGGGACGGCTGGCAGTAGCAATAAAAGGAGCGCGAGGCCGGCTGCATAGAGCCCCACCGCACGTCGTTCGGCAGCGAACATGGGCACCTCCGTCGCCATCGCATACGATATCCGCGGTGTGTATACGTGTCAAACTGCTGTACTATTGCATAGAGCTGCTGCCACATGAGCGCCAAGACAAACGAATCGAAACGGTCCCTGATGCAAGTGACATCGGGTCGGCCCATAGAAAGATTGATGCTATGGGCACATCCGTCATTTACCTAGCTTTCGGGAATCTTCAACTGTATATCCAGGTATCTGCTTTATGGGGCTGGAGCGATGCATAGCCGTGACGTTATCAGACGAAGTTTTCCAAGCACTCGTAAAAGCCATCCTGTCCGGGAAGATTGAACCCGGCGCGCGACTTGATGAGCCAAGCATCTGCCGAAAGTTTGGTGTATCTCGGACTCCGATCCGCGAAGCTCTTCGGCGCTTGAGCGGAACGGGTCTGGTCGATGTTACGCCCCGAAAGGGAGTTAGGGTTGCTCGTATCGAGGTCGAGCAGCTGAATAATATGTTTGAAGCCCTTGGTGAATTTGAGGGGCTTTGTGCGAGATTAAGTGCTGTCAGAATGAGTGCGCTGGACAAGAAACGACTCGAGGTTCTAAACGCACAGCGACAGAAGAGAATTGCAGATGGCGACAAAGATTTCGCAGCAATGAACAATCAATTTCATGAAGCTATTTATTTGGGCGCGCATAATCCAAGTATTGCTTCGGTGACTCGTGGTTTCCGACAAAGGCTCGCACCGTTTCAGGCGCTTCAGTTTGTCCCCGGCCGAACTGAATATTCCTTTCATGAGCACGATGGGATCGTACGAGCTATTGTTAGCTCAGACGCAGAGCGGGCCTACGCCATCATGCGGGACCACGTGATCGGCACCGGCCTGCAAGTCATCGAGCACTTCTCGCGCAAAGGGGAAGTCGTTTCGTCCAAAAGACGACGGCGGCGATATCACACGGCTCGATAGAGAAATTGCGCGATAGCCGGCGTAGCTGGGCGGGTTAACGAGTACGTTGACAGCGGCCACCTCGCATACAATAAACGTTGAAAGTATACGTCGCCTAGGCTCGGACATGCACGACCGCGATAACACCGCAAGCTGGATTGGCGCCAGTTTGCTCCGCAAGGAGGACGCAAGGCACCTCCACGGGCGTGGCATGTTCATTGCTGATATCAACATGCCTGGCACACAGGAGATCGCCTTCGTGCGCAGCCAGAGAGCGCACGCCAATATGCGGCAGGTGACCAAACCTTCGGAATTAGGAGCGCGGGTTTTCACATTAGCGGACATCGGTCAGATCAACATTCTAGAGGCAGGGCCTGAACTCGCCGCTCATCGCCACAGCCCGTATCCGCCACTGGCGGATCGCCGGGTTCGCTACGTGGGACAGACAATCGCGGCCTGCATGATGCCCACGCGGGCACAGGCTGAGGATCTCGTCGACCAGGTATACGTTGAATTGGAAGAATTGCCTGCTGTGGTGGACGTCGTTGCCGCGATGCGTTCTGACAGCCCACGGGTTTTCGATGAATGGCCTAATAACGCCTACATCAGCACCCGGGTGGTCGAGGGAAACCCGGAATCCCTGACCTCTGCACCGATCCGCTTACGGCGCCAGCTGCGGCTCAATCGGCAGGCGACCGTTTCACTCGAAGGACGGGGCGTTCTCGCTTACTGGGACCATCGGCTCGACGAATTAGTCGTCTACCTCTCGACCCAGGGCGGTCAAGTCAAGCGCCTTGCGCTTTCGCAGATGCTTGGTCTCCCCGAACAAAAGGTTCGCGTTATCGCTCCTGATGTCGGTGGCGGATTCGGCGGCAAGAACCGCATTATGCCCGAGGATGTTGCCGTCGCTGCGATCGCATTGAAGGTCAAGCACCCGGTGCGATGGATCGAAGATCGGCGGGAACATCTGCTCGCATCGGTCCACGCGCGGGATCACACGTATGATTTGACCATTTCGGCTGATCGGGATGGGACGCTTCTCGGAATAGAGGGAGACATCTACATCGATGCTGGTGCCTACGCTTTATGGCCGACCGGCGCTTTTCAAGAAGCCAGCATGGCATCGCGTAATTTGACGGGCCCCTACCGCATCCCTCATTTGAAGCTCAATGCTCATACCGTTGCCACGAACAAGGCTCCGATGGGGCCTTACCGCGGTGTGGCCCGCCCGGGAGCAACGTTTGCACTTGAACGCCTGGTCGACGAGGTTGCACGCGAACTCAACCGTGAGCCATTCGACCTGCGACGACAGAACACCGTCACTTCAACCGAACTCCCTTACAAGACGGCGGCGGGTCTGAAGCTCGACACCGGAGACTATGTTGCTGCGCTCGATATCGCGCGCGAGAAAATCGATCTGCCTGCCATCCGCAAACGGCAGGCAGCGGGCAGCGTTGCAGAGATCGCATTCGCAGCCAATGCGCGCCCAGATCATCTACCAGCCGGTATGGGTCCGCTACTGGAATCAGTCGCTACGTACGAGCCGACGGATTCCGGTGGCGTTTTGATCTATGTGGGCGTGCAGAACCATGGCCAAGGACATGAAACAACGCTTGCGCAGATCGCCGCGCATGAGCTGGGCATCGATCCAGCACGGATTTCTGTGCGCTATGGTGATACCGCAGTGGGGCCATATGGATTTGGCACGTTTGCTTCCCGCTCGATCGTGTTCGCCGGCGGCGCGGTAGGGAAAGCCTCGCGTGCGCTCGCGGAAAAGATACGCCGTATCGGAGCGCATCTGTTGCAGGCGGACGTCGCCGACCTGCGCATTGAAGCTGGAGCGGTGCATGGTCCGTCCGCCAAGATCAGCGTTGCAGAGATCGCATTCGCAGCCAATGCGCGCCCAGATCATCTACCAGCCGGTATGGGTCCGCTACTGGAATCAGTCGCTACGTACGAGCCGACGG
>VAZM01000322.1:10052-10538 GCA_005883135.1 Alphaproteobacteria bacterium
GTGGCTGAAGACTGCGGCACGATGATCAACCCAATGATCGTTGACGGGCAGGTGCAAGGCGGGATCGCGCAAGGGATCGGCACTGCGCTCTATGAAGAGATTCCCTATGACGAACAAGGGCAACCGCTCGCCACGACGTTTGCCGACTATATGGTGCCGTGCGCACCGGAAATTCCCTCGATCCGCATTGCTCACCTCGTGACGCCCGCTTTGACGACTGAGTATGGCGTAAAGGGGCTTGGCGAAGGCGGAGCCATTGCTCCCCCCGCAGCCATTGCCAATGCGGTCGCAGATGCATTCCGCGATATTGGAGCGACCTTCAACGAGACGCCGCTGACACCGCGGCGTGTTGCCGAGGCAATTGAACGAGCACGCCGCGCAAAAGAGTCTCAGCGATGAAAGCGGCGGCGTTCGACTACGCGGTTCCGAAAAGTGTCGCAGAAGCCACTGCCTTGTTGGGCTCCAACGGCGCGGCAACAGCCGCGA
>VAZM01000322.1:10544-16091 GCA_005883135.1 Alphaproteobacteria bacterium
TCGCGCTGCCCGACCTCGTGGTCGATCTCGGGCGCCTTGAAGAGCTCAAGGAAATTGCCGCAACCCGGACCAACATTCGAATCGGTGCACTGACCACGCATGCCGCCATTGAAGACGGGAAACTTCCCGAGGCCTTCGGCGGCCTGATGCAGAAGGTCGCGTGCAAGATTTCTTATCGGGCAGTTCGTAACCACGGAACGATCGGCGGGAGCGTGGCGCTTGCCGATCCGGCCGCGGATTGGCCCGGCTGTCTGCTGGCGCTTGGTGCCCACGTCCGCATCACGGGACGCAAAGGCACCCGCTCCCAGCCGATTGGCGAATTCGTGCTGGGACAGTATTCGACCTCGCTGGCAGCGGACGAGATCATCGTCGGTTTCGACGTTCCGCGTCCTGATGCTGCCCTACGCTGCGGCTCTTTCAAGGTGGTGCGGAAAAGTGGCGCGTTTGCAAATTCCATTGCGTTTGCCATTTCGTACGGCCGTGGCGGTCCGGCTGCGGTGGTGCTCGCGGCTGCTGCAGACCGCCCCTGCCTGCTTCCGGCGGTGGCCGAACGGATCAAAGCCGGAGAAAAGTCTGAAGACGTGCTGCGCGGTGCAATCGCCCAGGATGTTGCGAAGCACGTAGCCAAGGACGACGCCTATTTAATGCGTTTGCATACCTCGACCGTCCTGCGCGCGGTGCGGGAGGTACAAGCGAAATGAAGTCCCTGACCCTTCAACTCAATGGTTCCAAAGTCGTCCACGAAGTGGAGCCGCGGGAAACGCTTGCCGATTTCCTGCGCGAACGGTGCCGCCTAACGGCAACTCATTTGGGATGTGAACACGGAGCCTGCGGTGCCTGCACCGTTGCCATTAACGGACAAGCAACCCGATCCTGCCTTCGTCTTGCGATCATGTGTGAGGGTCAGTCCGTACAGACGCTCGAAGGCCTGGAAGACGATCCCATCATGGAAGTGCTGCGCCGGCATTTCCATCAATCGCATGCCGTGCAGTGCGGCTTTTGCACACCCGGCATGCTGATAATGGCGCGGGACATTCTGTTGCGCATGCCAAATCCGAATGCTCAGACCATCAGAGACCAGCTCAGCGGGCAAATTTGCCGCTGCACCGGATATTCCGGGATCGTCACAGCCATTGTGGCAGCCGGCCGAGAACTTGGCGGCGCCAGGCGACCCCAAGCGTGAGCGTATCCCTTGCCTGTTACCAATTCGCGGCACTTAGCATCAGTTAGGCAGCTGGACTAACTCGCGGGGAAGTTCGTTAGCCATCTCTCGCATCATCGTCGACTTTTTTCCATCTCATCACCGCGGTCGGCGCAACTCGGCCGGCGCGCGCGTGAACGTCCTGCGCCCCCGCTTGAAGGCGTAGAGCACGGGCACGAGTTCAGCGACCGCCATTTCCGGATCGGTTGCATCCAGCACCACCAGGTCGGCGCTTTTGCCAATTGCTACGCCATAGTCCTTTAGACGCATAAGCTGCGCCGGTCTGCGGGTGATCATGTCGAAGCATGCCCTCATGTCGGTGCGCTTTCCAACCTGCGCAATATTGGCGTAGAGATTGGCCATCCGCATCAGCGAGCAGTCACCGAACGGCGTAAAAGGATTGAGGACGTTGTTCGATGAGAGCGAGCAATTGACACCGTGATTGATCAGCTTATGCGCGGGGACAACACCTCGTGTACTGTTGTGATCGTGCTTATGGTGCCGACCCATCAGAAATAGATCGGTCGAGGGCAGAACGGTCAACGCGACGCCGGCACCGCAGAGCTTGGTGACGTGGCCGATCGCAACACGGCCGCCATATTTGTATTGATCGGTGCGACGGCAGACGTGATCAACATCCATACCGTCGGTCGTGGGACCGAAATCGAGATGCATGTCGATATCGACATCGAACTCGCGCGCCATCTCGAACACCCGATCGATCTGACCGGGCGGGTTGCTGTCGGTGTATGGCGCTGCTCCAACCACCCGGCATCCCTGTTTGAGGCCTTCGACCATGAGCTCGTCGGTACCCGGATTGTTGAGCAGCCCCTCCTGCGGAAAGACGCAGATTTCAAGGTCGATGGCCCAGGCATAGCCCTTAATGAGTGGCTGCACCCCCTCGAGGCTGCGTAGCCCGACGACCGGATCGACCTCCAAATGGGTGCGCATGTGGGTGGTGCCTTGCAGGATCGCCTTCTCTAGCGTGCGCGTGGCACGCGCATGGACATCCTCGGGTGTGAACGCCTTTTTTGCCTTGGCAACTTCCCCGATCGCTTCCTCGAGATCGCCGCGATCGGACGTACAGCGGTCTAGGATGCAGGACTTGTCGAGATGAATATGCGTCTCAACAAAGCCCGGAGAGACGAGCCGACCGCCGAGATCGATCGTTTCGCCCTGGGCAGCTAGGTCGGGTTCAATCGTGACGATCTTGCCGTTCTTGATCCCGATATCCGTGCTAAGCCGATCGGCGTCGAGTAGCCTCGCGCTCTTGAGAATGAGGTCCATGACGCCTTCTCGCTCCCTACGTCGCTCTTTCGCGCTCACCGAGATAGGTGCGGACGAGCGCCGGATCGGCGCGCATGTCCGAGGCCGAGCCCGCGTGCTTCATTTGGCCCGATTGGAGCAGATAGGCACGGTCCGCCACGGAGAGCGCGAGGCCAGCCATCTGATCGACGAGCAGCGTAGTCATTCCCTGTTCCCTGAGCTCAGCAAGAAGATCGTAAAGATGATGCCGGCTCAATCTCCGGACGAGTCTCTGGGATGGTGACTAACATTCAATACTTATCTTTACTACCATCGGTCGCGTCTTCAACCCCTTCGTAACGAGCCTGCAACGTGAAACGCACTCCTCTGTTCGACCAACATGTCAACGACGCGTCTGCAGTCATCAATCTCAAAGGCTTCGCACGTGCCATGCACTATCGTGGTCACGTCGCCGAACACAAGGCGACGCGCGAGCGCGTCACCTTATGCGACGTGTCGCACATGGGCGAGATCGATTTCGTCGGCCCCGACGCACTCGCGCTTGTGCAGAAGATCGCCGCGAACGATGCCAGCAGGCTCGCGGTCAATCAGGCGATGTATTCGGTAATGTGCGGGCAAGACGGAAACGTCATCGACGATCTGGTTTGTTTCCGACTGGGCGAGATGCACTTCCGCTGGGTGGTCAACGTCACCAAGACGGACGAGGACTACCACCACATCGTCAAGCACGCGCACGGCATGGATGTGAAGGTAAGTAACATATCCACCGACACGGCGCTCATGGCGCTGCAGGGTCCCGCATCCCTCGAGACACTGCAGCGCATAACGAAGGCGGACCTCTCGTACTTGCAGTACTACTGGCTGGTCCAGACAACGATTCATACCGAGCATGCCGAGGTGCCGGTCATCATCAGTCGCACTGGCTACACTGGGGAGCGCGGCTACGAGATCATGGTGGACCGCGACCGCGCGCCGTGGGTCTGGGACGCGCTGCTCGCAGCGGGGCAACCCCTCGGCATCGAGCCGCACGGCGTCGCGGCGCGAGAAAGCCTGCGGACCGAAGCGGGCTATCTGCTCAACGGCAACGACATGGATGCGGCGACGAACCCGTACGAAGCCGGACTCGGATGGGTGGTGAAACTTTCCAAGGACTTCGTCGGCAAAGATGCGCTCGAAAAAATAAAGGCCGCGGGCGTGCGGCGGAGGATAGTGGGGCTGGAAGTGGACGGTTCCTGCACCATTCGAAATGGTTATCCAATCCTCAAGAACGGCAAGGAGGTCGGCCGTGTGAGCAGCGGGCCGCTCTCGGCCGCCTTGACTGGGCGCAATCTCGGCCTGGGTTATGTCATCACTGAGCACGCCGGCGCCGGGACCGAACTCGAGATCGAGATCCACGGCGACAAGCACAGGGCGCGTGTCACTGCACTGCCGTTCTGCGAGCGCAGGGTCAAAGTCGAGCCCGCCATCCTCACCTGGTCGCCATATGACCTGCGTTTCTCCGGCTCCCATATCTGGGCGCGTCTCGAGGAGGGCAGCAAGGACGTAGTTGCAATCGGGGTCTCGGATTATGGCCAGTGCAGTCTCGGCGACATCCTCTGCCTAGAGTTGCCCGCGCCAGGCGCCAAGGTGAAGCGGGGAGCCGCGGCGGGCTGGGTCGACAGCTACCGCCGCGCGGCCGACATTCCTTCCCCCGTGAGCGGAGAGGTGATCTGGGTAGACGAGTCGACAATGCGCGATCCCCGGCGGATCAATGCATATCCATATGCACGCGGCGGAATCTTCAAGCTGCGCCTGTCGTCGCCTAAGGAATACGACGAGCTCATGCCTTTCGAGAACTATGCAGAGCAGCTCAGGAAGCTTCGTCGCTACGACGAATGGACCAACGAACTTCGCGTGACCTGAGGTAAATCGCCGTCAGATCCCAGAGGCGGGGGACGATACCGGAGGATCATCAGGAGAAATGTCTAGAGCGCCACTATTTCCCTGCGAGCGTTGAAAATATCCGGGCGGTGATGGCGCTTTGCAAAGGACAAACTACGGCCGCGACGTACTTGCCGGGGCGGCGACAACAGGGAAGAGCCCAACGGCCGGTTGCGTGACATTGACAACCAGAGACCGGAGAAAGTCTGATTTCGCAAAATGAAGGTTATAGAAGGAAGGGGCAACGTAATGACGGCCGGGCCCTTGAGCGGAGACTTTTGCCTTCTGATCGTCCTTCTAGTCCACCGGCATTTTGATATTTCAGCCGATGAAACGATCGTCGAATAGAACGACGAAGACAACCGCAAGCACGTGCTGCTGCGGGTCACGTCGGAAGGAAATCTATCTTGAAATTGCCGGATCAACCCCGGCTATGCTGGCGCGATGAACGTGGCAGCGCGACGCCCCGTCCAGGGTACTGCAAAGCCTGGCGCAGCTGCGACACCGTCTCCGTTGTTTCGAAGTGGAGTCCGCCCAGCACCCGCAATCTACCCAGTCGGCCCCTTGATGATCTGGACCAGCACCTGCTTGCCCTTTTCGACGCGGAAATGGCCGTAGTGCCGATTGAGTTGATCGCCTCTGGCGTCGAAATCACAGATCGATCCTGCCCCTTGAAAGTCGATTTTGACGCCCTCGCGCACTTTCTTGAGGGCGACGAGGATGTCATCGACTTCCTCGCCGGGTGGATTATCGACTGCCGGAATCTCCTTGGTGTAGACGAGTGAGTCCGTGCTCTTGGCTTTCTCCATCGCCAGCGCCAGCGTGCAGATCTGATCGTGGGTGTTGCCTGCGAACAGATATAGCGCGTTCTCGTCGGTCGCGCCCATCAGCTTCTGGAATTTCTTGTAACTCGGGCTGCCGAGGGGCGGGGCTGGCTGAAAATGCTCGATGCCTTCGGCGACATCTGGTCCGACCGCCTCGATGAACTTGCCTTCGGCGTCGGCCATGATGGACAACGCCATGATCTTGCTGGTTGCCCCCATGCGGATCGCCTCGCGCACGATGGACACGAAATCGGTGAGCAGGCCGAGGCACATCACGGCCTCGGGCGCAGGGTTTGCGCCGAAGATGCGCTGCACCTCGGCCCGATAGGACGGTTG
>VAZM01000323.1:0-10877 GCA_005883135.1 Alphaproteobacteria bacterium
CGTCCCTGCGTCGGCACCGCGGTGTTCAATCGCGTCGGCCGTGTCTTCATTGGCCGCCGCATCAATGGGCCCGAGCATGTCGACGAGCGTCATGTTTGGCAGCTGCCGCAGGGCGGCATCGATCGCGGCGAGGACCCCTGGCCCGCCGCGCTGCGCGAACTTTACGAGGAGACCAACATCCGTTCGGTCGAAAAGCTCGACGAGATCGCGGAAGAACTCTGCTACGACATCCCGCGCGAGATCCTCGGCCAGGCTTGGGGCGGCAAATACCGCGGGCAGTGTCAGAGATGGTACGCGCTGCGCTTCACCGGCGACGACGGCGAGATCGACATTACCCATCCCGCGGGCGGCCATAAGCCGGAATTCGTCGAGTGGCGGTGGGAGCGGCTCTCCAACATCGTGGAGCTGGTCGTGCCGTTCAAACGAAAGGTCTACGCGCGCTTGGTGCGCGACTTCGAGAGGTTTGCCCGCAAGCGGGATTAAAGCGCGTATAGGGCGCAATAACCGAAGCGCATTGCGCCTCGTGCCTGCAAACCGGATTTAATGTACTAGCGCGGCCTGCAGCGCGCGTAGCCGGTCGAGCTTTTGCGCGAGCTTGTCGCGCGTCCAGCCGTCTTTCTCGTCGGCGACGTCTTCCTCGGTATCCGTGATCACGCCGGCGAGTTGCGCGACGTCGAACTCGTCCACCGGCACCGCCATGTTGGCCAGCACGGTGAGGCCGGCCGGACCGACCTCGGCGAAGCCGGCATCGACCACCACGCGCAGCGCGTCCCGTTCGCCATGAATGACCAGGATCCCCGGCCGCAGCGTGGTGACCAGCGGCGCGTGCCCTGCCAGCACGCCGAACTCACCCTCCGAGCCCGGCACGTCGACCTGTTCGACCTCGCCGGAGAACAGCAGTTTCTCCGGCGACACGAGATCGAAATGGAAGGTAGCCATCGCTCAGCTCCGTTTGTCGCCCATCATGGCGGCCATGACGTCAGCCATCCCCGCTACGCCGCTTCCGCTGCGAGCTTCTTGCCCTTCTCCACCGCCTGCTCGATGGTGCCCACCATGTAGAACGCCGCCTCCGGCAGGTGGTCGTATTTTCCTTCGCACAGTCCCTTGAAGCCGCGGATGGTGTCGGCGAGCTGGACGAACACCCCGGGCGCGCCGGTGAACACCTCGGCGACATGGAAAGGCTGCGACAAGAAGCGCTCGATCTTGCGCGCGCGCGCGACGGTGAGCTTGTCCTCTTCGGAAAGCTCATCCATACCGAGAATGGCGATGATGTCCTGAAGCGCCTTGTAGCGCTGCAGAATCTGCTGCACTTGCCGGGCCACGCCATAATGCTCCTCGCCGACGATCATGGGCGAGAGCATGCGCGAGGTGGAGTCGAGCGGATCGACCGCCGGATAGATGCCCTTCTCCGCGATCGAGCGCGACAGCACGGTGGTCGCATCGAGGTGCGCGAAGGAGGTCGCCGGCGCCGGATCGGTGAGGTCGTCGGCGGGCACGTAGATCGCCTGCACCGAGGTGATGGAGCCTTTGGTCGTGGTGGTGATGCGCTCCTGCAACGCACCCATGTCGGTCGCGAGCGTCGGCTGATAGCCAACGGCGGAGGGAATGCGTCCGAGCAACGCCGACACCTCCGAGCCCGCCTGGGTGAAGCGAAAGATGTTGTCGACGAAGAACAGCACATCCTGACCCTGGTCGCGAAAGTATTCGGCGACGGTGAGGCCGGAAAGACCGACGCGGGCGCGCGCGCCGGGCGGCTCGTTCATCTGTCCGTAGACCAGCGCGCATTTGGAGCCCGCGGCCGAGCCGTTGTTCTTCTTCGGGTCCTTGTTGACGCCCGACTCGATCATCTCGTGATAGAGATCGTTGCCTTCGCGGGTGCGCTCGCCGACGCCGGCGAACACGGAATAACCGCCGTGCGCCTTGGCGACGTTGTTGATCAGCTCCATGATGATGACGGTCTTACCGACGCCGGCGCCGCCGAACAGGCCGACCTTCCCGCCCTTGGAATAGGGCGCGAGCAGATCCACCACCTTGATGCCGGTGATGAGAATCTCCGCCTCCGTCGACTGTTCGGTGAAGAGAGGCGCCGGTTGATGGATCGGCCGCCGCTGATCGTGCGGTACGGGGCCCGCCTCGTCGACCGGATCGCCGATCACGTTGATGATGCGGCCCAGCGTGCCGTCGCCGACCGGCACCGCAATGGGTCGGCCGGTGTCCGTCACCTCCTGACCGCGCACCAGCCCTTCGCTCGTATCCATGGCGATGGTGCGCACGGTCGATTCGCCGAGATGCTGGGCGACTTCGAGCACCAGGCGATTGCCCTGATTCTTCGTCTCGAGTGCATTGAGGATCGGCGGCAGTTGCGTCTCGAAATGGACGTCGACGACGGCGCCGATGACCTGCGTGACGTGCCCGACTGGATTGGCCATGGGTGGTCCTTGTTATTACAGCGAATTTGGAGTCCCTCTGCCCTTCATACCGCTTCCGCGCCGGAGATGATCTCGATGAGCTCTTTGGTGATCATCGCCTGACGGGTGCGGTTGTAGGTCAGCGTCTGTTTGCGGATCATTTCGCCCGCATTGCGCGTGGCGTTGTCCATCGCGCTCATCTGCGCGCCGTAGAACGAGGCGGCATTTTCGAGCAGCGCGCCGAAAATCTGCACCGAAATGTTGCGCGGCAGAAGCTCGAGGAGGATTTCATCCTCATCAGGCTCGTATTCGTACACGATGCCATTGCCATTGCCGGCGCCCGCCTCGAACACGGGCGGGATGATCTGTTGCGCCGTCGGGGTTTGCGCGATGATCGACTTGAAGCGCGAAAAGAACAGGGTGCAGACGTCGAAGGCACCCTGTCCGTAGAGGCGCAGGACCTTGTCGCCGATGCCTTCGGCGTGTTCGAAGCCGAGCGTGCGCACGGCGCGCAGCTCGACGTGCTCGATGATCTGCTTCTCGTACAGCCGGCGAAGCTGGTCGTAGCCCTTGCGGCCGACGCAAAAGAACTTCACTTCCTTGCCTTCCGCCATAAGCGTATTCGCTCGCTCGCGCGCGAGGCGGACGATCGCGGAATTGAACGGGCCGCACAGGCCGCGCTCGGCGGTGCATACCAGCAGGAGATGCACGCGGTCGCTGCCGGTTCCGACCAGCAGTCGCGGCGCCGCGCCAAGATCCCCGACCCCGCCGGCGATGTTGCCGAGCACCTTCGCCATGTGCCGGGCATAGGGACGCGCGGCTTCGGCCGCGGCCTGCGCGCGCCGCAGCTTCGATGCCGCGACCATCTGCATGGCCTTGGTAATCTTCTGCGTCGCCTTCGTGGCGGCGATGCGCACGCGCATGTCCTTGAGACTGGGCATGTCAGCTCGGATGACAGAGGACGCACGACAGAGGGCGCCGAAGCGAGCTTCGCGTCACGCGCCGGCCGTCAGCCGTCAAGCAACTGTCGTCTGTTCTCCGTCTTGTCGTCTGTTTCACGCGAAGGTCTTGGCGTATTCGTCGACGATGGCTTTGAGCTTGGCGGCGGTCGCATCGTCGAGATCGCGGCTGTCGCGGATGGCGGCGAGGATGTCCGCCTGCTGCGTGCGCATGAGTCCCAGCAGGCCTTCTTCGAAGGCGCGCACCCGCTCGACCGGGAGCGGGTCGAGGTAGCCGTTGACGCCGGCATAGATGACGGCGACCTGCTCCTCCATCTTGAGTGGGGAAAACTGCGGCTGCTTGAGCAGTTCGGTGAGCCGCGCCCCGCGGTTGAGCAGACGCTGGGTGGTGGCATCGAGATCGGAGCCGAACTGGGCGAACGCTGCCATTTCGCGGTATTGCGCGAGTTCGCCTTGCCGACGCGCGACACCGAGAGGCCGACGTTCACCGCCGGCCGGATGCCCTGATAGAACAGATCGGTCTCCAGGAAGATCTGCCCGTCGGTGATCGAGATGACGTTGGTCGGAATGTAGGCGGACACGTCGTTCGCCTGCGTCTCGATGACGGGCAGCGCCGTGAGGGAACCTGCCTTGTGCGCCTCGTTCATCTTGGCGGCGCGCTCGAGCAGGCGCGAGTGCAGATAGAACACGTCCCCGGGATAGGCCTCGCGCCCGGGCGGCCGCCGCAAGAGGAGCGACATCTGGCGATACGAGACCGCCTGCTTCGAGAGGTCGTCATAGATGATCACCGCGTGCATGCCGCCGTCGCGGAAATATTCGCCCATCGTGCAGCCGGAGAACGGGGCGAGGTACTGCATCGGCGCCGGATCGGAGGCGGTCGCCGCAACGATGATCGAATAGTCGAGCGCGCCGTTCTCCTCCAGCACCTTGGCGAACTGCACGACGGTCGAGCGCTTCTGCCCGACTGCCACGTAGACGCAATAGAGCTTGACCTTCTCGTCGCCCGTCGCGTTGAGCGCCTTCTGATTGAGAATCGTGTCGAGCGCGATCGCGGTCTTGCCGGTCTGGCGATCGCCGATGATCAGCTCGCGCTGGCCGCGGCCGATGGGAATGAGAGCGTCGATGGCCTTGAGCCCTGTGGCCATCGGCTCATGCACGGATCTGCGCGGGATAATGCCGGGCGCCTTGACGTCGACCCGCCTGCGCTCCTTGGCCTCGATCGGGCCCTTGCCGTCGATCGGGTTGCCGAGCGCGTCCACCACACGACCGAGCAAGCTTTTGCCGACTGGAACGTCGACGATGGCGCGCGTGCGTTTGACGGTCTGCCCTTCCTTGATCTCGCGTTCCTCGCCGAAGATCACGATGCCGACATTGTCGACCTCGAGGTTGAGCGCCATCCCGCGGACGCCGTTCTCGAACTCGACCATTTCGCCGGCCTCGACGTTGTCGAGTCCGTAGACCCGAGCGATGCCGTCGCCGACCGAGAGAACCTGACCGACCTCGGAGACCTCCGCCTCTTGGCCGAAGTTCTTGATCTGCTCTTTCAGAATTGCCGAAATTTCGGCCGGGCGGATATCCATCAGCGGGCCTCTTTCATCGCCACCTTGATCGCATTGAGCTTGGTGCGCAGCGAGCTGTCGACCATGCGCGAGCCGACCTTGACCACGAGGCCGCCGATGATCGACGGCTCGACTTTGACCTTCATCTGCACGTCCTTCTTGGTCACGGCCGCGAGCGCATCCTTGATCGCAGCAAGATGCGCCTCGCTCGGCTTCTCCGCCACCGTGACCTCCGCCGTTACCTCACCCTTATGTTGGGCGACCAACGCCCGGTAGCCGCGCGTCACGTCGAGCGCGGCGAAAAGGCGACGGTTCGTGCCGAGCAGTTTGAGAACATTGGCGGCGAGCCCGTCGATGCCGGCCCGCTCGAGCACGCCCGAGAGCGCGCGCGTCTGCTCCTCGGCGGAAAATACGGGGCTACGCAGCAGGCGGGCCAAATCGGCGACCTCGGCCACGAGGGCATCGAAACGATCGAGATCGACTTTGACGCGATCGATGGCGTTCTGTTCGCGCGCCAGCTCGAAAAGCGCGGTCGCGTAGCGACCCGCCATGCCGGCAACGATTGCATGTTCGCCTGCCACAAGGATGCTCTTCCGGCAATTCCGAGGGCTCGGCACCGTCGCGGACGGTGGGCGCCAAGCCCTTGAAAGTGATGAAACTTTGCATCTTCGCGGGAGAGCGCCGGCGCGCCCCGAAACCCCGCGAAATCGCGCGGTTGCGTAACACACCGCTACCAGCGGTGCAACATGACCAAATGTCTACGCGGGACGCGTTTTCGCGGCCCGCCGGCGCTTGCGCAAGCCGCCGGCGCCGGTGCTACACCAATGCTCTCGCCTCTGCTCTCGGCTCCCGGAACCCTGCAACGTGCCACCCGCCTCTGCGAACGACGCTGTCGGCCGGGCCCGTCTCATGCTGGTCGCTGTGAGCTTGGCCTGGGGCTTGAGCTGGCCGGCGATGAAGATCGCGCTCGGCGAGATTCCGCCGTTCAGCATGCGGATGGGCACGTCAGGCCTGGCGACCGCCGCGTTGCTCACGCTTGCACTCGTGCAGCGACGCAGTATCCGGATGCGTGGCGCCATGGCATGGGCGCATCTCGTCGTCGCCGGTTGCCTGAATATCGCTGGCTTCACGCTGTTTACGGCCTTCGCGCAAGTCGCGACCGCAACATCGCGGGTGGCGATCCTCGCCTACACTATGCCGATCTGGGCCGCGTTGTTGGCGTATCCCGTACTCGGCGAGCGATTGAGCGTTGCGCGCGGCGTTTCGCTTCTGCTCGGCACGGTCGGATTGGCGGTGCTGATCTATCCATTGATGGGATCGAGCGATCTGATCGGCCTCGTTTTCGCCCTGGCGGCGGCGGTGAGCTGGGCGACGGGTACGGTGTACTTGAAATGGGCGCGGATCGAGACCGATCCGATCGCAGTCGCAATATGGCAACTCGTCGTCGGATTTCTCGTGACCGTCGCCGGCGTGTTGATCGTCGAAGGCTTGTGGCCTGTTCATCCGCGCGCGCTTTGGGGGCTGGCGTTCTCCAGCCTGATCGGCTGCGCCTTCGCCTATCTGCTTTGGTTCGAGATCGTACGCCGCCTGCCGGCCACCGCCGCATCCCTCGGCGTGCTGAGCGTGCCGGTCGTGGGCATCGTGGCCTCGGTGCTGATCCTGGGCGAGCGGCCGACCGTTGCCGACATGGTCGGTTCTGCGTTCATCCTGGCCGCCGCCGCCGGCGTGCTGCTCGCGCCCGCCGCCCGCTCAACGCAGACCGCTCCAATCGAGCAATGATCTTGCGGCTGACGTGGCGAGCCGGCCGTTAGCCGGCAATGCCGGTCCGCGTGATCTTCAAAGAAAACTCTGCGGGTCGACGTCCACCTCGAGCCGAAGATTGCCCTTGCGTTTGGGTGCTGCGGCAATCCAGCGCCGCAGATAGGCCGAGAGATCGAAAGCGCGCGGCGCCTTCACCAGCAGCCGGAAGCGATGGCGGCCGCGCACCACCGCGAGCGGCGCTTCCGCCGGTCCGAGCACGCGCACCTCCTCGGCGCGCGGCGCGGCAGCAGCTAGACGGCGCGCGAACATTTCCGCTACCGGGCGTTCCCCCGCCGACACGACGAGGCTCGCGAGCCGCGCGAACGGCGGGTAGTTCGTCTTCTCTCGCAGTTCGATCTCGTTCGTGTAAAACGCGTCGCGGTCGGCCGCCACCAACGCACGCAACACCGGATGTTCGGGTTGATGCGTCTGCAGATAGCCGATGCCGATCCCTTCCTCGCGTCCGGCGCGGCCGATCACCTGATGCAGCAGTTGGAATGTGCGCTCGGCGGCGCGCGGGTCGCCGTTTGCGAGGCCGAGGTCGGCGTCGATCACGCCGACCAGATTGAGCTTGGGGAAGTGGTGCCCCTTGGCTACCAGCTGCGTGCCGATGATGATATCGAAGCGCCCGTTAGCAACATCGTCGAGCTCCTCGCGCAGCCGCTCGACCGATTCGACGAGATCGCTTGAGAGCACCAGGATGCGGCTCGCCGGGAACAATTCCGCCGCCTCCTGCTCCAGCCGTTCGACCCCAGGGCCGACCGCGACGAAACTATCTGCTGCCTGGCAGTGCGGGCACTGCGGCGGGCGCGGCATCGAAAAGCCGCAGTGATGGCAGACCAGACGTCGGCGGAAGCGGTGATCGACCAGCCAGGCGTCGCAATTGGGACAGGCGAGCCGGAACCCGCAGCGGCGGCAGAGCGTGAGCGGCGCATAGCCGCGGCGATTGAGGAAGAGGAGCGCCTGCTCGCCGCGTTCGAGCGCCGTACTCACCGCTTGCGCCAGACGCGGCGCGATGAAGCGCCCGCGCGGCGGGCCCTCGGCGCGCAGATCGATCGCCTCGATCCCGGGAAGCTGGCGGCTGCCGAACCGCTCCGCCAGATGCACCCGCGCATAACGCCCGCGCCGCGCATTGACCTCCGTCTCGACCGACGGCGTCGCCGCCACGAGCACGATCGGAATGTCGGCCCCGCGCGCGCGCACCACCGCCATGTCACGCGCATGATAGCGCGCGCCATCCTCCTGCTTATAGGCGGGGTCGTGCTCCTCATCGACGATGATGAGTCCGAGCTCGGCATAGGGCAGGAACAAGGCGGAGCGCGCGCCGACGATCACGCTAACCCCTCCTCCCGCCACGGCGCCCCACGTTCGCGCGCGCAAGCGCTGCGACAGCTGCGAGTGCCATTCCGCCGGTCGCACGCCAAAGCGTTGGGCGAAGCGGTCGAGGAACTGGCTGGTCAGCGCGATCTCGGGAACGAGGACCAGCGCCTGTTTTCCCCGCCGAATGATCTCGCCGACAGCCTCGAAATAAACCTGCGTCTTGCCCGCTCCGGTGACGCCGTCGAGCAGCGTGACGCCATAGCCGCCGGCGACGACCGTCGCGCACAGCGCATCCGCCGCTTCGCGCTGCACCGCCGTGAACCCGGGACGACAAAAGTCCGGATCAGGGGCACGCGCCACCGGCTCTGGCGGCAGCACCAGGCTCTCCAGCGTCCCTTCATCGACCAAACCGTCGACCACCCCGGGGGAGACTGCCGCTTCCTCGGCGAGGTCGCGCTTGCCACGCGCAAGGCCGTCGGCAAGCAGTGCGAGCACACGCTCGCGCGCCGGCGTCATGCGCTTGGGGGCGGCGCCGGCGAGCCGCACCCCGACGCGCTCGCGCGCCGGGCCGAGATGCTCGCCCATCCGCAGCGCCATGCGCAGCACACTGCCGCGAGGGCTAAGCGTATAGGCCGACACCCAGTCGATGAAGTTGCGTAGCTCCGGCTTGAGCGGCGGAATGTCGAGCTTGGCCTCGATATCCCGCATCCGGTTGTCGAGCCGCGGGTTGGGCCGGCGGTTCTCCGCCCAGGTCACTCCCGTCGCCAAGCGCGCCCCCAGCGGCACGGTCACGAGATCGCCGGGCGCAAGCTCAACTCCTGCCGGCACGCGATAGGAGTAGGCCTGGTCAAGGGCGACCGGGACGAGGACATCGACGACGCGTTGGGCCATAACTCGCGGCCGACTCGAGCGCTTAATGAAGAGTGAAGGAAGGGGTGCGATAAATTCCGCCATGTCAAGCGCAACCACCGCCCCCGAGCCGACTTTCGCCGCCGGCGATGTCGCCCGCGAGCTCGCGTGCTGGCTGGCATACCTCTCCGCCGAACGCCGCGTGTCGGCAAAGACGGTCGACGCATATGCGCGCGATGTTCGCCAGTTTCTCGTCTTCCTCTGCGGACATTTCGGCAGCCGGCCGACGCTTCCGGCGCTGTCACGCCTGAAGCCGCTCGACGTGCGCGCCTTCATGGCGGAGCGGCGAGCCGACGGTGTCAGCAGTCGCTCGCTCATGCGCATGCTGGCGGGGGTGCGCTCCTTCGCCCGTTTTCTCGAACGCAGCGACAAAGGCAAGATCGGCGCGCTCGCCGCCGTGCGCACGCCGAAAATGGCAAAGACGCTGCCCAAGCCGCTCGCGGTCGCGGCCGCCAAGCGCATCACCGAAACCGAGTTGCGCGCCGGCGAGGAGCGCGCGCCATGGATCATCGCCCGCGATGCCGCGGTGCTGGCCTTGCTCTATGGCTCGGGATTGCGAGTGAGCGAGGCGCTGGCGCTCAAACGCCGCGACGTTCCGGCTGCCGGAGGCGGCGACGCCATCACCGTGATCGGCAAAGGCAACAAGCCGCGCATGGTGCCGGTGCTGGCGCAGGTCACGAGACTCGCCGCCGAATACGTCGCGCTTTGCCCCTACGACCTTCCGGCCGAAGGTCCGTTGTTCATCGGCGCCAGAGGCGGCCCCTTGTCACCGCGCGTTGTCCAGCTCGCGATGGCACGGCTGCGCGGCGCGCTCGGGCTGCCGGACACCGCGACGCCGCATGCGCTGCGCCACTCATTCGCAACGCATCTGTTGGCACGCGGCGGCGATCTGCGCGCGATCCAGGAGCTGCTCGGCCACGCCTCCTTGTCCACCACCCAGATGTACACCGCGGTCGACACCGAGCGGCTGATGGAAGTCTACCGCAACGCTCACCCTCGCGCGTGAGCGAGCGCGCGCCCCTTGCGCAGGCCGGTGGGTTCGATACATCGTCCGCGAGCGAAGCCGGGAGGGTGACATGAGTCATGGGGTGCACGCGGTCCAGCACGAGGTCGAGCACCACATCGAACACGAGGAGCACGGACACGGCGGCCGCGGAAAGCCAGTCGGCGAGAGCAGGAGCAAGCAGATCGCGCTCTTGATCTCGGTGATGGCGCTCCTGCTGGCGCTCGCCGAAATGTTCGGGAAGAGCGCCCAGACCGAGGGCATTTCGCTCAACATCAAGGCGTCCGACACCTGGAATTTCTTCCAAGCCAAAACGATCCGCCAGACCGCGCTGCGCACCGCCGCCCAGGCTTTCACGCTGGAAGCGTCGCTCTCCGACGAAACCCGCAAAGCGGCGCTACTGAAGCAGGCGGATGACTGGATGAACACCGTCGCGCGCTACGAGTCCGACCCGGCGGAGAAGGACGGCCGCAAGGAATTGCGGGCGCAAGCGGAAGCCTACGAGCATGCACGCGACACCCAATTGGCGCGCTATCATCACTACGAGTTCGCGGCGGCAGCCTATCAGATCGCCATCGTGTTGGCGTCGGCAGCCGTCATCACCGGCATCATGGCGCTGGTCTATGGGGCCATCGGGCTCGGCGTCATCGGGTTGGCCTTCATGGCGCTCGGGTTTTTCGACCCGCATTACCTGCATTCGCTGCATTTGATCTAGAGTGCCCGCGCTTCTCGCGGACATGACTAATTTGCTTCGGGATCACATGTGAATGGCGCGCTTGTCGACCGCCAGTGCCGCCTCCTTCACCGCCTCGGTGAAGGTGGGGTGCGGGTGGCTGGTGCGGGCGATGTCTTCGGACGCGGCGCCGAATTCCATCGCGACCGCAGCCTCGGCGATCATGTTACCGGCGTCGGCGCCGAC
>VAZM01000323.1:10894-16400 GCA_005883135.1 Alphaproteobacteria bacterium
GCGAGGATTTTCACGAAGCCGTCCGTTTGCAGGTTCGCCTTGGCGCGGCCGTTGGCAGTGAAAGGAAACTTGCCGACCTTGTAAGCGACGCCGGCCTCCCTCAATTCCTCCTCGCTTTTGCCGACCGAGGCGATCTCGGGATAGGTATAGACCACGTTCGGAATGACCTCGTAATTCACGTGGCCGGCTTGTCCGGCGAGGAGTTCCGCGACCGCCGTGCCCTCCTCCATCGCCTTGTGCGCCAGCATCGGGCCGGCGATGACGTCACCGATGGCGTAGATGCCTGGTACGTTGGTGGCGAAACGCGCATCGACGATGATGCGGCGCTTGTTGTCCATCTTCACCCCGGCGGTTTCGAGCCCGAGCCCCGCGGTGAACGGCGCGCGGCCGATCGCCACCAGCACCACGTCGGCTTCGATCGACTCCGCCATGCCGCCGGTCGCCGGCTCGACCGTCACCTTGAGCTTCTTTCCTCCGGTCTCGACCCCCGCAACTTTGGACGACAGCTTGAATTTCATACCCTGTCTTTCGAAGATGCGCTGGACCTGCCGGCAGACCTCGTTGTCGATTCCCGGCAAGATCCGGTCGAGCCACTCGACCACGATCACCTCGGAGCCGAGCCGGCGCCACACGGAGCCGAGCTCAAGCCCGATCACGCCGGCGCCGACGACGAGCAGCCGTTCCGGCACTTCGCCGAGCACCAGCGCGCCGGTCGAGGACACGATCCGCTGCTCGTCGATGTCGATGCCGCGCAAGCGCGCCACGTCCGAGCCGGTGGCAATGACGATAGCCTTGCCCTCGATCGTCTCCGTCTTCCCGTCGGCGGTTTTGATCTCGACCTTGCCGGGCGCGACGATGCGGCCGACGCCGTGCACGGTATCGATCTTGTTCTTCTTGAACAGGAAGGCGACGCCTTTGACATTGCCGTCAACCCCCGCGTCCTTGAACTTCATCATGGCCGGAAGGTCGAGCTTCGGCGCGGCGACCTTGATGCCCATCTTGTCGAGCATGTGGCCGGCCTCTTCATAGAGCTCTGAGGCATGCAGCAGCGCCTTCGACGGAATGCAGCCGATGTTAAGGCAGGTACCGCCGAACGTGTCATCCTTCTCCACCACCGCAACCTTCATGCCGAGCTGCGCAGCGCGGATCGCGCAGACATAGCCTCCGGGCCCGGAGCCGATGACGATGATGTCGTAGGACATGATGGATCACATCTTTCTTTGTCCAGCTAGCGGTGTCGCCGCGAGCAAAGCGCCCGAGCCGCGGCGTTCAAATCACCCAGGCCCGTCGGTGGCTATCGCCCGTGCCGCAGACAGCGAGATGACGGGGTCCGAGCCGGCATGGACGCCTCGACTCACAGATCCACCACCAGCCGCGCCGGGTCCTCCAAAACCTCTTTCACCCGCACCAGGAAAGTGACGGCCTCACGGCCGTCGACGAGGCGGTGGTCGTAAGAGAGAGCCAGATACATCATCGGGCGAATCTCGATCTTGCCGGAGACGACCACCGGTCGCTCCTCGATCTTGTGCATGCCGAGGATGCCCGACTGCGGCGCATTGAGAATGGGCGTCGACATCAACGAGCCATAGACGCCGCCATTCGAGATGGTGAAGGTGCCGCCCTGCATCTCCTCGATCTTAAGCGCGCCCTCGCGCGCACGTCGCCCGAAGTCGGCAATCTCCTTCTCGATCTGCGCGAGCGATTTTCTCTCGCAGTCGCGCACCACTGGCACCACCAGCCCTTTGTCGGTGCCGACCGCAACTCCGATGTGGTAGTAGTTCTTGTAGACGATATCCGCGCCGTCGATCTCGGCATTGACCGTGGGGATTTCCTTGAGCGCCTGCACGCAGGCGCGCACGAAAAAACCCATGAAGCCGAGCTTCACGCCGTGCTTGCGTTCGAACAAGTCCTTGTAGTGGCTGCGCAGGTTCATCACCGCGCTGATGTCGACCTCGTTGAAGGTCGTGAGCATGGCCGCGGTGTTCTGCGCCTCCTTGAGCCGGCGTGCGATGGTCGCGCGCAGGCGCGTCATCTTGATGCGTTCTTCGCGCGCGGCGTCGTCCGGGGGGGAGGGCGCGCGGACCTGCACGGCGGGGGCGGGCTGCGCGACGGGAGTGGGAGCGGAAGCGGCGCGTTCGATCGCCGCCATCATGTCGCCCTTGGTCACGCGCCCGTCCCTGCCGGAGCCGGGAACGGTGGCGGCGTCGATCCCCGCCTCGGCGGCGATCCTGCGCACCGAAGGGGCGAGTGGCGCGGCCGGCGGCGGCTTGGCAGCGGGTTGCGGGCGCGGGCGCGGTTCTTCGGGCGCGGCATTGATGGGCGCGGTCGTGTCGGTCTTCTGATCCGGCCGGCCGGTCGGCGCGGGCGAGGCCTTGGAAGGCGCCGCCGCGCCTTCCTTGATCTGACCGAGCAGCGCGCCGACTGCGACCGTCTCGCCGTCCTTGGCCGCGATATCGGCGAGCACCCCGGCGGCCGGCGAGGGCACCTCGATGGTCACCTTGTCGGTCTCGAGCTCGACCAGCGGCTCGTCGACGGCAACCGGATCACCCGGCCGCTTGAACCACTTGCCGATGGTCGCCTCCGTCACCGATTCGCCGAGCGCGGGCACGCGGATGTCAGCCATGGTCCCTACCTTCCTTCGGTCATTCGCCACGCTCGCCCGAGCGGCAGCGGAAGAACCACCAGGTCTCGCTGCTAGTGCCGCCGATTTGAAATTCCTGCACCATGTGCTGCGAGTCCGCCTCAGGAATTTCAAATCGAAAAGCGGCACTAGAATCAGAGAGTTGCTAGTGCCCTTTGGTTTTCGAAGTTCGTGGCCGAATGTGCCGCGCTATATTACGAACTTCGAAAACCGGGCACTAGCGCAACGCCTCGTTGAGCAGCGCGTTGAGCTGCTTGAGGTGTTGCGACATCTGGCCGGTCGCCGTTGCCGCCGAGGCCGCGCGTCCGGCATAGATCGGCTGCTTGTTCTTGGCCCCGATCTGCGCGAGCACCCATTCGAGATACGACGCCATGAAGGAGTATGCGCCCATGTTGCGCGGCTCCTCTTGGCACCACATGAATTCCGCGTGCGTGAAGCGGCCAAGCTCGTTGACCAGCGCTTTCAGCGGAACCGGATAGAGCTGCTCGACGCGCAGCAGATAAACGTCGTTGACCCCGCGCTTCTCCCGCTCCTCATAGAGGTCGTAATAGACCTTGCCCGAGCACATCACCACGCGCCGGATCTTGTCGTCCGAAACCAACTTAATCTTCTCGCCCGGGTGCATCTGGGCGTCGTCCCAAAGCAGGCGGTGGAACGTCGTGTCCGGGCCCATCTCGGCGAGCCGCGACACCGCGCGGCGGTGCCGCAGCAGCGATTTCGGCGTCATCAGGATGAGCGGCTTGCGGATGTCGCGTTTGAGCTGCCGGCGCAGGATATGGAAGTAATTGGCCGGCGTGGTGCAATTGGCAACCTGCATATTGTCCTCGGCGCACATCTGCAGGAAGCGCTCGAGCCGCGCTGAGGAATGCTCCGGTCCCTGCCCCTCGTAGCCGTGCGGCAACAGGCACACCAGCCCGGACATGCGCAGCCACTTGCGCTCGCCCGATGAGATGAATTGATCGAAGACGACCTGGGCGCCGTTGGCGAAGTCACCGAATTGCGCCTCCCACAGCGTGAGCGCGTTCGGTTCGGCGAGCGAGTAGCCGTATTCGAAGCCTACCACCGCCTCCTCCGAGAGCATCGAATTGATCACCTCGAAACGAGCCTGGCCCTCGCCGAGATGATTGAACGGGACGTAACGGTCCTCGTTCTCCTGGTCGATCAGCACCGAATGGCGCTGCGAGAACGTACCGCGCTCGGTGTCCTGGCCGGAGATTCGCACGCGGTGGCCTTCGAGCAGCAGCGAGCAGAACGCGAGGGCTTCCGCCGTGGCCCAGTCGATGTCCTCACCCGTCTCGACCGCCTTACGGCGATTTTCCAGGAAGCGATGGATGGTCCGGTGGACGTGAAAGCCTTCCGGTATCGCCGTGATGCTTGCCCCGATTTGCCTGAGCGTCGCCAGCGGAGCGCCGGTATGGCCGCGGCGCGGATCATCGGCATCGCGCGCCGCCTTGATGTCGGCCCATCGGCCGTCGAGCCAGTCGGCGCTGTTCGGCTTGTAGCCTTGGCTCGCTTCGAGTTCGACGTCGAGCTTGGCACGCCAGTCGACCCGCATCTTCTCGACCTCACCCTCGCTGACGACGTGCTCGCCGATGAGCTTCTTGGCGTAGATCTCGGACGTAGGAGGATGCTTGCGGATCGCCTTGTACATCAGCGGCTGGGTGAACGACGGCTCGTCCCCCTCGTTGTGCCCGAAGCGCCGGTAGCAGAACATATCGATGACGACCGGACACTGGAATTTCTGCCGGAACTCGGTTGCGACCTTGGCCGCAAACACGACCGCTTCCGGATCGTCGCCGTTCACGTGGAAGATCGGCGCCTCGATCATCTTGGCGACGTCGGAGGGATAAGGGGAGGAGCGGGAATAACGCGGATAGGTGGTGAATCCGATCTGATTGTTGACGATGAAATGCACGGAGCCACCGGTGCGATGCCCGCGCAACCCGGAGAGGCCGAAGCACTCGGCGATCACTCCCTGGCCGGCGAACGCAGCGTCGCCGGAAATGAGCAGCGGCATCACCATCGTGCGGTCTTCGCGCGTCGCGCCCAGCTGGTCCTGCTTGGCGCGTACCTTGCCGAGCACGACCGGATTGACGATCTCGAGATGCGAGGGATTGGCCGTGAGCGACAGATGCACGCGGTTGCCATCGAACTCGCGGTCGGAAGAGGCGCCGAGATGGTACTTTACGTCGCCCGAGCCCTCGACCTCGTTCGGCGTCGAGGAGCCGCCTTTGAATTCATGGAAGATGGCGCGATGCGGCTTACCCATCACCTGCGCCAGCACGTTGAGCCGACCGCGGTGGGCCATGCCGATGACGATCTCTTTCACCCCGAGCGCGCCGCCGCGCTTGATGATCTGTTCGAGCGCGGGGATCGTCGATTCGGCGCCGTCGAGACCGAAGCGCTTGGTGCCGGTGAATTTCAAATCGCAGAATTTCTCGAAACCTTCCGCTTCGATCAGCTTGTTGAGGATCGCGCGCTTGCCCTCCGGCGTGAACGTGATTTCCTTGTCCGGCCCCTCGATGCGTGCCTGGATCCAACCCTTCTGCGCGGGGTCGGAGATGTGCATGAACTCGACGCCGAGCGTCTGGCAGTACGTGCGGCGAAGGATCGCGAGAATTTCCCGCAACGTGCCGAATTCGAGACCGAGCACGCGGTCGAGAAAGATCTTGCGGTCGTAGTCCGCTTCGGTGAAGCCATACGAGCGCGGGTTGAGATCTTCCTCGTCGTGGTGCGGCTCGAGCCCGAGCGGATCGAGATTGGCGTAGAAGTGTCCGCGCGCGCGGTAGGCGCGGATCAGCATCAAGGCGCGGATCGAATCCCGCGTGGTCTGCTGCACCTCGGCAACGGAGAACTCGACGCCGA
>VAZM01000323.1:16503-16925 GCA_005883135.1 Alphaproteobacteria bacterium
CTTTGAGGCTCTCGAAGAAGGTCTGCCATTCGCCGTCGAGCGCCGCCGGGTCGGCCTCGTAGCGGGCATAGAGGTTCTCGATGTAGTCGGCATTGCCCCCGTAGAGGAAAGAGGTGCGCGCAAAAGCGGCATTGGCGTCCTGACGAGACATGCTCAGGTCCTGTGGGTTTCAATTTTGGCGGGTCGCGAGATCGCCGCCCGGGAGCGATCGGCAGCGAGCCTACATTAATCTATGCCGCAGTTGCGGCAGAACAATGCTAGAACTGAACTTACATTCATAACGTGGGGGCCGGAAATGATGAAGGGCCGCTTGCGCCTGCAAGCGACCCTTCGATCCAGACTGGGTTTTCGACGGCGATCAGTAGCCGTAGCCGCCGCCTCCCCATTTGTAGTTGAGGCCGACGCGGACGATGTTGTCGGTC
>VAZM01000323.1:16946-19437 GCA_005883135.1 Alphaproteobacteria bacterium
CTTGCCGAGGTCGACATAGAGGTATTCGACCTTTGCGCTCCAGCCTCCCCCAAATGCCCCTTCGACGCCGGCGCCCGCGGTCCAACCAGCGCGCAGGTCGTTCACAGTTGCGACAGCACCGGGCGCACCAGCGAACGCGGCGGTAAAGGTGTCCTTGACCTGGCCATAGGCCACGCCGGCCGTTCCGTACAGCAGGAGATTGGGCGTCGCCAGGAAGCCGAGGCGCGGCCTGGTGGTGCCGAACCACTGGAGCTTATGGTCGGTCGTGAGCGTCGCGCCGGGAATAACCGGAATGACCGCGCTGCCTTTCTGACCGGAGGCTTGAATGTCGGTTTCAAGGCCCCACACCCACGCGCCGAATTGATAGTTGTAACCGGTTTGGACGCCCCCGATCACGCCATCGAGGTCCTGGGATTCCCTGGCAGTGACACCCAGGCCGAACAGCGTGCGGTCATTCTTCGATTGACCCCAGCTGTAGCCAACGTTGGCGCCCCAATACATGCCCGTCCAGGTATAGATAGGCGCCGGCGGAGGAGCCGCTGTATAGGGCCGCGCCGTCATGTCCGCCGCCCCCGCGGAAGCCGCCGCGAGCACAACAAAAGCAGTCGTAGCAAGGAAAAGCTTCTTCATCACAGGATCCCCCTGTCCGATGTTCATCAAGTTCGACTAGCCGCTGCGCTCACGCTTCCCCGGCAGCAACTGGAACCCCACACGCCGGCGCTCGGATGACGCCCCTCGTGCGTATGGCCGTAACTCTAGTCCAGCTGGCACAAATAAGCTGTGACCCATTCGCCACAGTCGCCGGTAAAAGCGGTTCAATAGGCACCGGGGTATGGGATTAAAGTGCTTTTTTTGCGGCTCCCCGCCGGCTATGCGGCGGCGCCGCCTTGCTATTTTACCGCCGCAGCAGCCCGGCGAGCGTGTTGCCCAAACGCGCCGGCGAAGGCGCAACCTTGATGCCGCCGGCTTCCATGGCCGCAATCTTGCTTTCGGCATCGCCCCGACCACCGGAGATGATGGCACCGGCGTGCCCCATGCGACGACCGGGCGGGGCCGTGCGCCCGGCGATGAATCCCACCATGGGTTTCTTGCGGCCGCGCTTGGCCTCATCGGCCAGGAATCGCGCGGCGTCCTCCTCGGCCGAGCCGCCGATCTCGCCGATCATGATGATCGCCTCGGTCGCCGTGTCGGCCAGGAACATCGCCAGCACCTCGATGAACTCGGTGCCCTTCACCGGGTCTCCGCCGATGCCGACCGCCGTCGTCTGGCCCAACCCCTCGCGGGTGGTCTGGTACACCGCCTCGTAGGTGAGCGTGCCCGAGCGCGACACAATGCCGACTTTGCCCGGCGAGAAAATATTCCCGGGCATGATGCCGATCTTGCATTCGCCCGCCGTCATCACCCCCGGACAGTTTGGCCCGATCAGCCGCGACTTTCCTCCCGAGAGCGCCCGTTTGACCTTGACCATGTCAAGCACGGGAATGCCCTCGGTAATGCATACGATGAGGGGAATTTCAGCCTGGATCGATTCGCAAATCGCGTCCGCCGCGCCGGCCGGCGGGACGTAGATGACGCTTGCGTCGCAATCCGTGCGCTCCTTCGCTTCCGCCACGGTGTCGAACACGGGCAGCCCGAGATGGGTGCTGCCGCCTTTCCCCGGCGAGGTGCCGCCGACCATCTTCGTGCCATAAGCGATCGCCTGCTCCGAATGGAACGTACCGTTCCTGCCGGTGAAGCCTTGGCAGATGACCTTCGTGCTCTTGTCGATGAGGATGGACATGGCCTGTTGTGTTCAGCGGTGCGGCTTACTCGGTGCGCCTCCCCCTTTCGGGGGGAGGAGTGAAGCGAGGATACCTCTCGATTGTGCTTCTCTCGGCATCAGCCCGCTGCCTTCACCGCCTTGACGATCTTCTGCGCGGCGTCGTCGAGATCGTCGGCAGAGGTGACGTTGAGGTTGGATTTCGCGATGATCGCTTTGCCAAGCTCCACGTTCGTGCCCTCAAGCCGCACGACGAGTGGCACTCGCAAACCCACTTCCCTCACCGCTGCGACCACGCCTTCGGCGATGACGTCGCATTTCATGATGCCGCCGAAAATGTTGACCAGGATGCCCTGCACTTTGGGATCGGCGGTGATGATCTTGAAGGCGGCCGCAACCTTCTCTTTGCTCGCGCCGCCCCCGACGTCCAGGAAGTTCGCCGGTGCTTCGCCATAGAGCTTGATGATGTCCATGGTCGCCATGGCCAGACCCGCGCCATTGACCATGCAGCCGATCGTGCCGTCGAGCGCGACGTAATTGAGGTCGTATTTGGAGGCCTCGATCTCCTTCTCGTCTTCTTCCGTGAGATCGCGCAGCGCCACGATGTCCGGATGACGGTAAAGCGCGTTGTCGTCGAACCCGATCTTGGCATCGAGGCAGACGAGCTCTTTTCCTTTGGTGACGACGAGCGGATTGATCTCGAGGAGGCTCATGTCCTTGGCGATGAAGGCA
>VAZM01000653.1 GCA_005883135.1 Alphaproteobacteria bacterium
AGGGCACCGATGCCCAGGCCGAGGTGTCGGTCCGCCTGGCTGAGAACGGCCGCTCGGTCACGGCCAAGGGTGCCGATCCCGACACCCTGGTTGCCTCCGCCAAGGCCTATCTCGGCGCGCTCAACAAGCTGATGTCGCGGCGCCAGAAGGGCCAGTCCGAGCCATTGCTGGCCGAGCGGCGCTTGCACTCGACCGACGTCGGTTGAGCCTCCGAGCATCATCGGGCCGCACTGTTCGAGCGCGGCCCAAAAGAGCCCTCGCAAAGGGCCGCGCTGTTTCAGGCGCGGCCCTTTGTCCTCCTTTTGGACTAGGCCCCCCTTTTCGGCTTGACCTTGGCACCCGCGAATGGTGCCTTGGCTGCAACCGGCGTCGACTTTCTCGCCGGATACTTTGATCTACCGCAAACGAGCCGGTCGAAGACCGGCCGATAACAAAATCCCGGAGGTAACGACCAATGAGGAGATGGATTCTCGCGGCGACAGCCGTCGCGGCGCTGGCTTGGCCCGGAGCGGCCCTGGCGCAGCAGCCTATCGTGATCAAGTTCAGCCATGTGGTGGCGCCCGATACGCCCAAGGGCAAAGGCTCGCTCAAGTTCAAGGAGCTGGCCGAGAAATACACCAACGGCAAGGTCGTGGTGGAAGTCTACCCGAACTCGCAGCTCTACAAGGACAATGAGGAGCTGCAGGCGCTGCAGCTCGGCGCCGTGCAATTGCTGGCGCCCTCGCTCGCGAAATTCGGCCCGCTCGGCGTCAGGGAGTTCGAGGTGTTCGATCTCCCCTTCATCCTTCCAAGCAAGGCGGCGGTGCGCAAGGTGACCGACGGGCCGCTCGGAGCGAAGCTCATGGGTCTCCTGGAGCCGAAGGGCATCAAGGGGCTTGCGTACTGGGACAACGGCTTCAAGGACATGAGCGCGAACAAACCGCTCTACATGCCCGAGGACTTCCGCGGCCTCAAGATGCGCATCCAGTCGTCCAAGGTGCTGGAGGCGCAGATGCGCGCGCTCGGCGCCATCCCGCAGGTCATGGCGTTCTCCGAGGTCTATCAGGCGCTGGCGACCGGCGTGGTCGACGGCACCGAGAACCCGCCGTCGAACGAATACACCCAGAAAATGCACGAGGTGCAGAAGTACACGATGCTCTCCGAGCACGGTTATGTCGGCTATGCCGTCATCGCCAACAAGAAGTTCTGGGACGGCCTGCCGGGCGATGTTCGCGGCCAGCTCGAGAAGGCGATGGCCGAGGCGACTGCTTACGCGAACCAGATCTCGCAGACCGAGAACGACGAGGCGCTGGCCGAGATCAAGAAATCGGGCCGGTCGGAGCTCATCGAGCTCACTCCCGAGCAGAAGGCGGCCTGGCGCAAGGCGCTGGAGCCGGTCTACGCCGACATGGCCTCCCGCGTCGGCAAGGACACGATCGAGGAGTTCCAAAAGGAGGCGCGCGGCGCGACGCAGTAACTCTCCTCTCCCCGCCTTGGCGGGGAGAGACGAAAGACCAGGGGGGCTCGGACTTGCTGCTGCGCATCCTCGACCGGCTCGAGGAGATCCTGATCGCGAGCCTCATGGGCGCCGCGACCGTGCTGATCTTCATCTCCCTTTTCTCTATCCCTATCTGCACCCGATCCATCTGTCCTGGGCGCAGGAGCTTTGCATCTACATGTTCGTGTGGATGGCGAAGTTCGGCGCCGCCTATGGCGTGCGCACCGGCATCCATGTCGGGGTCGACGTGCTGGTCAACCAGCTCGCGCCCGTGCCGCGGCGCTGGGTGGTGCTGTTCAGCCTGTTCTGTGGCGCGCTGTTCACCGCCGTCGTCGGCACCATGGGCTTGAAGTTCGTGCTCGAGCTCTATCAGACCGACCAGGTGTCGGCCGACCTCGAGGTGCCGCGCTGGATCGTATTTTCCTGCGTGCCGCTCGGCTCCTACCTGATGTGCTTCCGCTTCCTGCAGGTCGCCTGGCGCTTCTTCTGGACCGGCGAGCTGCCGCACCACGACGAGACCCGCGTCGAGGGCGTCGAGGTCGATCTGCCGCCTGATGCCGCGCCGCCGCGCGGGGCCGTACCGCCGGAGGCCTCGAGATGACCTCCGCCTTCATCTTCGGCCTGCTGATCGCGCTGATGCTGACCGGCATGCCGATCTCGATCGCGCTCGGCCTCACCGTGCTGACCTTCCTCTTCACCATGACTCAGGTGCCGATCGAGGCGGTGGCGCTGAAGCTTTTCACCGGCATCGAGAGCTTCGAGATCATGGCGATCCCATTCTTCATCCTCGTCGGCAACTTCCTCACCCACGGCGGGGTGGCCCGGCGCATGATCGTCTTCGCGACCGCGATGATCGGCCACTGGTACGGCGGGCTCGGTCTCGCCGGCGTCATGGCCTGCGCGCTGTTCGCGGCGGTGTCGGGGTCCTCGCCCGCGACGGTGGTCGCGATCGGCGCGATCATCCTGCCCGCCATGGTCAAGCAGGGATTCCCTAAACGCTTCGGCGCCGGCGTGATCGCCACCTCCGGCGCTCTCGGCATTCTGATTCCGCCCTCGATCGTGATGGTGATCTATTCGGTCGCGACCGGCGGCAGCGTGGCGCTCGATCCGGCCGGTCATCGCGTCCTGTCGGCCTCCGTCGGCCAGCTGTTCATGGCCGGGGTCGTTCCCGGCCTGATCCTGGCGTCCATGCTGGGCGCGACCACGTTCTACCGCGCCTGGAAGAACGATTAT
>VAZM01000324.1:0-5482 GCA_005883135.1 Alphaproteobacteria bacterium
ATAAGCGAAATCAATCAATAGTGGTTCTCATCGACGCCGCTAAAGGTGCCCTGACGAGGCTGCAAAACCGTGTACCCCGGTTCAATTCCGGGCGTGGCCTCCAAATAAACCTCCCTTTCGCGAAATCGCGGCGCACCCGAGACATGCGGGAATGTTTTGGCTGTCGGCTCGATCGAGGGGTTAGGCCGCGTTGAGCGCACTGATGGTGACGTAGTAACCGTCAGGATCTCGGAGCGAAAACTCGGCGGTTCCAGTGTTGGGATTCACGTGGGGCTCTTCTTCCAACCGGCTGACGAGAGCACGCGCCCTTGGCAAAGCTACGTCAAAGTTGTCGACCCGGAAGAACAAGAGGAGGCCGTTTCCGGGCTTGGCGTAGGAGGGGCTTGTCAGCGACGGATGCTCGTGGGCACCCCACTCGTGGAGACACAGCAATACCGTTCCATCCGAGTCGAGAATTTGCCCGAAGTAGTCGTGGGCAGGAGCCGTCTCCGGCAGGCCAAGTAGCGACTGGTACCACTGGAAGCTCTCGGGCACGTCAGCTACGCCAATGATCGTCCACGTGCGCTTCATTGGTCCCTCTGCGGCTAAGCGTTCGACACGAGCGCCGGCTGGAGGCGAGCGAAGCTCGCCAGAATCATAACCCGTCCTAGTGTCCTGCGCGCCGGTGCTTCAAGGTTGCACGTCGTTTAAGCCACCAGCATGCGCGCGCGGCGAAGCTCGATCGTCGAAATCACACTGAACTGCCTTTAGAAACGCGGCGGTGAATTCGATCAGGAAGCGTTCTTTCAACACAATCCATGTCCGAGGCTTGGGCAAGTGCACTTACCCAAGACCATCGGATACATTCGATTAGAGCGTCGTCGTTGAATCGCGACCAGGCATTAGGAATCGTGACAATTCGTCAAGCCACCGCAACCGTGGTCTGACGGTACTTCAAATCGCGATAGTCACCCGATCGCACGGGTGGATATTTGGCCTGGCCCCGTGGGGCAATACATTCGATGAGAGCGTCGTAGTTGGGTTGCTGAAAGAAGGCGATTGAGAGCCGCTTTGCCTGCGATGCGACCGATGCCGGCGGATTCACCACCCGGTGGGTGTTGGAAACCCAGCGATCATTTGTCCAACGCATCAGAAGATCGCCGATGTTGATGACAAACGTTTGCGGATCGGTTTCCACGTCGATCCATTGCCCATTCTTGGCAAGCACTTGCAACCCGCCTGGTACGCTCTCGCCATTTAGGATCGTGAACGCCCCATAGTCGGTGTGCGCTCCGGCGCGCAACTGCCCTGGTTGGGGTGCGCTTGTCTGCTCTGGATAAAAGTTCAGCCGCATTGCGCTGACGTGCTTGTCGATTTTGTCGTCAAAGAAACGTTCTTCGAGACCGAGCGCAAGGGCCGTCAGTTGCATCATGAACGCCGCCAGCTTTTCCATTTCTGCGTAGTAAGCTGCGGCCGCGCTCGCAAAGCGCTCCGGCGTCGCCGGCCAAAAGTTTGGTATGAAATAGCGTCTGCCCTCGGGCCCTGTATAGTACGTCTCGTCCGGCCAGCTTTCCCGGCCGAAATGATAGAACTCTTTAAGATCGGGCGGCGCCGTGCCTGCATTCGCCTGCGCCAGCGACTCCAGCCCTTGCGCGCGATAGCCCCGCGGCGTGCCGGGAACCGGATTGATTGCTTTGCACTTCTCCTGCAAAGGCAGAGCAAAGAAGGCGTGCGCCTTCGACCGCAGCTCATCCATTGCCGCAACAGGCACGCCGTGACCGGTAACGGTGAAGAAACCGATCTCACGACAGGTTGCGTCGATCTCCCTTGCGATAGCTTGTCTGGCGGCGAGCCCGCCGCTTCGCGCCGCAGAAACGTCGATTATGGGGATCCGCTGCATATTCGCTCCTGGTGCGCGCACTACTCAATGATAATAAGCGCCACCGTCCACTATCAAGGTTTGCCCGGTGATGAAAGCAGAATCCGGTCCTGCAAAAAAGGCCACTGCACCCACAAGATCCGCCGGCAGCATATCGCGTGCGAGGACTCGTCCCCTCAGCGAGGGCTCCTTCACTCCTGCAACCAACGCTGGATTCCTTTCCACCCCTTCGCTCATCGTAAATCCTGGGGCAACACTATTGACCAATACGTTGTAGCGACCAAGCTCAGTCGCCATGGCGCGCGTGAGAGAGACAACCGCACCTTTACTGGCCACGTAATGGGCCATGAATGGATTTCCTTTGAACGCGACGCCCGAAGACACGTTTATGATTCGTCCGCCTCCTCGAACCTTAAATTGCGCGAGAACGGCACGCGAGCAGAGAAATATACCCATCGTGTTCACTTCCATTACGCGCCGCCACTCCGCTGGATCTATCTCCTCGAAGGGACGCGGCAGAAGCGTCGAGTAGATGCCCGCGTTGTTGACGAGGATGTCGATTCCTCCAAACTCGGCGACCGCAGCCGCAGCCATGGCGTCGGTATCTGTTTCGGAAGACACATCCACTTTCACCCCGATGGCATGATGGCCCTCGTCCCGTAATCGGTTTGCCGCCGCAGCCGCGTCCTGCGCATCAGTGATAACGACAGAGACGCCGCGGCCGGCCAGGTCTGTCGATACAGCAAATCCAATCCCCATTGCGCCGCCGGTGACAATCGCAATCTTTGACGCAAGCGACATTTTGATTCTCCGGTGAAGTTATTCTCCCGTGCAGGATTATGGCTTTCCGCCGGGCGATGTAGGAGTAATATTTGGAACTACGGCCGCCGGATGTTGCCAAAGCAGGAAAGCTAAGCTCGACCGGCGCTTGCGCATCAACGGGTACGTTGTCGGGTGCCGAAAGATGAATTAGCGTTTGCGCCACCGGCAATTTTCCATGCCGAACTCATGCTCAGCGAAGAGGTAAAGTCGATGTCAGTCATTGCCGGCGCACGAAGCGATCCCGCAGTTTTGCGCCGCGCGATCGCGGCCGGGTTCGTCGGAACGGTCATCGAGTGGTACGACTTTATTATCTTCGGCACGGTCTCGGTGATTGCGTTCAGCAAGGTGTTCTATCCCGAGCAGACGCCGTTCATTGCCTTGTTGCTGTCATTGGGCACGTTCGCGGTTGGGTTCGTTGCTCGACCCGTCGGCGGCATCTTCTTCGGCTACCTCGGTGACCGCATCGGACGCCGATACACGCTGATCGTCACCCTAACGGTGATGGGTATTGCGACTTTGTTGATAGGCCTTCTCCCCGGTTATCAGAGCATTGGCGACGCGGCGCCAACCCTTCTGATCATCCTGCGCCTGTTGCAGGGATTCTCGCTCGGCGGCGAGTTCGGCGGGGTAGCGACCTTGCTCATCGAGCATGCCCCCAAGGATCGTCGCGGAGCGGTGGGCGGCTGGGCACAGGCGGGCGGGTTCGTTGGCCCGTTGCTTGGCACGGGGGTAATTCTGATTTTGAGGGCCACGCTGTCGGACGCCGAGCTGGTCAGCTGGGGCTGGAGGCTGCCGTTCCTGCTCAGCATTTTGCTGATCCTGGTCTCCGCCTACATTCGCACACACGTCACGGAGAGCCCTGAGTTCGAGCGGGCTCGCGCCGAGAAGGAGTTATCCAAACAGCCCATTCGCAGCGTTCTCATGGAATATCCCAAGGAGATCTTCTGCGTCTTCGGGATGCATGCCGGCAATGCCATTCTCTTCTATACGGGTCTGATCTTCGCGGTTGCCTACATCACTCGCAATGTGGGTCTAAGCCAGAACAAGGCGCTGTGGGCGAATGCGGTATTTCTATTGGCCGCTGCCATCGCCTGCATCTTGGTGGCTCGCCTGTCAGATCGGGTGGGTCGCAAGCCGATTTACCTCACGGGAACGATCCTCGGGATGGGGATGGCCTTCCCGCTATTTTGGCTTCTGGACACCGGGAGCCTTCCTATCGTTCTCATCGCTTCGGCGATCATGGGGACGATAGAGGGCGGTTTCCTTTACGGCATCCAGCCGTCCTACTTCGGCGAGTTGTTCCCGACCAAGTTCCGCTACCTCGGTATGTCGCTGGGCTATCAGGCGGCGACCGTACTCGTCGGAGCGACGGCGCCGATCATCGGGCTGCTCCTCATTGAATCGGCCGGCGGCAGCACCTGGGGCTTCTCGCTATATCTCATCGCAATTCTCGTGTTGGCGGCGGTATCCGTGCTCATCGCCGGCGAGACCATGCATCGGGATATCGGACGGGTCGACAAAGAGCGAAACGAGTCAGTCCCAGCCTCGATTGGAGCGGAAGGGGCGCCGATTTAGCCGCGCAGCATGACGCGGGGACTCATGTCTTGGGGCGATTGCGGGGCAGATCCCGGAACTCTTTCGGCCCCTTGATGAGCCGCCGCTTGCGGACTTGGCGTTCTTCATCGGTTGCCGACGGGTCGCTCAAGCGGTCGATCTCCTGACTTGCCAATTCGGCTGCTTTCGTAGCTCTCCGAGTGTGCGCTCCTGTGCGTTGAGTGACCGCAAGTCCCAGCTCGACAAGCCGGCGGATCGCTTCCGGACGCGATGGATCGTCCTGCTGTGACGCCGCCCATCGATCGACGCGCGCGAGTAGTCCTGCGGGAAGAAGCGCGCCGATCGGCGCGCGTTCGCTCGCAGCACGCGGCCCCCTCTGCTTTTTCCGTGTCATAGATCGACGTCCCACTAAAAACGACATGCGACTTGAGTCGAGAAATGTAAGTGGCCGCTGCCCGCGTTCGGGTGTGATGCTCATCCCATCACGATTTGTGACTAGGGCGCAACAAGCGAAGCCCATTATTCATGCCGCGAATTCGCCGACCATTCGAATTGGCCCGCAATCATCCGGAAATATTCCGGCCGCCACGTCGCGCTGGAACGAATGAAAAGGACCAATGGCGCCTTCGCTGCACGGCAATGCGCTTCGCTTATTGCCGCCTACGGGCTGCCGGCGCGCTCCTGCAGCGCATAGATCGCTGTTCGGCGCGATAGATGATGCCTAGCCCCCGAGACTATCGGGCTCCATCATTTCGCGAGGTTTGCCCAAGGGGTCGGACGTGCGCGGATGCTTCTCGTGCAGGAAGAGCGCAAGCTGCGGTCTTATCGATTCACCCTGGGAGGTCACCGCCTCCTGAAACAAGCAATTTTGCACCCCTTTAGGCAAATGGCTCCAGGTCCGGATAACAGCCTCGCCCAAGGCACGCGTAAGCTCTTCCGCCATCACGCTGGTGATCGGCCCCATGGCTGCCACTCCTCAAGGAAAAGGCCCACATGCCAACGCGCGACAGAATGCCAAGTTCCGCCACGCCGGCCTGCGTTTTCGAGGGAGAGAGCAGGCCTGCACGTGGCGCGCGAGGAGTTCCCAGGAGTCCCGTGCCTTGAAATCAACGCATCTATGCCCTATATCGCTCGCGCGATCAGCATCTGATCCTGGCGAGCCGCGTGTACGGATCCCCGTCAAACGGTTTCTGGCTTGCCCACTCACTTTCACTGACAACCCAAATCACGCGGGGGTGTCTTGTACCA
>VAZM01000324.1:5571-6009 GCA_005883135.1 Alphaproteobacteria bacterium
ACGCGCGCACTCGCTGAAGAAAAATATGCCACGCCTACGCCGATTCAGATCCAGACCATTCCCGTCGTCATGTCGCGACGCGACGTGATCGGGATTGCGCAAACCGGCACCGGCAAAACCGCGGCGTTCGCGGTGCCGATCTTGCATCATCTGTTCACGAATAAACGGCGCCCGGCGCGCAAGACCTGCCGTGTGCTGGTGCTGAGCCCGACCCGCGAGCTGTCCGGCCAAATCCTCGATAGCTTCCGCGCTTACGGCCGCCACGTCGGCGCCAGTGCTGCGCTCGCGATCGGCGGCGTCTCGATGGGCGCGCAGGTGCGCGCCGTGCAAAACGGGGTCGACGTGCTCGTCGCCACGCCCGGGCGCCTGCTCGACCTCGTAACGAGCAACGCGCTGCGGCTCGGCGAGATAGAAGTCCTCGTGCTGGATGAAGCCGAT
>VAZM01000325.1 GCA_005883135.1 Alphaproteobacteria bacterium
AGCAAGGGCTTGGCGACCATCTCATGTTCTCCTGCTTCGCCGCCGATCTCGCCAAGCGCGGAAACCGGATTGCATTGTGGGTGAAACCCGGGATGGCACCGCTGCTGCGCACAGTGCCTGGCGTGGAGCGGGTGGTTTCGGATATCGCGGCTCTTGAGGACTGCAGCGACGTACGCTGGGCCTCCATGATGAGCGTGCCCGGACTTCTGGGGATCACGCCCGACACGGTGCCCCGCAACGGACCGTTTTTGGCGGCCGAGCCCGAGCGCGTCGCCGCCTGGAAAGAACGCCTCGGCACCCACGGCTTCAAGATTGGCATTGCCTGGCAGAACGCCGGCGCGTCGCATCTCGACAAACTGCGGTCGATCCCGCTGCGCGAGTTCGGCCCCCTGTGCGATATCCCGGGCGTGCGCCTCATCTCGTTGCAAAAAGGCCGCGGCGTCGAAGAAATCCCCACGGTCGCATTCAGCGAGCGCATCGAGACGTTGGGCGACGGCTTCGACGAAGGCGGCGGTGCTTTTGTCGACAGCGCCGCGGTCATGATGAATCTCGACCTGATCGTCACGCCTTGCAACGCCATCGCTCACCTGGCCGGCGCGCTCGGGCGCCCGACATTCGTGGCGCTCATGCGCGTTCCAGAATGGCGTTGGCTGCTCGAGCGCGAGGACAGCCCCTGGTATCCCGCGACGCGGCTATTTCGACAATCAAGCGCCGGCGACTGGCCCGGAGTTTTTGCCCGCATCTCCGACGCGGTACGCACGCGTGCATCACGAGCCCACTGAACGATTTATGATTTGGCCAATGACACGGAGCATCGTGCTGGGCCGGCCGGCCTTCGCGCATGCGTGACGGTGATCAGAAGATCATCGCCTCAACTCAGTGGTCGAAAATCCTGCGAGCTCGCCGCGCAAACGCTCGATCACGCTGTCCCAATCCCCGACTGAAGGCTGGCGAAACAATCGCGCCGTGGGGTACCAGCGGCTGCTCTCGCCCGCGAGCGTCCAACGCCAGTCGGGCGAGAACGGCACGAGGATATAAACCGGACGGCCCATCGCACCCGCGAGATGCGCGACGGAGGTGTCGACGGTGATGACGAGATCGACGAGGGCGAGGACGGCGGCCGTATCCGCGAAATCATCGAGTTCCCTACCGAGTTGCGTCACACGTGGTTCGCGCGCCAGCAATTCCGCGTCTCCGTCGCGCAGCTCGCGCTGAACGCAGACGAAATGCATCGCTCCTGGCGACCAGAGCGGAGCGAAAAGCGAAAGCGGGATCGAGCGGTTGCGGTCGTTCATGTGTTGGGGATTTCCGGACCAAGCGAGCGCGATCCGCGGCCGGCCCAGAGCCTCGAGGCGCGGACGCCACTTCGCCATATGCGCCTCATCCGCGCCGATATAGCGGTCCGTGCTGGGAATGGTCGTCGGCTCGGTCTTCAGCGCGAGCGGCAAGCTGCCCAACGGGCAATGCACGTCGAAGGCAGGAAGCGGCTCGCCGCGCGCCACCACGGCTGCCGCACCCTCGATTTGCCCAAGCAGCGCTTTGAGCTGCGGCTGCACTTCGAGCACGACCTTCGCGCCGGCCCGCGCCAACATCGGTACGTAGCGGGCGAACTGGATCGTGTCGCCCAGGCCCTGCTCGGCGTGCAGCAGGATCGTGCGTCGTTCGAGCGGATACTCGCCGAGCCAGAGCGGGCGGCCGTAGCCACGCCCAGATGGCATCCCACTTCGCCGCCAGCGCCATTCGTATTTCTCGAAGCCGCGGCGAAACTCGCCGACGGTTAGGAGCGCGAGCGCCTGATTGAAGTGCGCGTCGGCATAGTCCTTTTGCAACTCGAGCGCCTTGGCGTAGCTCGCCAACGCCTCCTCGTGACGATTGAGTGCCTGCAGCGCGAGGCCGCGATTATTCCACGCCTTCACGTGATCCGCGGCAATCGACAGCGCCCGATCATAGGCAGCCACCGCCTCCGCATAACCGCCGAGGCTGAACAGACTTATCCCATGGTTGTAATGCGCCGCCGGATTCTTCGGCGACAGCGCCAGCGCCGCCTCGAATTCGGCAACCGCCTCCTGGTGCCGCCCGAGCGCCGCCAGAGCGAGGCCGCGATCGAGCCTCGCTTGCGGATGGCGCGGCATCAAGACCAGAACCTCGCCGAAGGCTCCGAGCGCATCCTGCGCGCGCCCCAGCGCCATGAGCGCGTTGCCGCGCTGGTACAGCGCGTCGGCGTCGCCGGGCTTCAACGCAAGCGCCTTGTCAAAACTTTCGAGCGCCTCCTGGTCCCGCTTGAGCGCATGCAGCACGATGCCGAGATTGACCCACGCATCGGGCGCGCGGGGGTTGACCCTGAGCGCGGCAGTGATCAGCCGATAGGCTTCTCCGGCCTGTCCGCGCTGGGCTTTGACGGTGCCGAGCAGATTGAGCGCATCGAACTGGTCGGGCACCGCCTTCAGCACCCGGGTGTAGATCTTCTCCGCCTCGCGCAGGCGGCCCTGCTGCTGCAACGTCACGGCATCGCGCAACGCTTGTCCGATATCCGGCAAGCGCTGCGAGGGTGTCATCGGCGGCGGTGTCACCACTGGGCGTCATTCCCGAGCGCCATCGCGCGGCACACACCGGTCCCCCGAGCCTATCCCATCAATAGTAGGATCGCTGCCGTTTGGCCCTGCGCGGCGGGGGCTCCGGCCGGTAATAGGGGTTCGGACTGCAAAATCCGCGGTTCCCGGCAATCACCTCCTGCACGCACATCTCGAAGGTTGGGATGGTGCAATTGTAAGAAAATGTCCCCCCGCCCCTGTTCGTGCCCGCGCACCACGGACGTTGAACGGCTTGGCTGGCGCGAAGGTCGAACAGCATTGCCGCCGCCATCGCGACTACGATGAGAACGAATCGCATGCGTCGTCTCCTGATACGGTGTTTCCGGCTGGTGCACCGCTGACGGCAATATGGCAACTAATCCAGGCTGAACGCAATTGACCGGGCCGCCGCAGCAAAAGGCAACGTCGTCAATGCCGCTGATCGCCAACGCAAACGCCGAGGATGTCGTCGCCGCGCCCGCCATCAGCCGATTCGTGACCGCGCAGGACGGTGTGCGCTTGCACGTGCGCGATTATGGCGCGCCCCTCGCGCGAGCCTTGCCGGTCGTGTGCCTGCCCGGCCTGGCGCGCACCGCCGCCGATTTCGAAAGCCTCGCCCCCGCGCTATCGAGCGCGGGTCAGCGCCGCGTCCTCGCCCTCGATTATCGCGGGCGGGGCAAATCCGACTTCGACCCCCATCCGGCAAACTACAACCTTCACGTGGAGCTCGCGGATGTGCTGGCGGTCCTCACCGCGCTCGGGATCGGCCGCGCCGCGTTCATCGGAACCTCGCGCGGGGGAATTTTGACCATGCTGCTCGCTGTCGCCCGCCCTACCGCGATTGCGGGGTGCGTGCTCAACGACATCGGTCCCGTGATCGAGCTGGAAGGGCTCATGCGCATCAAGGGCTATGTCGGCAAGCTGGCGCAGCCGGCAAGCTTTGGCGAGGCGGCCGGTGCGCTGCGGCAGCGCTTCGGCAGTCACTTTCCCAAATGGGACGATGCCGACTGGCGCGCCTTCGCGCACCGCACGTTCAAAGAGGAAGGCGGGCGTATCGTGCCGGACTACGACCCGGCGCTGGCGACCGTTCTCGCCGCGGTGAGCCCCGAGCGGCCGCTGCCGCCGCTATGGCGGGAGTTCGATGCCCTTGCCCACATACCAGCGACATTAACCAAGCGAATGCTTGGGCGACAAAGAAAAACCCCCGGCGGTTGCCCGCCGGGGGTAGCGATTCAAGCCGTCATGCGAGCATCAGGGAACGATGTCGCGATGGACGCGGACACGGACCGCGTAGTTGTCCTGATTCTGGACCGTGTACATGGCAGTCGGCTTAGCCGTGCCGGCCAGATTGGTCCACAACACTTGCGCCCCGTTGGATGCCGTATCAATCCTCTCATATTTC
>VAZM01000326.1:0-469 GCA_005883135.1 Alphaproteobacteria bacterium
AAGCGCTTGCGAAACAGGCCCAGAATATCCGCGGGGGCGTTGCGACACGCTTGGAGCGCCGATGGCAAAATCAAACGGTCAAGCGCTGCCGTTTCTGATTGCGGGCGGCGGCATCGGCGGGCTGGCGGCGGCGCATGCGCTTGCGGGCAAAGGCTTCCCGGTGCGGGTGCTGGAACAAGCGCCGGAATTCCGCGAGATCGGCGCCGGCATCCAACTCGGCCCCAACATCTTCCGTGCGCTTGAACGGCTCGGCCTCAAGGAAGCGGTCCTCGCCGATGCCCATCGCCCGCCTGGCATGGAGATGCGCTGTGCGCTCTCCGGCGAGCGCGTCACCCGCATCCCGCTCGAGGATGCACGCTTCATGGAAAAGTTCAAACAGCCCTACGCCGTCACCCACCGGCACGATCTCCACACCGTCTTCATCGATGCCTGCAAGAACAACAACCTCATCACGCTGGAGACCGACCGC
>VAZM01000326.1:549-9598 GCA_005883135.1 Alphaproteobacteria bacterium
GACAAAATCGTCGGTGACGGCAACCCGCTGGTCTCAGGGCATATCGCCTACCGCGCGGTGCTCACGCGCGAGGAGGTGCCCGAAGATCTCTGGCGTCCCGACGTGATCCTGTGGGCCGGGCCGCGGACTCACCTCGTCCACTACCCGCTACGCCGCGGCGAGATCTATAACCTCGTCGCCGTGTTCCACTCCAAACGCTACGTCGAGGGCTGGAACGCGGAGGCCGATACCAGCGAGCTGTGGGCGCACTTCAAAGGCCAGCGCCCCGAGGTCCTGCGCATGCTCGAGCGCATCGAGACGTGGCGCATGTGGGTGCTGTGCGACCGCGAGCCGGTGAAGGATTGGAGCAAAGGACGGGTGACGCTTCTCGGCGATGCCGCCCATCCCATGCTGCAGTATTTGGCGCAAGGGGCCTGCATGGCAACCGAGGATGCCGTTTGGCTCGCCGACAAAATCGCCGAGAACCCCGAGGATCTGCCCGCGGCCTTTCGCGCCTACGTGCAGCAGCGTTACCTGCGAACGGCGCGCGTGCAGATCATGGCCCGCGTCTACGGCGACTTCTACCACGCGCGCGGGCCGGCAGCGGAGCTGCGCAACCAAATGCTCGGACCGCGCTCGCCCGAGGAGTCCTATGACGGCATGGCCTGGCTATACGGCGGGATGTGAGCTTCGGCTTCGCTGAGAAGGATCCCGGCGTCGGGCCGTAACCTTTATGGCAGCCCTGCGACCGCTCGCGCTTCGCCGGCAAGCTCCAGAACATGCATCCCGGTATTGGCGCGGTCGACGACGTAGACGTAGCCGCGGTCGTCGGTTTCCACATTGTTGCTCTGGATCGCGGTCTTGCAGCGGTCGACCCCATCGACCTTGATGCAGCGCTTGTCCGTCGCTTCGGTAATCGATGGGATGAAATACCCGATCTCCCTAGGCTGATAGGGATTGCGCACGTCGACCGCGCGCACGCCGGCATTAAAGTAGGTGATGAAAGCGACCTTGTGGTAGAACACCGGCGCCATGCTTTCGTTCGACGAATGTGCGCCGAAACGTCCACCGCGCTGGCAGAAATTCCCGCTCGCCTCGGGTACCGAAAAATTCGACACGACCATCGGCTTCGATTCGATCGTGACGTCGACGAAGAACACAAGCTGGCGCGGTTCCTGGCATTCGTTGAGAATCTGTTCATCCACGATCATCACAAAGTCGCGGACCTTGCCGTCCTTGTCGTTGGCGAATTCCGCAATCGGCATTTTCGGCATCGGGAAGACGGTGTGGGCGCCGTTGAACGGCAGCATGTTGAGCTGACCCACAACTGGATAGTGCAAATTCTCCGGCGTCGGCTCCTTCGGACCATTGAGAAGCTTGTCGCGATCGACGATCTGCAGCACGCCGCCCTTGTTGGTGCCGTAGCCGAAATAAACGCGGTTGCCCTGCGGGCCCGTCGAGATCGGGCCATGCAATTCGGTGGGCACGGTGCCGGTGGCACCGGGTTCCTGGCCGACCAGCCCGAAGTCGCGAATATGCACCGGCTTCGTTGGATCGCTGAGATCGAAGACCTGGGTCATGCGCCGAACCCGCCAGCCGGGGGCGCCGGATACGAGGTAAGCAATACCGGTGTCGCATTCCCACCAGCTCTTGTGCGTGTCCCTCAGTCCTTCGACCACCTTGGTCACCAGCGCGGGCTTGGCCGGATCGGTCACGTCCCACATTTCATGCGCCTGGCCGCCGAACACGCGCAGCATATAGGTCTTGCTCGGATCCCCCTTGGGCAGCGTCTTGCCGTCGCAGACGCGCACCATCTGCGCCCCACCCTCCTCGTAATTGCCTTTTAGACCAGGAATGTGCGCGAGGTATTTAGGCTCTCTCGGATCGGTCACGTCGACGATCGAAGTCCCGTTATATTCAGCTTGTCCAGTCAGCCGGTTGATCGGCTGCGGCACGTCGGGCGTTCCGCCGTGATGCCCGACATAGGCGATGTAGCGGCTGCCTTGGTGGTGGACGGTCGGCTGATACGCGCTGCGGCCGTGCAAATCGCTATAGCCGACAAGCCGCATATTTTTGGCTTCCGGAGGATCGCCGATCTTAGGCGACTGCGCGGAAGCGCTGAGCGTCAGGAACATCGAGCCGGCGAGCGCGCCTGTAATCACACCAAGCAGGCGATGGATCGAGACGCGTCGTTGCATCGTGGCTCCTCCTTAATGCCCATCCGGGTATTGCGCTCTGCGAGCAAGACGCGCCGGTGGTCGGCGCGTCTTGCCACGATCAGGCGTGGGCGGCTAGCCCAGCGCCGCCTTGACCCGCTCCGGCGTGAACGGCGTGTGGCGCAAGCGCACGCCGGTCAGCTGCATCACCGCGCTCGAGATCGCTGGGGCAATTAGCGGCGTCGCCATTTGTCCGACGCCGGTCGGATGGTTGTCGGTCGCAATCACCTCGACGTGCATCGGCGGCACCTCGTTCATGCGCGGCACCCGGTAGTCGTAGAAGTTCGATTGCTCGACCACGCCGTCCTTGACGGTGATGCGCTCGATCAAGGACATGCCCAGCCCATAGACGATGCTGCTCTCGGTCTGGGCCACGACGTTATCGGGCTGCACAGCAACCCCGCAGTCGATGGCGCACCAGAAGTTGTGCACCTTGATCTGACCGCTGGCGCGGTCGACCGAGACTTCGGCGATGCCGGCGACTTGCGAGCCCGAATAGTCGATGAACGCGATCCCAAGGCCGCGGCCCTCGCGCGCCTTGCCCCAGTTCGCCATCTCCGCCACCCGTTCCACCACGGCCACGGCGCGCGGCGTCTTCTGCAACAGCTCGAGCCGGAATTTCAGCGGATCCACTCCGCGCTTCACCGCGATCTCGTCGATGAAGGTTTCTGCTGCGAACTTGTTGGCCGTGAAGCTGATCCCACGCAGCGGATTTGTGCGCACGCCGGTGTCGCGATAAAGCTGTTCGACGAGCTGGTGCGGAACGTCATAACCCCGCGGCTCGCCACCCAGCATCGCAATGAAGTCCTTGCCGCCGCTCTGCTGGTAACGCACCGGATCCATGTAGGGCCCGACGCGGTCCACGGCGATGCGGTGGTGCCACGCCGTGAGCTTGCCCGAGGGATCGAACCCGGCTTTCAGATAATGCGCGGAGATCGGGCGGAAGCGGCCGTTGTGGACGTCGTCCTCGCGCGTCCACATGACCTTCACCGGTCGCCCCGTCTCTTTCGACAGCAGGACCGCGTCGATGATGAACTCGACGTCGCGGTTGCCGCGCCGGCCGAAGCCGCCACCCATCAGCATGTCGTGGAGCTTCACCTTGTCGCGCGCAATGCCGAGAACCTTGGCAGGCGCCTCGCAGGCGATGCTCTGGCTCTGCGTTCCGGCCCAGATTTCGACCGCATCACCGGACGGCGACACCGAGGCGATGGCGTTCAACGGCTCCATTTGCGCGTGATAGGCGTAGTCGCAGCGGTACTCGGCCTCGAAGGCGGAAGAAGCCTTCGGCATCTCACCGCGCGCATCGCCCACCTTGCTCCATTCCGTTGCACCACGGGCGGGGTCCTTGGCATCGGCGACAAACCGCTCCATGCCCTTTTCGCTGTCGAAACCCCAGGCCGTGCCGGTTCTGCTCCTGCTCGACGCGCCTCGAATGCCGCCCAGGGGGTATCCGCAAGCACGCCGACGCCGTAGGGCAAGCGGACGATCCGGACCGGGCCGGCGATTATCTTCGCCTTGGCGTCGTCGATCTTGTCCGGCACCGATCCTTCCACGGGTGCGCGCAGCACCGCGCCGTAGAGCATGTTCGGTACCTGGACGTCGATGGCATAGCGCGCGCTGCCATTGACCTTGCCCGAGACATCGACGCGCGGCACGTCCTTGCCGATGAGCCGGAATTCGCTGGGCTTCTTCAACGCCTCGGGCTTGACCTCCGGCGCCTTGTCCGGGACTTCGGCAAAAGCGGCGATATCGCCATAGCTGAGCTTGCGGCCGGACTTGGCATGCACGACCACGCTCGGCTCGGTGGTCAACTCTTCGGCCGGAACGCCGAGCTTCTTGGCGGCGTTGTCGATGAGCACGCGGCGCACCTGTGCGCCAAACATGCGTAACGGCCGGTAATAGCTCGTCACCGCATTGGACCCGGCGGTATACATCATACCGCCGAAGCCGGGGTTGCCGTAGATCGCCTCGATCACGGGCGCCGGCACGACGCGCACCTTCGACCAGTCCGCATCGAGCTCTTCGGCGATGATCAGCGGCAGCGATGTCATCGACCCCTGCCCCATTTCGGTCGCCGGCGACATGATGGTGATTGTCCCATCGCCGGCGATGCTGACCCACGGGCTCAGTCCCTTGCCGGCCTGCTCGGTGCCGAGCACCGCACCCGCAGCGCGACGATTGACGCCCAGCACGACGGCAAAGCTCAGCCCCGCCGCTCCAACCATGACTTGGCGACGGGACAGAAGGGAGCGGCGCGCAGCGCGCGCGTTCAAATTCGCGAGGGTGACATGTTGGGTCATGGCTCAGGCCTCCCGCGTCGCGCGCTCGATCGCGCGCACAATGCGCTGATAGGTTCCGCAGCGGCAGATATTCGTGCTCATATGCTCGACGATCTGATTGCGCGTGGGCTTGGGGTTCTGCTTGAGCAGGTCGGCCGCGCTCATGATCTGCCCGGATTGGCAATAGCCGCATTGCGGAACCTGCTCGGCGAGCCAGGCCTTTTGCAACGGGTGCGAGGAGTCCGGCGAGAGCCCCTCGATCGTGGTGACCGACTTGCCGACCATCTCCGACATTTGCGTCTGGCACGAGAACGCACGCTTGCCGTCGATATGCACCATGCAAGCGCCGCACAGACCGGTACCGCAGCCGAATTTGGTGCCGGTCAGTTTGAGATCCTCGCGGATCACCCACAACAGCGGCGTCGTTGGCGGCGCCTCGCTCGAGGTCGCCTTGCCATTCACAGTGAAGTCGATGGCCATGATTTCCCTCCCTCCGTCTCGCGGATAGTGGATAACGTCCCTACTTCAGAGTTCGCCCTAGCTAACCCAATGCTGCTTTGACCCGCGCCGGATTGAGCGGCAGGTCGCGGATGCGCTTGCCGGTGGCGTTGGCGAAGGCATTGGCCACGGCGGCTGCCGCGGGCCCTTGCGAGGCTTCGCCCGCGCCCAGCGGACGTTCGTTCGGACGGTTGATCAGTTCGACTTCGACCGTCGGCGCTTCAGGCATGGTGAGAATCGGATAGCTCGCCCAATCACGAGAAAGAATCCCGCGCCGGTCGAAGCGCACCTCCTCCTTCAGCGTCCAACTCACCGATTGGACGATGCCGCCCTCGATCTGATTGGTCAGCCCATCGGGATTGATAATGAGGCCGGCATCGACCGCGGCAGTCGCGCGCGGCACGTGTACCATGCCGCTGGCGCGGTCGATTTCGACCTCGGCCACCACGGCGACATAGGTAGCGAGCGTCTTGTATCTCGCGAAAGCTATGCCGCGGCCGCGCGCGCCGTCGCCCGTCTCGCCCGTTTTCCAGCCGGTTTTCTTCGCCACCGCTTCAATCACCGCCCGCGCGCGCGGGTCGGTGAGATGTGCGAGACGGAAGGCCACCGGATCAACGCCGGCGGCGGACGCCAGCTCGTCCATGAAGGATTCGACGGCGAATACGTTGGCATAGCCGCCAAGCGTGCGCAGCGAGGACACCCAGATCGGCATCTCCGGAATGAAGTGATTGACGATCCTGTGGTTGGGCAAATCGTAGCCCGGGATCGCGTTGCGATCGCTGCCGCCCGCGGGGAGCGGAATGTTCCGCGCAAACGGCCGCTTCTGCGGCTGATCGAGGCTCCAGCTCGCGAACAGATTGCTTCCGTCCGGGACGCCGGGCCGGACGCCGTGCGGACCGCTCCACAGCTCGTATTGCCAGTCGACAATCCTGCCGTCGGCGACCGCGGCCTGCGCCTTCATCACCATGGCCGGGCCGTAAGGCTCCCACGCAAACTCGTCGTCGCGCATCCATTGCACCCGCACGGGCCGGCCAGGCAGGGCGCGGGCGAGCAGCGCCGCGTCGAGCGCGACGTCGTCATGACCGTTGCGGCCATAACAGCCGGCTCCCTCGGCGAAGATGCACCGAATGGCGGCGGGTTCGACCTGCAGCGACTTGGCGAGGTCGAGCCGCAGCGGGAATACCCCCTGCGTATGCGACCAGATCGTGAATCTCCCGGCGCGGAATTCGGCGAGCGCGCAGGAAGGTCCCATGGAGGCATGCGCGAGGTAAGGCTTGCGGTACGTCGCCTCGACCACGCGCGCGCCGCTGGGCGCCGGGCTTGCCTGCTTCTCGCTGGCGACGGTATCGACGCTGCGCAGCGAGAGCAGATGGTCATATTCTCTCTCCGGATCGGGCAGTTCGGTGCCCCCTGACCATTTTGCGCCCTCGCTCAGAGCCGCGCGCGCCTTGATCGCCTGCTCCTCCCGCTCGGCGATAACGCCAAGAAAGCTCCCGTCGCGCACGATGGCGACAATTCCCGGCATCGCCCTGGCCGCGACCTCGTCAAAGCTTTCAAGCTTTGCACCGTAGCGCGGCGGGCGCACGGCACGGCCGTGCAACATGCCCGGCAAGCGAATATCTTGAACATAGGCGGCCCCGCCGGTGACCTTGGCGGGAATATCCAGCCGCTGAACGGCTTGTCCGACGACCTTGTAGTTCGATGCGGCCTTCGGCCTGACCTTGGCGGTCGCTTCGCGTTTGAGGTCGAGCGCCGCCACCAGCTCGCCGTAACCGATCTTGCGCCCGTCGGGCGCGGCGATCACACCGCTGGCGACCGTCAGGTCAGAGGGCGACGTACCGAGCCGATTGGCGGCGAGATCCAGCAGGATTGAATGCACCTCGGCGGCGGCCATACGCAATGCGGTGCCGCTGCTTTCGATCGAGACGCTGCCGGAGGTGTGGCCCTCGTCCGGCGTGCGGCCGGTGTCGCCCGAGACCATCTCGATCCGGGACAGCGGCAAATCCAGCTCTTCCGCCGCGATTTGTGCGAGGGCGGTGAGGACGCCCTGCCCCAGCTCGACCTTGCCGGTGAAGACGGTGGCGCCGCCGTCGGCATTGATGCGGATCCAGGCGTCGAGCCTGCGGTTGTTCTGCAGACCTCCGGGGAGCCGTTCCTGCCCGCGCGCAAGTTCCGGACCGAGCGAAAAGGCGACGACCACCGCACCGAGCCCGGCGGTGAATTGGCGCCGATTGAAGGCGGCGGCGTTCACGGCTCATGTCCTCCCGTTCGCCTGCGCCGCCCGCAGCACCGCGCGGATGATGCGATTGTGCGTGCCGCAGCGGCAAAGGTTGCCGGCAAGCGACGCGCGCACATCTTGCTCGCTCGGCCGCGGGTTGCGGTCGAGCAACTCTTTCGCCGACATGATCATGCCGTTGATACAGTAGCCGCACTGCGCCGCCTGCTCCTCGATGAACGCCCGCTGCAGGGCATGCGGCTTCTCGAGCGAGCCGAGGCCCTCGATGGTCGTGATCTCGCTCGTGCCGATCGTGCTGATCGGAGTGACGCAGGAGCGCACCGCCCTGCCGTCGACCAGCACCGTGCAGGCGCCGCACTGCGCTAACCCGCAGCCGAACTTCGCACCGTTGAGTTCGAGATCGTTGCGAAGGACGTAGAGCAGCGGGGTGTCCGGCTCAGCCGGAACGGAACGGCTCACCCCGTTGACTTTGAGGTTGATGGCCACGCTTGGCGTCTCCCGCAGCGCGCCGGCCCGAATGACGGGCGCCATCGGCGCTATTCTTCTTTGGAACGGATTTATTCTGCGCCGATGCGGGCGCGCCGTCGAGCCCCTGTGCGCAACGGCGGGGTGCGACTCGGGGCCGGCGCTCTAGGCTGGTGAAACCTCGCCTCGCGCCCAGCTTTCCCGCGCAGCCGCGCAGAAATCCGCGAAAGTTCCCGCCGCAATCGCCGCGCGCATCCCTGCCATCAATTCCTGGTAATAGGCGAGATTGATCGTCGTGAGCAGGATCGCGCCGAGCATTTCGTTGGCTCTGACGAGATGATGGAGATAGGCGCGCGAGAAATCGCGCGCCGCCGCGCAGGCGGCCGCCGCATCGATCGGGCGCGGCTCCTCCGCGTGGCGCGCGTTCTTGAGATTGATTGGGCCGAAGCGGGTGAAGGCGAGGCCGTGGCGGCCGTTGCGCGTCGGCAACACGCAGTCGAACATGTCGATCCCGCGCGCCACCGCCTCGAGCAGGTCCTCGGGGGTGCCCACGCCCATGAGATAACGCGGACGATCCGCCGGCAATGCCGGCGCCACATCTGCGACGATGCGCAGCATAACCTCTTGCGGCTCGCCCACCGCAAGTCCGCCGACAGCATAGCCGTCGAAGCCGATATCCGTGAGGACGCGCGCGCTTTCGGCGCGCAGCGCGGGATCGTCGCCGCCTTGCACGATGCCGAACAGAGCGCGTCCCGCGGGCACGCCCTCGAAGGCGCGCTTGCTGCGCTCGGCCCAGGCGAGGGAGAGTTGCATGGCGCGGCGCAGTTCGGCGTTCACCGCCGGCAGCCGCACGCATTCGTCGAGCTGCATGGCGATGTCGGAGCCGAGCAGGTTCTGGACCTCGACTGCGCGCTCGGGAGAAAGCTCGACGGTGGCGCCATCGAGATGCGAGCGGAAGGTCACAGCCTTGTCCTCGACCTTGCGCAGTTGCGCGAGCGACATGACTTGGTAGCCGCCGGAATCGGTCAGAATTGCGCGCGGCCAGCGCATGAATGTGTGCAACCCGCCGAGCGCCGCGATGCGCTCGGCGCCCGGCCGCAGCATGAGGTGATACGTATTGGCAAGCACAATGTCGGCCCCGATTGCCCGCACCGCGTCCGGTGTGAGGCCTTTGACCGTCGCTTGCGTGCCGACCGGCAGGAACGCGGGCGTGGCGACGCTGCCGTGCGGGGTTGTCATTTCCCCGCGGCGGGCGGTACCGTCGCTGGCGAGCAAACGGAAGGCGAAGAGATCGGGCATGGTGGTGCGGGCAATCTGGCCGTGGACCGAACCTAGAATGGTTCCTTTCTGTTTGCAGGGCGCTCAGGGCCGAAACA
>VAZM01000327.1:0-272 GCA_005883135.1 Alphaproteobacteria bacterium
CAACTACGACAAATACTTCTCGATGCTGCCCACGGGCCCGACGCCGAAGCCCACCTTCACAAAGGGCTACTTCAGGGTGGCGCTTGCGCAAAATCCAAAGCCGCAGACCGTCGCCATCGCCGCGGCCGACGCCGAGTTCGGCCGCAACGCGTGCGACGGTGCCAGGGAGAACGCGCAAAAGGCCGGACTGAAGATCGTCTACGACAAGACCTACCCGCCCAACACCACCGATTTCGCGCCGATCGTGCGCGCCATCCAGGCGGGCAATCCCG
>VAZM01000327.1:519-2334 GCA_005883135.1 Alphaproteobacteria bacterium
CAGGTCCTCGGCGACGCGATCGAGGCGACCAAGAGCCTCAAGGACGATGTGCTCGCCGATTACATGCGTAAGACCACGTTCAAGACCGTGGTGGGCGACGTGAAGTTCGGCGCCAAGGGCGAGTGGGCGGAAGATCGCATGCTGCTGGTGCAGTTCCAGAACATCAAGAGCAACAGTCTCGACGAGTTTCGCGACCTCTCGACTGAGGTGATCATCGATCCGCCGCAGTACAAATCGGGCAATCTGGTCTACCCGTACGCCGACGCGAAGAAATAAGCTTTCGACCGGCGGTAAGGTGCATGCGTTCGGGGTCAGCGCGATCGGCGCGCCGATCCCGCCTCACGCGTGCACCATCATGTGGGTGGCAAGCCACACCCCGGCAAGAACGAACAGGCTCGTGAAAACGAAAGCGATGGCATTGAGCATCATGCGATGCCGATATTCGCCGTCGCTCTCCGGACATTCGTACTTTGCGAGATCGGGAACGGGCGAATCATGCCAGGCGGAATCGTCGATCGGCGGATTGCGCCAATGGCTTGCGCGCATGCGGCCCATGCGCGGACGCAAGCGTATCACGCGGCCATGATCATCGTCGGCTTGGGGGGAGCTCATGATCCCATGCGTCGCTTTGCGCCTTGGCCTTGCATGCTTGCGCTGCCGCGCGAGCCATCCGGCCGCGCCGTGATGCTATTCCGCAGCGATCACGCGCAGCCGTTCGGGTTCGCCGTCAGTGCGCCGCTTGCCGCCCCTGAGCCAAACCTGCACGCGGTCGAGATAAAGATAGACCACGGGCGTCGTGTAGAGCGTCAGCAGCTGGCTCAACGCGAGCCCGCCGACCATGGCGTAGCCGAGCGGCTGGCGCAGCTCCGAGCCGGTGCCGTGGCCGAACGCGAGCGGTAAGCCCGCGAGCAAGGCGGCGGCGGTCGTCATCAGGATCGGCCGGAAGCGCAGTAGGCAGGCTTCGCGGATCGCCGCGATCGGCGGCATGTGGCGGTCGCGTTCGGCGACGATCGCGAAGTCGACCAGCATGATGCCGTTCTTCTTGACGATGCCGATCAACAGAATGATGCCGATGATGCCGATCACCGACAGGTCCATGTGGCCGAACTGCAAAGCGAGCAGCGCGCCGATGCCCGCCGACGGCAGCGTGGACAGAATCGTCAGCGGATGGATGAAGCTCTCGTAGAGAATGCCGAGAATGATGTAGACGACGATCAGCGCCGGCTCGCTCGACAGCGAGGACTGGAACGCCTGGGCGTTGCCCTGGAAGGTGCCGTTCACCGAGGGCGGCATGCCGATCTCGGTCGCGGCCTTGGTGATGGCATCGACCGCCTCGCCGAGCGCGACCCCCGGCTGCAGGTTGAAGCTGAGCGTGACCGCGGGGAACTGGCCCTGGTGCGCGACCGAGAGCGGCCCGACCTTGCCGGTATCGACCTCGACCAGCGTGGACAGCGGCACGGCGGCGCCGGTCAGCGGCGATTTCACATAGAGGCGATCGAGCGAGGTGAGGTCGCGCTGCTGGTCGGGCGGAATCTCGAGGATGATCCAGTAGGTCTTGAGCTGCGTGAAATACTGCGTGATCTGCCGCTGGCCGAACGCGTCGTTGAGCGTGTCGTCGATCATCTGCGCCGAGATGCCGAAGCGGGACGCTTGGTCGCGATTGATGCTGACCTTGAGCTGCGGAGCGTTGGCCAACAGATCGCTCGACACATCGGCGAGCTGCGGCAGCGTGCGCATCTTCTGCAGCAGTTTCTCCGACCACTCGTTGAGCTCGGCGACGTTGGAATCCTGCAGCGTGTACTGGAAGCTGGCGCG
>VAZM01000327.1:2404-11572 GCA_005883135.1 Alphaproteobacteria bacterium
CTTGGCCAGCTCCGGCCGCAGCCGGTCGATGATCTGCGAGGCGGTGAGCTCGCGCTCGTCCCGCGGCTTGAGCACGATGAAGAAGCGCCCGGTATTGCTCGTGTTGGCGCCGCCGGTGCTACCGGTGAACGAGCCGAAGCCGGAGACGTCGGGATCGCGCAGCAGCACCGTGCCGAACTCGCGCAAGATGCGCATCATCTGCTCCGGGGTGGTATCCTGGGCGGTCTCGGCAAAGCCCTGGATCACGCCGGTGTCCTGGATCGGAAAGAAGCCTTTCGGGATCTGATAGGTCATCACCGCGGTCAGCGCCATCGTGGCGAAGAAAACGCCGAGCGTGATCGCGCGGTGCCGCAGCACGATGTCGAGCGTGTACCTGTAGAACGCCAGCAGCCCGTTGAAGCCCGCCTCGATGATGCGGTAGACGCGGCCGTGGTTCTCCGATTCCCGACGCATGAAGCGCGAGCACAGCATCGGGGCGAGCGTGAGCGAAACCAGCGCGGATACGGCGATTGAGGCGGTGACCGTGAGTGCGAATTCGCGGAACATGCGGCCGATGATGCCGCCCATGAGCAGGAGCGGGATGAACACCGCCACCAGCGACAGGCTGATGGAGAGCACGGTGAACCCGATCTCGCGCGAGCCCGCGAGCGCCGCCTCGAACGGGGTAGCGCCTTCCTCGATGTGCCGATGGATGTTCTCCACCACCACGATGGCGTCGTCGACGACGAAGCCGACGGCAATGGTGAGCGCCATCAGCGACAGATTGTCGAGACTGAAGTTGAACATATACATCGCCGCGCACGAGCCGAGCAGCGCGAGCGGCACCGTTATGCTGGGAATCACCGTGGCCCAGAAACTGCGCAGGAACAGGAGGACGACCAACACGACGAGGGCGATGGTGAGCCCGAGCGTAAACTGCACGTCGCGCACCGAGGCGCGGATGGTCGTGGTGCGGTCGAGAATGGTTTCCACCTTGACGGCGGGAGGAATTCTGGCGGTGAGCTGAGGAAGCTGCGCCTTGATCTGGTCGACGGTATCGATGACGTTGGCGCCGGGTTGCTTGAATACCGCCAGGATGATGCCGCGGTTGTTGTTCTGATAGGCCGCCACGTTGCGGTCGACCGGCGCCTCGACCGCCTGACCGACGTCACTCACCCGGATCGGCGCGCCGTTGCGGTAGGCGAGGATGACGTTGTTGAACTGCTCGGCGGTCATGATCTGATCGTTGGCGGCGATCGTGAAGCCGATCTTGTCGGTGTTGATCGTGCCTTTGGCCGCGTTGGTCGTCGAGGCGACCAGCGTGTTGCGGATCTCTTCCAAGGTGATGCCGGTTGAGGCGAGCTTGGCCGGATCGACCTGAATGCGGATCGAGGGCGTCGTGTCGCCGAAGATCGAGACCTGCGCGACGCCCGACACTTGCGAGATTTGCTGGGCGAGGAACAGGTCACCGTAGTCGTCGACCTCGGTCACCGGCATGGTTTCCGAGCGCAGCGACAGCATGAGGATCGGCGAGTCGGCCGGATTGACCTTCTTGTAGCTCGGCGGCGTGGTCATCGATTGCGGCAGGGTCTTGCTCGCGGCGGTGATCGCCGCCTGCACGTCCTGTCCCGCCGAGTCGATGTTGCGATTGAGGTCGAATTGAATGACGATGGTCGTGGCGCCGAGCGCGCTGGTCGAGGTCAGCTGGGTGACGCCGGGAATCTGCGCCAATTGCCGCTCGAGCGGCGCGGCGACCGAGGAGGCCATGGTGTCCGCGCTCGCGCCCTGAAACGTCGCGGTCACTTGAATGGTGGGAAAATCCACCTGCGGCAGGGGCGCGACCGGCAGGAACGGATAAGCGACCACGCCGACGAACGCCAGCGCCGCCATCAGCAGCGAGGTTGCGACCGGCCGGCGAATGAATGGTTCGGAGATGTTCACGAGCTGCCCGCCGATCCCGCGACCGGCGCCGCGGTGTAGGTCACCGGCGCGTTGCGCTGGAGCTTGTAGTAACCGTCGGTCACGATGCGTTCACCGCCGGCCAGGCCGGACGTGACGATCGTCACCTTGGCGTAGGCCGGAGCGACCTCGATCGGGTGCGGCTCCGCCAAGCCATCGCCATTGATGATCCAGACGAAGAGACCCTCCTGTCCGCGCTGGATGGCGGCCGAGGGAACCACGACCGCGTCCTTGCGAATTTCAAGCAACAGGCGGGCATTGACGAACTCGCCGGGCCACAGCTTGTCGTCCTCGTTGGGGAACATCGCCTTGAGCCGGATCGTCGCAGTGGTCTGATCGATGATGTTGTCGACCAAGAGCAGGCTTCCGGTGGCAAGCGCGCGGCGATTGTCCTGATCGAAGGCGGTGACTTCGACGGGGCCGCGCGCCATGGCGTCGCGAACGTCGTCGAGCGTGCGGGCCGGCAACGTGAACATGACCGCGGACGGTCGCGTGAGCACCAGCGTCGCGAGCGCGCCCTGGTCGTTGGCGTGCACGATATTGCCGGGATCGACGAGGCGCACGCCGATGCGGCCGTCGTTCGGCGCGGTGATGGTCGTGTATTCGAGATTGGTCTGTGCCGTTTGGATCATCGCCTCATCGGCCTCGATCGAGGCCTTCATCTGGTCGACCTTGCCCTGCTGCTGGTCGACGATCTGCTGCGAGGTGATGTTCGATTTCACCAGCGTCTTCGACCGCTCGAGATCCTTGCTGGCCGAGATGTATTGCGCCTCGTCCTGCGCCTTTTTTGCCTTGGCCTGATCGAGCGCGGCCTGGTAGAGGCGCGGGTCGATCAGCGCCAGGACGTCGCCCTTCTTGACCTGCTGGCCTTCCTTGAACAGAACCTCTTGCAGCTTGCCGTCGACCTGGGAGTGGATGCCGACGGTGTAGGACGCCTGCACCGTCCCAAGCCCGGTCAAATAGATCGGAACATCCTGTCGGCCGACGATCGCGACGCTCACCGACACCTTGGCGCGTGCGGGAAGACGCGCCGCCTGCGCTCCTTGCGACTCCGTCCCCCAGTGCCAATAGGCCGCGCCGCCGCTGGCGAGGGCTGCGAGGCAGATTGTCATCAGGACGATACGGCGACCGCGTGACGCTCCCGTTTTCCCCTCTGGCATCACGATTCTCACCTCGCGATCCAACACTCCATGAATAATGTGTCGCTACGTGAAAATATCGGTACAAACGCGGCGCCCCACAACTTACGGATTGGTAGGGTAGCGTTTACTGCGCGTTTACGCGGCTGCGCGCGCGGTGGCGATCGCGCGCGCCGGAAAAGGCCGCCAAACGTGCGGATGGCGGCTCGCGGCGGCCGGATATCGATGCCGTTAATTCGCCCGAACGCTGCGACGGGCGCTGATGCGCAGGTGCCACGATCGCGGCGGAAAAGCGTCGCTGGCCCCCTGGTGCGGCCTTGCGACGGGCGCGCGGCCTGCTCTATTTCAGGGGCTGCGCCTCGCGGTTCCCGCCGATCAAAAGGCGCTGCGCGGATTGTTTGGCGGCGGGCTGAATGCTGCGTTTGCCCGGCGCGCTCTTAATCCCTCGCGCCGACCTCGCCATCTATCTCGTACGGACGCCTCTCGCCCAGCCGTATGCCGGCCGAGACGTTCTCGAGATGGAGGTTACGTGAACGATACCTGTTCCCGTGCGGCCGGCAAGGCGTCGGAATTTGCAGCTGGCGACATCGAGTCGATTCTGTCTGATGCCGCACCCATGTCCGACGCCGCAGCCACGCTCGCTGCGGGCGTCGTCCTCGGACTTGCGTTTCTTAATCTCAGCTACACGGACATCTTGAGATCATTTCGCAGTCGTCTTGCCGAGTCGCTTTTTTGCCAACGCGGCTGGTCGACTCATCACCGATGACTCCGTCGGGAACCATTTCACCGCGCCGCGCGTTTGCAAGCCTATTGCCCGTCGAAGAGGAAGAGTGCAGGTTACCTGCAATAAACGCTGGCGGTGGGTATCTCGCTCGGCGAGCCGGAGAGATCAGAATGACCATCAACGGGGCCCGCCGCGTGGCGCTCATTCTCCTTGCCAGTTGCGCCGCGTCGGCGGCGAGCGCACAGACGGGCAGAGCGCAGAACGGCGAATTCGTGAGGCTCGACCGGCCCGCCGCCTTCGACCTCAATCCGAATACAGGAAGCCTCAAGGAAAGCGTGCAGAAGGGGCAGGAACTGGTCTGGCATCCGAAGGACAAGCCGAACGAGGCTCGCTTTAAGGTCACGAATATGTCGGTCGCGTTCCTCCGCAGCGAAAGCGGCGGACAAGTGAAGATGACGTTCACCGGCAACATCTCCTCTCTCAGTTATTCCACCTTGGAGGAGGTGAAATTGAACGCCAACGTTCGCGCCAAAGGCGGCGCATCGCTGCACTCCTGGAGCTTCGGCATTTCGGTCAAGTGCGGCGACAAGGATCAGCCGCTGACGCCTCTGACGCACGACGTGCCCAACGATCTTGCGCAGAACATCTTCGCCAATGTCAGCACGGTCGAAATTGCGGAACCGGCCGAGCCGAATTTCTTAGGGGTGAAGGTTCAGCGCTGCAACTGATGACAACTAGGCCTAGTCGTCATCCTGGTCCGTTCCGGCCCAGATACCGACGCGGCTCGAGCGCGCCTGCTGTTCGAGCGCACGCAGCTCCGGCGTTGCATTGCCGCTCGCTCGGCCGCCGCCATTAAACAGCACCACGCGCGAGAGGTCCTGGTCGTCAACCCGACAGCGATACTCGTTGCCGCTGCCGGTCGGCTCGCACGCCACTTCGCGGCTTCCGAGATAGCGCCTGAACTCACGCGTCGCGCGGCCGCGCACGCCCTCAACGCCAAACAGCCGCAGCGCGCGTCCTTGGATCTCCAACATCCCGGTATTTTGCACGACCGGCACGCCGCGGACGACGGACGCACTCGCCGCGGGCTTCGCATCGCCCGCGTCCGCCGCGGCAAGTGCGGTCATCCGCGGTTGCGGCCGAGCGCTCTTGGCCCGAACGGCGGCGGATTGGGTGATGAAGTCGCGCCAAATGCGCGCCGGCAGATCGCCGCCGGTCACGCCTCTTGTGGGGTGGTTGTCGTCGTTGCCGACCCATACGCCGACGACGATATCGTTAGTAAACCCGATGAACCACGCGTCCTTGTAGCTCTGGCTCGTCCCGGTCTTCCCCTCGACTGGGCCGTTGATCTTGGCCGCGCGCCCCGTGCCCTCGCGCACGACGCTCGCGAGAAGATCGTGAATTCCCGCGCGCGCGGCCGGATTGCTTGCCGGCTGGAGCTGCGTCTTTTGCCGCGTGAATAGTGCGCGCTCGCCGTTGCGAACGGCACGGATGGCGTAAGGCTCGACGCTTTCCGCGTCCGCTGCGATCGCGGCGAATGCGCGTGTCATTTCCCATAGGGTGACTTCACCCGCGCCGAGCGCCAGGCTCGGTACGGCAGGCAATTGGGACTGCACGCCGAGCTTACGCGCGGTGTCGATCACGGCTTGAATCCCGACCGCGTCGGCGACCTGAACCGCCACCGAATTGATCGAGTTGGCGAAGGCCGTGCGCAACGTGACCGGCCCGCGGAAACGCCCGCTGTAATTCTCCGGTTCCCAATTTCCGATCTGCACCGGTCGATCGACCGCCGTCGCCTGCGGATCGAGGCCCTTTTCGAAGGCGGCGAGGTAGTCGAAAACCTTGAACAGCGAGCCGGGCTGCCGTTTCGCCTGGGTGACGCGATTGAATTGGCTCTCGTTGTAGTCGCGCCCGCCCACCATTGCGAGAATGGCGCCGTCCGGCGCCATTGCCAGGAGGGCGGCCTGACCGACTCGCTTGGCGTGGCCTTCCGCCCTGAGCCGATGCGCGATGACTTTTTCGGCGATGCTCTGCAGATCGAGATCGAGGGTGGAGCGCACGGTCAGATCCGATGACGCCGAGTCGACGAGATGCTTCACGTCGCCACCGAGCACGTCGACGAAATAATTCGTTCCCGGCGGATTGTCGGGCGGCATCCGCAAGGTAGTCGGCTCCCTGCGCGCGGCATCGGCCTGTTGCGGCGAAATCGCGCCGGTCTCCACCATCGCTTTGAGCACGAGCGCCGCGCGCTGGCGTGCGCCCTCGAGATTGCGGGTAGGAGCAAGCGCCGAAGGCGCGCGCACCAGGCCCGCGAGCATCGCCGCCTCGCTCAGCGACAGCTCCTTCGCGGTCTTGCCGAAGTAGCGTTTCGCCGCGGCATCCACGCCATAAACGCCGGCACCGAAATAGGCGGTGTTGAGATAGCGCGAGAGGATCTCTTCCTTTCCAAGTTGGCGCTCCATCCAGAGCGCGAGGATCGCCTCCTGGACCTTGCGCTTGATGCTGCGATCCGGGGAGAGATACGTCATGCGGGCGAGCTGCTGCGTGATCGTGCTTCCGCCTTCGCGCGCGCGCCCCGACCGAAGGTTGCGAATCGCCGCGCGCAGCAGGGAGGGCAGATAGAACCCGCCGTGCTCGTAAAAATGCCGGTCCTCGATGGCAATGATGGCGTGCGACACGTTCGCGGGCACATCCTGCGGCGACAGTTTGTCGCCCTTGAAGACGCCGCGGCTGGCGAAGACTTGGCCATCGGCCGCCTCGACGACGAGCGCGCTCGGCGTCGGTTCCACCACCAATCCTCCGCCGACGGGCAAAGTGGCCATGCAGTAGGCGACGTACCCGACGGGAACCATGACGATCGCAGCCAGCGCGACGGCAATGACACGCGCCCACCGCGGCTGGAGCAGGGAGGCCGAGCGCCGCGGACCGTGGAGGGGGCCGGGACTTTGGTCCCGAGAATGCGAGCCCAACCGAAATGCGGTGCGCATCGCGATCCCTAGCGCGGGGGCGGCGGATCTACCCATCCGCGGCGGCGCGGAACGTCGAGCCGGAAAATTTCAGACCCCGCGGATGGCGGGGTACCGGTCGGGCTGCGCGTTGCGGGGCTGGCGGTGAAGCCATCGGTCTCGCCGCGACCGACACTGTCGCCCCGCCCGCTCCAATAAGAGTCCCGATGGTGACGGTGACGCCATCGGACGACCTCGGTGCCGCGATCTGCGTGCAGAACGGCGGCCGAGGACGGCCCGATGAGCGGTGACGCAGTGGCGTCCGCCGCGCCGCCGAAGAAAATGGCTGCAGCAAAAGCAACTTGGCGTGCCCGCATGGGGACCCCTCGCTGGCGCCGACACACATGCAAGAACGTCGATGTCGCCGGTATGTTCCGCGCCGGGCGCCTGCGGCGCCTGCTCCGCTCTCACATCTTAGGCGGATGCGCGCGGATAACCGCTTCGTTGACGGCCGTGCCCCAGCCCGCGCCCGCGGGGAGGAGAAACTCGCCGTTCTCGATGGCGTATGGCTTGGTGAGGAGCTTCGCCTTCCACGGCACCTCATCGACGTCGAATTCCATGATCCGGAAGTTGGGAATCGCCGCGCAGAAATGCGCGCTCATGACATTGGCCAGCGGACCGTTGAAATTGTGCGAGGCGACGTTGACTTCATAGGCGTCGGCCATGGTGGCCATCCTCGTCGCCTCCACGAGCCCGTTCCATTGCGCGTCGATAATGGCGACGTCGACCGCATAATTCTCGAGGTAAGGCTTGAGATTGCGCCGGCCGAGGATCGTCTCCAGCGAGCCGATGGGGGTGGTCGTCGACTGCCGGATGAGACTCAGCGCCTTGGGCTCGAACAGGTCCATTTCCAGCCAGAGCAAATCGAACGGCTCGACCGCCTTGGCGATGCGCCGCAGCCCCTCGGGCTTGTAGTTGAAGTTGAGATCGAGCAGGAGTCGCACGCCCTTTCCCGCGCCCTCGCGCAAAGCCGCGAGCTGGTCGATCAACGCGGCAAGCACCTCGTCGCCGAGATTGAGCTCGGGATGTCCAGCGCCGGCGCCGAGCATGCCGGGAGCAAACTGCCGGGCGCCCTTGGCGTCGAACAGCAGCACGTTGGTTTTCAACGCCTTGAAGCCGCGCTCGCGCGCCTCGCGCGCGGCGGCCTTAAGATCGTCGAGGCTGCGCACCGCCGGCCGATCTATCACCTTGCCGTCGAAAAACTCGGCACAGCGGGCGCGCAGGACGCCGCAACGCGACCAATAGACCGGCAGGCGCTCACGCACGGCCCCGCCAAGAAGCTCGTAGACGGGAACGCCGAGCGCCTTGCCGCGGATATCGAGGCAGGCATTCTCGATGGCGGCGATGGCGTGGGCCGTAAGCCCGCCCGCGGTCGGGCGAGAGCGGGCATAGAGCGCGGCGTCGATGCGGGCTATCGCGCACGGGTCTTGGCCGATGAGTTCGCCAGCCAACCCGTGGATCAGGGCGGTCATTCCCTTGCGGCGGCTCTCGTTGAACTCGGACCAGCCGGTGATGCCCTCGTCGGTGGTGATCTTCAGGAAGGAATAGGTGTCCCAGCCGCCATCGGCATGGAAGTCCTCGAGCTTGACGATCTTCATTCGCGGCCTCGCTTGGCGTTTGCACGCTCGCGACGCTGACAGGGCGCATGAAATTGTGCCATGCTTTGCGAGCGACACCAACCGCGCCGCGGAGCTCGGCCGCATGCGATATGTCCGACACTTTTCGCTTGCAAGCGCGGCCGGGATTGCACTGCTCTTGCCGCTCCTCGCTTGCGCCCTCGCACAGCCGAACACCGTCGCCGAAGTTGCCACCTACCAGGGCGCCGACCGCGAGCAGCTGCTCATCGAGGGCGCCAAGCGGGAGAAGGAGGTCACCTTCTATTCATCCATACCGCCGGATGACATTGCCGCGCTCGTCTCCGCCTTCGACAGGAAATACGGCCTCAAGGTCAAGGTCTGGCGCGCGGATTCGGAAGGCTTCCTGCACCGCGTCGTCGGCGAGGCCAGGGCTCGGCGTTTCGAGGTCGATGTCATGGCGGGGTCGAGCTCGGCGCTCGAGCCGCTTTACCGGGAGAATCTGCTGCAGGAGGTCAAGTCGCCGTATCTCTCCGGCATCATTCCCGAGGCAATCGCTCCGCACCGGCAGTGGGTGGCGGTCTATCTCAGCACCATCGTCCAGGCCTACAACACCGAGCTCGTGCGCGAGGATAGCCTGCCCAAGACCTATTACGATCTGTTGCGGCCGCAATGGAAGGACAAGCTCGGCATCGAAGCGGAGGATTTCGACTGGTTCGCGCAAGTCGTCATGGATATGGGCGAGGCGCAAGGCTTGCGGCTGTTCCGGGACATCGTGGCCTCGAACG
>VAZM01000654.1 GCA_005883135.1 Alphaproteobacteria bacterium
GTCGTCATCGACGAGAGCGATGGTCGGCATGGCCTACCCTTCCCGTAATGCGCTCCGACGCGAGCCGGAGACTTCCACCTTGAAGCCTGCAAACATGGGCCGAAATGTGACACCGCCTTGATGCCGCCGGTATCGGAGCCGGGGCCGCATCCCACGCTATGGCGGCTGAAGGCGCAATGCGGCATAACATGCCCATACTCCGATCAGCAAACCAAAAGGATTGTCATTGAAGCCGGCAGCGGATTTCGACCCCAAGTTCGCCGCGAAAAAACTGCTGCGAGAAGCACGCTCCGGCGCGCTTGCGACACTGATGCCCGGCTCCGGTGATCCGTATTGCTCGCTGGTCAACGTGGCGAGCGCGCCCGATGGTTCGCCGCTCCTGCTGCTCTCTCGACTCGCGCTGCACACGAGAAATCTTCTCGCCGACTCGACACCGGAAATCTTCTCGCCGACCCGCGCATATCCCTGATGCTCGACGAGCGCAAGGAAGCCGATCCGCTCGAGTGCGCGCGCGTGATGCTGATGGGAACCGAGGTTGCGACCGACGATGCCAATGACCGGCGTCGCTACCTTGCCAGACATCCGGAGGCGGCAGCCTTCGCGGGCTTCGGCGATTTCAGCTTTTATCGAGTCGACCTCAAGACCGCGCATCTCGTCGCCGGGTTCGGCCGCATCGTCGATCTTGCGCCCGGCGACGTGCTGATCGCGGTCGACGACGCTGCGGCGCTCCTCGAGGCCGAAGCCGACATCGTCGATCATCTCAACCGCGAGCACGCCGAGACGGTGCGGGCGTACGCGACGAAATTGCTCGGCGCACCGGACGGCGCTTGGCGATGCGCGGGTTGCGATCCCGAAGGGCTCGAATTGCAGCTCGGCCGCGCGGCACTGCGTTTGCCGTTCCGCCGCCGGGTCGCAAGCCCGCGCGTGCTGCGGCAATTGCTCAAGGAGCTTGCCGATGAGATGCGCGCTGCCTGATCGGGTTCGCAACCGGCCGCGCGACCGGCGCGACGATCAGCACCGGCTGACCGCAGTAACGATGATTCCGTTCAGCCTTGGCACCAGCCGAGATGGCGATTATGGTCGCGGCGCCCGCGGGAATTCTGCAGGTCCCGGTGAAAATTCGGGATCAAAGTGCTACCATGTTCGTTGATACGGGCCTGTGCGCTGCCGCAAACCGCCGTGCAATCGGCGGCAGCCGCCGGAACGGGGCCGAATGAGCCCCGATGCTGCGGAGGAAATGAGGAAACTCCGGTGCATCAGCTCATCGGAGGTATTCGGAGGGTTCGCCGTGCAGGAGACCGGGACACGTAACGGCGCGTTCGGCGCCGAGAAATTCGGCTTCGAAGGCCTCGAGGCCGTGCATTGGAATCTCACGGCGCCGCGCCTTTACGAATATGCCATCGCGGACCGCGAGGCCGAACTTGCTTATGGCGGGGCCCTTGCCGCCGAAACCGGGGTGCATACCGGTCGCTCGCCCAAGGACAAGTTCATCGTCAAGGATGCGATGACGGAGCGGACCGTGTGGTGGGACAACAACGGTTCGATCACGCCGGAGCAATTTGGGCGCCTGCATCAGGATTTC
>VAZM01000328.1:0-359 GCA_005883135.1 Alphaproteobacteria bacterium
AACCTCGCCCCGAAGGATGGCACCGCGATCGGCACGTTTACGCGCAACATGCCGCTCATGGGTCTCCTCGCCGGCAATGCAAACGTCCAATTCGATCCGCGCAAGCTGACGTGGCTCGGTTCCGCATCGAGCTTCGTCAACGACGCCTATATTCTTATCGTGCGCAAGGACGCGCCGGTGAAATCGATCGATGAGGCGCGCCGCGCGGATCTTCCAGGGCTCGTGCTCGGCGCCACCGCCGAAGCAGTGACGGGCAACGACGTGCCGATCATCCTGCGAGACACGATCGGCCTGCACGTCAAGCAGGTCGTGGGCTACCCGGATAGTGCTTCCGTTTTTCTCGCGATCGAGCGCGGCGA
>VAZM01000328.1:460-958 GCA_005883135.1 Alphaproteobacteria bacterium
GCGAAAAACGAGGCGGCGCGCGCGCTGATCGAGCTTGCCGAGCTTCCCTATGTGCTGTCACGGCCGTTCGCGGCTCCGCCACACGTGCCGGCGGCGCGGGCCAAGGCGCTGCAGCGCGCCTTCATGGAGATGCAGAGCGATCCCGAATACCTGGAGGATGCCGCCAAGATCAGCGTCGACGTGAGTCCGATCGGGGCCGATGAGGTGCTGCGCGCCATCGACCGCATCGCCGTCGCGCCGCCGGAGCTTCTCGACTATGCGCGCAAGCTCCTCGCCGAGACCAGAGGCGGCGGCTGATAGTCCGCGCCGGCGTGCATGTATGCTCCCTTTTCACGCGGGCCCGGTACTCCGGGCGCATGTGAATGCCGTTAGCCGGCATCAGAGCGCGGACTGTTCCGTATCTTGTTGCAGCAATTGCACACGCGGGCGGACAGCGCTGAGCTCCGCCAGCGCTTGCGCGAGGCGCTCTCCGGTGAGATCGAGCGTCACCGGCTCGAG
>VAZM01000328.1:987-7696 GCA_005883135.1 Alphaproteobacteria bacterium
AGCGCCGCGACGCAACCCTCCGCTTGCGCGAGCGGAACCGCCGCCAGCAGTCCGCCCGACGTTTGCGGATCGAACAGCAGCGGATAGAGCGGATGCCGCGTCGCCGCGGCGAGCTCTCTGATCGCGCGCCGCAGCCGCACATTCTGCGGCTGCAATGACGAAAAGATGCCGAGCGCCGCCGTTTCCCGCGCGCCTTCGAGCAGCGGCACACGCTCGATCGCGAGCGTTACGTCGACCTCTGAGGCGCGCACCATCTCGATGAGATGGCCGAGGAGACCAAACCCGGTGACGTCGGTTGCGGCATGCACGCCGTGCCGGCGCAGGATTTCCGCGGCCTTGCGGTTCGACTGAACCATGTGCGCGATCGCCGCCATTACCCAACGGGCCTTGGCCTTGCCGCGCATGTCGGCCGCAAGCAGCGTGCCGGTGCCCAATGGCTTGGTCAGGATGAGGCCATCTCCCGGCTTTAGCCCACCTTTGCGCAACGCGGCCGCCGCCGGAACGAGGCCGTTGACCGCGAAGCCGAGCGCGAGCTCGGCGCCTTCGCTGGTGTGTCCGCCGACCAGCGCACAGCCGGCCTCGCGCAGCACCTCGTTTGCACCAGCCATCATTGCAGTGAGATCGGCTTCGATCTTGCTTTCGATCCCGAAAGGCACGGTGGCGATCGCCAGCGCCGTCTGCGGCTCCCCGCCCATGGCGTAGACATCGCCGAGCGCGTGGTTGGCCGCGATTTTCCCCAACGTGTACGGATCGTCGACGATGGCGCGGAAATAGTCGACGGTCTGCAGCGAGAGCTGCTCGCCGCCGACGTCGACCAACGCCGCGTCATCGGGCGCATCGAGCCCCACGACCACGTCGGCCCGCGCGGCCGGCTCGACGCCCGCAAGCGCGCGAGAGAGCACGCTGGCGCCGACTTTGGCGCCGCAGCCGCCGCAGCGCATGGCAATAGCGGAAATTTCCTTGAGCGCCTCGCGGTCGGCCAACGGCGGCAGCGCCGGAGGGGCCGCCCTCATCTCCGGCAGCTCGTTGAACTTGCGCATGAAGCGCCGATCGATCCAATCCTTCCAGCGCCACACCCATGCGCCCTCGACCACGAGGCCGTTGCGGGTCCCAACCGCGTAGCGTTCTCCGGTCGAGACCAGATAGAGCGCTTCCCGTTGCGGTCGGAACCGGCGCAAGGATCGGCCGGTCAGCGTGCGGCGAATGTTGTCGGCAAGCACCGGCCCGGCGCGCACGGCGTAGACGCCGGACTTGGGCAACTCGCGGCCGGAAAAGGCGATGGTGTCGCCGGCGGCAAAGACGCAATCATGGCCTGTCACCCGCAGCGTCTGGTCAACCCGGAGAAAGCCGCGGGCATCGAGCGGCAATCCGGCCTTGGCCAGCCAGCGCGCCGGCGCCGCCTCCGTGGTCCACAGAATCTCGTCTGCCGCGAGCGGACCATAGCCCGCGAGCATAAGCCGGCCGGGCTCGACGGCGGTGACCGCGGCGCCGGTCACGACTGCGATCCCACGCGCTGCCAATGTCGCGTGGAAGCGTGCGCGGAACGCTGCCGGAAAGCTGGGCAGGATATTGGCATCACCCGAGACCAGCACGAACGACAGTCCGCCGCCGTCGAACCCGGCAAGCCTCACCGCTTGGCGCAAGCGGTGCTCGACCGCGAGCAGGAGCTCGACGCCGCCGGCGCCGGCGCCGACCAGCGCCACGGCGCTGCGGCCTTTGCGCGCGAGCACGCGCGCCTGCAGCGCCTCGAAGCGACGCAAGAACCCGTCGATCGGCTTCACCGGAATGGCATGCTCGCTTGCGCCCGGGACGCCCGCGGTGTTCGGCGTAGAGCCGATATTGAGCGACAGGAGATCGTAGGAAACCGGCGGGCGAGAGCGGCAGATCACGCGACGGCCGGCGAGATCAAGCTCGACCGCCTCATCCTGATAGAGCCGTGCGCCGGCGAAGCGGGCGAGCGGACCGGTATCGATATGCGCGTCGTCGAACCCGTAATGGCCGGCGATGAGGCCGGGCAGCATCCCGGAATAGGGCGTGTGCACCTCGCGGGTGACCAGCGTGAGACGCACGCCGGGAATCGGCTTCATCCCGAACATGCGCAGCACGGTTACGTGCGAGTGGCCGGCGCCGACGAGCACCACGTCCTTGAGCACGGGATGGCTCGCCGCTTTCACGCCAGCCTCTCCTTGCCGACCGCGCGACGCGATAGGAGCGCAAAATCGGACCGCATGGCATCACATGTTTGTCAGGTCCGTCACAGCCGACGTGCTCGCGAGCCGTCGCGAACGGCGGCTCGCACTCCGGGCCGGCAAGGATTTTGGCATGAACTCCTCAATGAGGCTTTTCCACTCGGCCTTTTCCCGCGCTGGCCGGAACAGGGGGGCGCGGCGCGCGATGGCACGTTTGAGCCGCTTGAGGAAAGCCGGATCCGTCTCGATGCGCATCAGCAACTGCGCCAGCGCTTCGGTATCGCCGACCGGAAAATAGCCCGGATAGTCGCGTCCGAGCAGGCCAAGCGAACCATCGATGCGCGTCGTCAATATCGGAACGCCGGCTGCCACGGCCTCGGATATGACGTTTGCTCCGCCTTCGCTCAACGACGACAGAACCATCGCCCGCGCACGGCCGAGCAAGCGACGGACATCGGCGCGCGGCCTGTCGCCGCGCCAGACATAGCGCGGATTGATCGCCATCTCGGCCTTCGCCGCCGCTGCCCACTCCGACGTCTCGGCCGCGCCGAGATGCACGATGCGAATCCGCGAGCTTGCCGGCAAACGGCGCGCCGCTTGCGCCGCACGAAACGGATCTTTCACCTCGCGCAAATGGCCGATCACGGCCACGTCGAAGCTGCCGGTGCGCTCGGCTCGGCCGCGATGCACCGGCAGCGCCGACTGATATACGATGCGGAACTTATCGCGAAACCGTGCCGGCACACGCCGTCGCGCGAGTTCCTGCAGCGCGACCAGCCGATCGGCGCAGGCGAGCGAGCGCATAACCGACGCCCGATCACGATCGATGTAGCCGTAGATGTCCGTGCCGCTCAGGCCCACGATCAGTGGGCGATCCGGGTGCCGTTCGCGAAACGTACGAATGCTGTCCGCGCTGCGCCAGGCGTGGAGGGCAATCATGAGATCGGCGGCGGATCCGTCGTAGCGATCAGCAATGTGAACGCGATGTCCAAGCTGGCGCAAGATCCGCGCCCAGCGCATGCTGGTGGTCCTGTTTCCCGACCGTGACGATGAACGAGCCGGCGTGATAAGAACGATGTTCATGAACGAGGCTCTTTTATACCGCCCAACGAGCGGCGCCACAGCCGACGATCTCGTCGCGCAGCTCCGCGAGGCTCGTGATTGTACCCGTCGCCTCACCGATGATCTCACGGTCAAGCAGTTGATGGGGCCGATGCTGCCGATCGTCAATCCCATACTGTGGGAGATCGGGCATGTCGGCTGGTTCCATGAATACTGGACGCTTCGGCACGCGCACGGGCAAACGCCGATTCTCGAGCGCGCCGACCGCTTGTGGAATTCAAGTACGGTCGCCCATGCGACGCGATGGGATCTGGACTTGCCCGATCGCGAGGGCGTGTTCGGATACCTGGCGGATGTGCTTTGCCGCCAGATCGACCGCCTTGGCGGCAGGGTCGATGTCCCCGCCTCCTATTTCTACGAGCTTTCGATCCGCCACGAGGACATGCATGTGGAGGCGCTCGCCTATACGCGCCAGACGCTTGGATATCCGCGGCCGCAAGGGCTCGGCCGTCCGGCCGCCGATCGCGCCGGCGCGTGGGAAGGCGATGTCGTTGTGCCCGGCGGGCGCTGGCAGCTCGGTTCGACGCCGGCCGATGGTTTCGTTTTCGACAACGAGAAGTGGGCGCACGCGGTCGAAATCGCACCGTTCCGCATCGCCAAAGCCGCCGTCAGCAACGCCGAGTTCGCCGCGTTCGTAGCGGAGGGCGGCTATCGCCGGCGGGAATTCTGGAGTGCGCCGGGCTGGGAATGGCGCGAGCGGGTAGCCGCCGAGCATCCGATCCACTGGCTCCACAATGAGGGCGGCAGCTGGACGTGGCGCAGTCACGACGAGGTGGAAACGCTGCCGCCGCACGCGCCGGTGACCTTTGTCAACTGGTATGAGGCGCAAGCCTTCTGCAACTGGGCCAAGCGCCGGCTGCCCTCCGAGGCCGAATGGGAGGCCGCGGCGCTGGGCGAAGCGAGCGCCGACGGCACGCGCTTGACCTCGACCAAACGCCGCTGGCCCTGGGGCGAGGCGGCGCCAAGCCGCGAACGCGTCAACCTCGGCTTTGCCTGCGAGGGTCCGTTCGATGTCGCCGCTTGCGCCGCGGGCGACAGCGCGTTCGGATGCCGGCAGATGAGCGGTAACGTATGGGAGTGGACCGCTTCGGATTTTACCTCGTTTCCCGGCTTTGCCGCGGACCCCTACGAGGATTATTCAAAGCCTTGGTTTCATACGCGCAAGGTCTTGCGCGGCGGAAGCTTCGCCACCAGCGCGCGCATCGCGCGACCGCTCTACCGCAACTTTTTCACGCCCGATCGCAACGACGTCATCGCCGGATTCCGCACCTGCGCCGTGTGAGGCCCGCCGCTCTCCGCCTCGACCCCTTAATCTCTGCTCGATCGTTGGCTAAGGGACCGTTTTTCGCGGCAGCAAATAGCTCGCGAAGACCCGGGCGCTGACCGTCGACTTGTTCTCCTCACCAACAACGGTGCCAGCAGGCGCCGACCAAGCCTCGCCGGGTTTGTAGACCTTCAGCTCCGGTCCGATTTTGTATGCGACTTCACCCTCCAAGACGATGTTCGCGATGAAGCCGGCGAGCGCGCGTTCGGCGTGCCAGGCGGGACCGAGATCGACCACCTGCTGCACGATCTGCGCATCGAGGGGTAGCGCCGTGAGAGCGAATCTCGCCGCGTATACGATCGTCGGCTCGAACGGGGACTCCTGCACCGCGATCGTGTCCGGCGCGCCCTGCGGCAACAAAAAGTTCGTGAGCAGGCGAGCCTTGCCGGCCCCGGAGTTGCCAGCAGCGTGAACCTGGGTCGAGCTGTCGGTCCAAGCCTGTCCTGCCCGATACCCCTGTTCCATGCCCGCGTGCCGCAGGGTCATCTCGCCTTCGAGCACGAGGTTGATCGCCTGGCCGCCGTGCGTGTGCCATGAAGTCCAGGCGCCGGGAGGAAAATCCACCACGAGCTGCACCAGCTGCACCTGCTGTGCAGGATTGGTCACATCGAACCGCGACTCGGCGGCGATCGTGCGCCCACCGTTGCCAGCGGGACTGCTCTCGTCGGCGGCCAGCGCAGCCAGACTTGCGGCCGTGGCGATCACGATGACTGGCGCCTGCCATGTCCTGAGCCTGGGCCTACTCGGCATGCGGTCCTCGCTCATCGTGCCCTCACGATCGTGGTGCAGGCGCTTTCGAGCTTTGGCAGGCCGCATCGAACGCGTCGAGCAGCCGGCGGCGCCCCGCGCAGCCGCCGCCGCAGGTCGCGACATAAGCGCAACTCCGGCACGGAGGTGGCACGCCGCGTGCGTCGACGAACGCCTCGCTATTGGCGATCTCAGCGCCGCGCTCGAGCAAGAGATGAAGCGGCGCGCCCCCTCCGGGCCAATAGACGCACGGCTGCACCGTTGCGCGCGGCGTCACCCGCACGGTTGCCACCCCGCAGCCGCCCCGGCGCGGCGGCAACCCCGCCATGGCCCGCACCAGTGGCTCGCCGATCGCGATCGCATCGGTGCCGGCAAACAGTGCCTCAAAGCCCAACCAATATTCCTCGTAACTGAGCGCGAAAGCGTCGGAACGCACGGGCTGGTACACGTTGACGCGCAACGGCGCGTCATATGCCCGGGCGACGTTTGCGGTCTCGGCAAGTCGATCGAAGTTCGATCGCATCATGACGGCGATGAACGTCACCGACACGCCCAAGCTGCGGCAACGTGCGGCTTGTTCGTGGATGAGACGCCAGTTTCCGGGACCGCGCTGTCGGTCCTGCTCCGCCGCACTCGGATAATCGAGCGAGAATTCGACGTCGTGGAAGCCGGTTACCTCCACGTCGTCCAGCGCCGCGATCGAATAGCCGTTCGAGGTGATGGTGAGCTTGATCGGCTCGCCGCGCAAATAGTTGACCAGCGCCCCAAACTCCGGATGCATGCCATTCTCGCCGGTGCCGAGGTTGACTGAGCGCACCGGCAAGCTGCGCATCACCGAACGGACCTGTTCAAGCGACAAGCGATCGACCCGCGTCGGATCGCGGTAGCAGAACGCACAGCTCAGATTGCATTCATTGGTGAGTCCGAGGCCGAGTGCGAATTTGCGCTCCGCCGATTCGGTCGGGCTCTCGCGCGGTTGCGATGCAGAAATGCCCATGGCGGTCTTCGTGCCAGACACTGAGCAAAGCACCTCTCGGCCATTTCGCTGTCGAACGAATTTAGCCGTGACGCTGCGATGGGTCTTCCTGCCAGTTCTTGATCGCAATCGCGATGCTTGAGACGATGAGAACCAGGAACAGCGCGACGAACAGATATTTCCACGAACCGAGAGCGTTGTGGTCCTCGGTGTTTCCGATCACGAAACTCCAGAAATCGGTAAACGGGTTCGCCATGGGAATATCTCCAGCGGCTCCGCGGGCGCGAGAATTCGTGCGAGCCTGAGGCCCTCAACTCCAGATACTTGCTCTGACCCTACCCGATAATCGCC
>VAZM01000240.1 GCA_005883135.1 Alphaproteobacteria bacterium
GCTTCATTGCGATGGCAAAGAATGCGAGCGACATGAAGGTCGTCGGCGAGTACCTGTCCTACGATCCCTATGGCCTGGTTTTTCGCCGCGATGATCCGGCCTTTGCCGCTGTGGTCGAGCGCACGTTCGCCCGAATGGCAAGCGAGCGGCGGCTCGCCGAGCTCTACAACAAGTGGTTTCTGCGCCGGTTACCCACAGGCGAGACGCTGAATTTGCCGATGAGCCCGCAATTGGAAGAGGTCTTCCGTATGCTGGGGCAACCCGAATAGAAATCCGGCAAACCCCGAAATCCTCACGGAAGCCAGCAAAGAGTATCTCTATTCGATCATCTCGTCGGCACGCGAACATCGGGCCGCTAATTCGTCAATTTTGTGCATTGAGCCGTGCGTCGATAATTTTCTTTGCCTCGGCAACAATCGCTTCTTTCGGACTTTTCTCAAGCGTTGCAGGACTTTCGGGCAGCGCAGATGACGAGCCAGGAGGAAAAATCATAGCCCTCCAGCCTTTTCCGACTGGGCTGACCAGCAGGCGATATCCCTTGTAACTTAATTCTTGCGCCACTTTCATCGCCGCTGTTGATGGCTTCGCCTCACTCGATCACCTCGTCGGCGCGCAATAAGAATGGGTCCGGGATCATCAGGCCAAATGCCTTGGCAGTCTTTAGATTGTGGGAATGTCGATCAGTCGGCCTCTGCTCGATCGGGTACAAAAACCATAGATTGTGAAAATTCATCTCGTGAAAATGTGCGCGCCCGAGTGGTGATGGTGCAATAAATCCATCCGTTCGGCACCTTTAACCGGAAGGTCTCAATCGCAAAGGGGCGAGATATCTCCGAACAAACAAGTTCCCAGTGACCAGCTGCAGGATCCCGGGGGCGTTTGAGTCGGTTCTCTGGCATGGATCAATAAACGATTACGTAGATGCCGTATGTGAGCACGATCGCAACGAGGGCTAGGGTCAGAAAGAGACGGTTGTTTAGCACCGTGGCAATATGCGCCCACTGCTGGCTATGCGCCAGCGGTGATTGAGGGCCGCGACAATTCTATGTCGAGCCTTAGGCGCCGCGACGCGGAGAGGGTCAGCCGATTCCAGGCCCCTTTAAGTTAGCTCAGCTGAGGATTGGAGATGCGCGACAGGGGGATTGTTCCATCGGAGACGATTTTTACGGCTGCCATTGTTGGTTCCCCGACGAGTGGTGGCGCAAAAGGTGGGTTACCCCCGCCTCCAAGGCCGTGTTATGATATTTTCTCCAGTCTGAATTAGGGAGCGTATCCATTTGTCGCAGGTCAGCGCCGCGCAGGAGCTTCAGATCAAAGCCCAGGCACGCCTCGGCCATTTGGTGGAAGAAAAATTAGTAACCCGAATTTCTGTTCTATCCACTTTGCTCGGAGGCGGCAAAACAACCGAAAGACTTCTCGTCCGCATTTCGGTCGAAACACACAAAACGTCACCGGACTTCGATCAAACGGCCGCAGACAAGGCGAAAAATAGGATTAAGCAGGCGTTAGGCGAAATTGGTTGTGACGTGTTTATCGAAACGGATCGATAGCCCTGCCTCTTACGGCTTGAGTTTGGCGGGATCGAAGGCGCGCGATGCCTTTCTCGTGAACTAAACGCGATAGCTCGCGTCGCGTGTCGGAGCAGGCCGCCTCAGTCCCCGCTGCAATTTCCCTATCAGCAGGGTCCCACCCTATCTTCCTCCAAATCGTGACGGTGCAGATGGGGCATTGAGTGTTTCTAAGGCGCGTAAAAAAATGCTTTTGGCACGGTCAACGGTCACCTCAATATGGCGTTCGGCTGAATGACGCATCAAACTGCGTAGCGTAAGCCTCTCACATTTTTCCAAAAAAGTTAGAGCCCTTTTATAAGACTCACTATCTCCGACTCCATGTGAGTAGTGCAACGCTCTGATTTCCGCCGCAAGAAACTTATAGAAGAGTATGCGGTTCTTCCGATTTCCCACGGCAATGGTTAGACCATTGAGTAGCCTTGCAAAGTTCTCATTTGTCATTTCGAACATACCGTTCCCTCAGTTCAGTTCGCCCCTTGCTGTACAACAGCCCGCACCCGCCGCTTTAGCTCCACAGGGATGGCAGCTGTTGCGGTACAATCTCGCCTGATCTCGAGACGCATCCAACACTGTCATTATGTCGGAAATGGCGCGCCGCCACCGAGCATGACACTGTGGGGATGTGCCGGTCGACTTAGGACTCGACGCGGGCCGTCGTCGAGCGATGAACTCGCCTCCGTTTATCGCCGAATATATCACCTTGCTTCCGACGAAAGGATAGCACGCCTTTCCGGCGGTGCAGGACGCCGTTGCTCTGCGGGATTTCGATCCCGTCTACGATCTGCACCAGCCCATATCTCTACCGCGCTCGGAACTTGGTCGAGCGCTTCTTCAACAAGATCGAGCACTGTCGCCGGGTTGCAACGCGCTATGACAAGCTCGCCGCTAACTACCTTGCCTTCTTTCAACTCGCATCGATCAGGCTATGGCTGCGCGTTAAATGCGTCCACGTCCTGGTCACTTTTCCGTGCTCATCCTTGGACAACCGTGCAGCCGCTTCCCATATAGGCGCATATACACTTATCAAGTGGAGGCTGACATGTCTATCGCTGCCGCACGGGCACTCCCCGGGTTGTCCCCGGACGTCATCGCCAAGCGACTGGTCCTCGCCGCCGTTCTGGCCGCTGTTCTCGTGGCGACGGTCGCGTCTTCGTCTTGGGCGGCAGGCGCGAAGGAGCTTGGTCCTTTGCAAGCGCTGAGCCTGCGGTTTGGCGACACGAACGGTGTCGCCTATTACACGGTGCAAGGTGCAAGCTACCACGTCGTAGCAACCCTTGCCGCCGAACGCGGAACACCCCTGCGCTTCGAGGGCAGCCTGTTATCCGGCCAGAAGCTCATCGTTTCGATCCCGGACAGCGCGGGAGCGAAGGCGCAGACCATTGAGCTCGTCCGTCAGGGCAACCGCCTGCTGGTCAAGGCGAACCCGATGGAGGGAGACTAAGGCGTCGCAAGCAGGAGACAGCATCATGCCGCTTGTTCGCATCGACCTTTTGCGGGGTAAGTCCATCCAATATCGAAAGACGGTCGGCGAAATCGTCTACGACGCAATGCGCGACGTTATCGACGTGCCGGAGAACGATAAATTCCAAGTCATTGCCGAACATCCCGCCGAACACTTCAACCTCAGCGAGAACTATCTGGGCAATCATTACAGCAAAGATGTCATCCTGATTCAAATTACCCTCAATGCGGGGCGGTCTATCGAGCAAAAGAAGGCATTCTACAAACGCATCGTTGATGAGTTGAAGAAGCAGCTAAGCGTGCGGCCGCAGGACGTGGTGATCAATCTGGTGGAGGTCGCAAAAGAAAACTGGTCGTTCGGCGGCGGCATCGCGCAATACGCAACTTAAACAGTCGAGCCGAGCTGCGGTTTAATCCTGCGTTGGTGACGCGCGAAAGCAATGGGGATGGCGAGGGGGTGGGGCGCCGCAAATTTTACCGAACGGCAAATGCGCTACTTTACATTTCCCTGCGCCCTTCCGCGGTGTAAAATTCGATTATCTTTTTGATTTCATGCCTCGCTCCTGATTGAGAACCTTGCAAGGTCTGCCCCTCGGCGAAGGATCAAGCCGATGCTGCTCTCGTCACCGATTTGCTTCGCATAGGAGTGGAAGATGGGTCTATTCGTGGCGCCGAAGACGCTTTTGTTCGCTGCGCTACTTGGAATATGTATCGGGGGTGCACACGCCCAGGATGGTCGGCAAGACGCGCCCGGGCGATTTGATTACTACGTCCTGTCTTTGTCCTGGTCGCCGTCATTCTGTGAAACTGCGACCGGCAACGCCCGTCGGCAGCAATGCGGGGCACGTCCGTATTCTTTCGTGGTGCACGGTCTATGGCCGCAATACGAACGCGGGTTTCCCGCATTCTGTCTGTTTCCCCCGCCGCGGCTCGATCGCAATATCATGCGGAGCATGCTGGATTTGATGCCAGCGCCGGGGCTCGTTTACCATGAATGGGATCAACACGGCACGTGCTCGGGCTTACACGCGCGCGAATATTTTGATCTCGTTCGCAGTGCTCGAGAGAAAGTGCAAATCCCGGAGCAATATTCCCATCCGAGCGCTCCGTTAAGCGTCACACCTGGTCAAGTCGTCGATGCCTTTATCAGCGCGAATGACGGATTGTCGCCGCAAGGCATCACCATCGACTGCGGTCGCGGACGACTGCGGGAAGTGCGCATCTGCTTCACGCGCGATTTGAAGTTCCGGGATTGCTCTCCCAGTGTTCAGCGTGCTTGCCGCAGCGAAAGGCTGATAATGCCGCCCGTCAGGGGCGAGAGGCTGAACGACCTGCCGGCGCAGCCCTCCGCCATTGCCGACGGGAATCGTCGCTGAGGCGTCGCGCGGGTCTGCCACATTTCGCGACGTTTCGCTGTGACTCATCGCCTTGGTCACTATTGAAGGCATAGCGATGAATCCCCGCGTCGCCTCAGCCAGAACTGCCGAGATTGACCCATCTCTGACTTCCGTTACTGGATTTGCCAGCTTGCGAGATCGAAGCGTGTGCCCGGCTTGAGGGTGTAGAAGGGAGCGCCGTCATGGTCGGCCCCGTCCGTGATCCGCACCATGCCTCTGCCGATCACTGTCATGGTGTTGCCTTGCACTATCAGCGCCGTGCTTTCGTCTATACCGATGCCGAGCAGGCCCGGATGGGCGGCGACCACGACTGAGAGGTCCCTCTCGCGGCCGCGCTGGGTTACGTGTTGATCGATCGCGACATTGGAGAGATAGCCAAAGCCGCGCTCATATCCCCGTGCCATCAAGATCCTGTTCGACTGAGGCGAACCGCGGATCAGGTAGGAGCCCTGGATGGTTGCGCCCGCCGAAGTGCCAGAGATCAAGCCATTTCGATCGAGAACAGCACGCAACTCGGTTTCAGTGCGAGTGCCTTTTATAGGCATCGACCAGACGCCATTGACGTCCCCCGCCGATGAAGACGGCGGTTGCGGCGCGCAGCGGTGCTGTGAACGCCTCGCTGTCAGCGACCTGCCGGTCGCGTGTATGGAGAACGGTGAGGGTACCGCCGGATCGGCGGATGAAGGCTGGCGGCTCGGCTTGAGCCAGCTCGACGTCGCTCACGGCCGTCGGTATGAAGACCCATCGCGACGGCTTTCCGCCGAGCCTGATGGCGGCGTTCTGGATCTCAGTCCCGCGCTCGCCGCCCCCGATAATCAGCAATCCGCCGCGCACCGGACCGGCCGATCGGACAGGCGCAGGAGCAGCGGCCCACGTCAAGCGCGCGTCGACAAGCGCAAACAAGCCAAGCGCCGCGGGAAATCATGGGTGACCCTTCTCCAGCCTCCATCGGTCTCCTCATGCCGACAATCTGCATTTGCTTCTCTTCACGATATCGACCTGACCAACTCAGCAGAAGCGTATGGTTAGCCAAACGGTAGGAACGTCCTTCATCGTCCACGTCACGCGATGCAACCGGCGAGCCGGGATCAGGACATGGTCACCCGGACGAAGATCACGCTCTCCTTCGCCTTTGATCCACAAACCCGCCGAGCCGGTGAGAAGCAGGACCCATTCATCATGATCCTGATCATATGGTTTATCTGCTGGCGAGGACTGCCCAGTGGAGACGATCCGCTCGATCCGTACGCCCTTTCGCACGAGCAGCTCTGTCACGATCTCCTCGTGCGCGCGAGCGGGAACGTCATGGAAAAGATTGATCATGGGACGGCCCTCCAGGCTAGCTCGGGTTTGACCCATAGCGGACATGCGCGGGCCGCTTTTGCTGCGTGATGCGGTCGCCGGTGATCAGCACGACTTGGGGCGCAAGATATTTTCCAACTCCCGAAGCGGATGATTTGCCATCCCCGCGATGACAGCGACGGCCACGACGGCCAGTTTGCCTTGCCAACGCATTGAATCCTCCCGCATCATGACCGATGCTCGCTTTCAAGATATATCGCGCGCCGGTAACGCCGACGGCATACGAGTTGCTACGATGCTGGCCTGCCTCGCGGCGAGTGAGTAGCCGCTTGCGTTGCCAGCATCCGCTTTGCCGCTTCAACGTCGATGAGCGGATAAGTATCGAAATGTGCAGGGATGATATCCGCCCACTCGTTGAGGATTTGATGAAGTGCATTGTTATCCGCAACGTCGAAAACCGCGACCGCGCCTCGCCCCACGCGCGCATAGATTTGCCGACATATACCTCGTGCTTCGTACTGGGCGATCCAAGGCCAGAAAGATTGCCGCCTCTGTGCTAGCTCGGAAGGCCGCTCCGGCCGTGGGGTTGACACGACGAGAAACAACATGATCGCAACCTCCAGCTTTGCTAACCGAACGAACCGCTTGGGAGCCGCCATGCAACTCAATGCCTTCTTCCCTTCGCTCGATATTGGCAGCGATCCTGCGAAGATCCGTGATTGGGCGCAAGCGGCCGAAGATCTAGGGTACGCGTATATCGAGGTCCCTGATCACGTCTTTGGAGCGACGGCGCGGGACGGCTGGGTTCCCCTGTACGGCGAGAAGGAGTCCTTCCACGAAACCTTTGTGACGCTGGGTTTCCTGGCAGCGGTCACCAAGAGCATCGGGCTCTCAAGCGGCGTTCTCATCGCGCCGCAGCGGCAGACTGGGGTCATCGCAAAACAGGCGGTGGAGGTCGATCTCTTGAGCGGCGGGCGCTTGCGGCTGGGCATCGGTCTGGGATGGAACCACGTCGAGTACCAAGCGCTCGGCGCGGAATGGAAGACGCGCGGAGCGCGCCAGGCCGAACAAGTCCAGGTGCTGCGTCGCCTGTGGTCGGAGAATCTCGTGAGCTTTAATGGGCGCTTTCACAATCTCAACGAGGTCAGCATCGTGCCACCGCCCGCGCAACGCCCGATCCCGATCTGGTTCGGGGGGTCGTCCGACGGCGCTGTCACGCGTGCTGCCCGGCTTGGCGATGGCTGGATGCCGATCATGGCAGCCGACGCGCAGGCTGAGCAGAAGCTGGGGGCGTTGAGAGAGCAGCTCAAGTCGTTCGGACGCGACCCGGCGACGTTCGGTATAGAGGGCTGGCTACGCATGCATAGTGCGGACCCTCAAGACTGGGCCGCTGCGGCCGACGGTTGGCGTCGACTCGGTGCCGACATGGTGATGCTCTATCCCATGTACCGTATCTCGAGTTTCGACGGTCTCATCGACACCTTGCGGCGATTCAAGGAGGTCGCGAGCGGATAGCGCCAGAACGCGGGCGCGCCGGTGCCGGAGACTTCGATTGAAGCTCGGCGGGGAGAGGCCTTAGGTCGCGCCGGTCGCGATTGACCCATTTGAGACATTGGCCGCGAAATTTGCTGTAATGCACAAAGCGGCTTTTGCTTTTATGAGCGGCGGCGATGCCGCCTCGCCTTTTGCATCGGCCGAACGAAACGACGGACTGGGAGAAGAACCATGCGCCCGATCGGTGTTGTTTTACTCAGTATCGCAATAATGGCTTTGCTCGTCACCGACGCTGACGCCAAGCGCCGGTCGAGCGCGCAAGGGAATCAGGCGGGGGCCGCCAGAAGCTGGTGCTCGACCTTTCCCCAGCAAGGCCTCAACGACAACTGCAGCTATTCCTCATACAACCAGTGCTATGAAACGGTGCTGGGCCGCGGCGGCTTTTGCCGACCCAATCCGTTTCCGGGCACGGCTTACGGGACCGGCTACACCTGGGGCGGGACTCGCGGCCGGTGATGCCTGCCTCGACTCGCTGCCGGCATTCGTCAACATCGGCAGCGGTCTCACGGGCGATGGCCTGAAAAAGCGAGCCTACGCGCCGCCCGCGGCCCGCGGGTCACACGTTGCGTGCCAAAAAATCCCACAGCAGACGCGTGGCCGCGCGGAAGCCTTCGAGCTCGCTCATCTGCATGAAGCCGTGCGGCATGCCTTCCATCACGTGCAGCTCGTAGGGGCTCCCGGCTGCCGTGAGCGCTTGTGCCAGCAGAAGCGAATCGCCGAGGCACCAGGTGTCCTCGCCGGCGCCGAGGATGAAGCAGGGCGCGAGTCCCGCCGCCACCGCCTTGAGCGGGCTGACGCTCGGATCGGCGAACAACTTGGTGTTGCCCCCGACATACTCGCTCAATTGCGTTTGCAGCCCGGGGAGCGCGCGGGTGCGCTCGGCGGTCGCGGCAAAATCGAAGCAGCCGTAGAAGAGCACCGCCGCGCGCAAGACTGCGCGCAGCTCGCTCGGGCCCGCCGCGAGCGCGCTCAGCGACAGATTGCCGCCGGCGGAATCGCCGCCGATCGCGATGCGCGCCCCGTCGCCGTTCCATCGCCGCGCGTTGTCGCGCGCCCATCCCACGGCGAACATCGTATCCTCGAGCGCCGCCGGGAACGGATGCTCGGGCGCGAGCCGATAATCGAGGATGATCGTGAGGTAACCCGCCTCGTCGAATTGCATGCCGAGCTTGCGAAACGAGGCCGGGCTGCCGAACGCCCAGCCGCCGCCGTGCAGGTAGACCATGACCGGATGCGGCCCGGCGCCCTTGGGCACGGCGACGTCGGCGGTGAGCCCCGCGCGCAGCTCGACCCGCTTCTCAAAGCCGCCGATCGCCGGCAGATCCTGATTGTAGATGGTCGCCAGCTCCTCCCACGCGCGGCGCTGCGCGG
>VAZM01000241.1:0-3183 GCA_005883135.1 Alphaproteobacteria bacterium
CGCACGGTCGCCGTCACGGCACTGTGGGGCGCGCCTAACCCACCAAACGCTAACCAGTTGGTAACCGCGATGCGGTCCAATTCGCCGCCGCATCGAGGACGTCCCATGGGTAAGCACGAGATCATCGAGAACCCGCGCGCGCCGTCCGGCGAGGCCGAAGCCTCGGGCGCGTCGGCAACCGACCCGCACGCGACGAAAACGTCCAACGCGGCATCGGCCGGTGCGGATGCGGGCGAGGGCGTGGCCTCCCAGAACGAAACCGGCGCGCTCGAGAGCGCGGCCAAAACCGCGGCGCCGCCGGCAGGTTCGAGCGGCCGCCCCGATAGCCTGGACGTCGCTCCGGGCATCGATCAACCCAAGCCGTCCCGCGGCAAAGCTGCCGCGGATGCGGAAGACGCGCTGCCGGGGGCTGGCGAGGAGGCGCGTCGTGCCAGCCGGTTTGCGCTATTGGCGGCTGCGCTCGCGCTGGCCGCGGCCCTTGGGGCGATGATCGGCGCGCTGGCCGGCTACGGGCTCGCCCGGCCCGCGGCCACGGCCGCGGTGGCGGGCGGAACGGGCATGGAGGACATCCAGGCGCTCAAAGAGAATGTCGTGCAGGCGCGGACCGACCTCGCCGCGCTGAAGCTGAGCATGGAGTCCTCCAGCCGCAACGTCGCGGCGCAAATCACCAGGATCGGCGAGCGCCTCGAGCGCCTGTCCCGCGGCGAGGCCGCATCCGCTGCCAAGGATGTGACCGGGGCGATCCCGCCGGCGGGGCTCGCAACCCAAGGGGGCAAGCCGGGGGCCGTCGAAGGATGGGTGGTACGCGATGTCCATCGCGGGACCGCGTTGCTGGAAGGCCGCATGGGCCTCATCGAGGTTGATCCGGGCGACGTCGTGCCCGGACTCGGACGTGTGGACGCAATCCGCAAGCAGGACGGCCGCTGGGTCGTAGTGACCCCGCGAGGCCTGATCATGTCGCCGCGCTGATCGAAAGATCGGCGCCTCGCCTGCGCGACGATCGCTGCCAACGTGTTACCCCTTTCGCCCGCCCGGGCGTGGCGGCGCACCCCCGATCCGTGGCAAATTTCCCCCGCGCCCGCTCGCCGTCGCAGGCCGGCGGTTCGCAGGGAAGGATTGCTCGATGCTCGACATCGCGGTTGTCGTTCGGACGGCGGCGCTCGCCGCGGCGGGACTGTTCGCCTCGCAGGCCGCGGCCCTCGCGCAGGTAGCGGCGCCGCCGCCCAAGCCGGAAGCCGCGCAGAACTGCCCCGGTCTGGTAGCCGTTGACGCGCCGCGCATCGTTCCGGCCGCGTTTCGTCTCGCGCTCAATGCGGATCAGGTACGCCTCACGTATGTGGGTCATTCGACCTTCCTGATCGAGAGCCCGCAGCTCGTGCGCATTGCAACCGATTACAACGACTACGTCCGGCCCCCGCTGCTGCCGGACATCGTCACCATGAACCATGCGCACACGACGCATTTCACCGATCTGCCCGATCCGGGCATCAAGCATGTGCTGCGCGGCTGGGGGTCGACGCCGGATCAGCCCGCGCGCTACGACATCACGGTCAAGGACGTGCGCGTGCGCAACGTGCCGACCAATATTCGCGACTGGCGCGGCGGCACCGAACGGCACGGCAATTCCATCTTCATTTTCGAGACCGCGAACATGTGCATCGCCCATCTGGGCCATCTGCACCACACGCTCACCCAGCAGCAACTCGACGAGATCGGCCGCGTGGACGTGGTCTTAGTTCCGGTCGACGGCAGCTACACGCTCGATCTCGAGGGGATGATGGAAGTTTTGCAGGCGCTCAAGGCGCGCCTGATGATCCCAATGCACTATTTCAGCACGTACACGCTGAGCCGCTTCCTCGACCGGGCGCGCCAGAACTGGACGGTGGAAACGAGCGAGGTCCCGTCGCTGGTGGTCGCAAAGACGAGCCTGCCGGCCGCGCCCAAGGTGATGGTGCTGCCGGGCCATTGAGACGCGTGGCTCGCGGCGTCAAGCGCCGGAGCTGAAAAAGCCGAGCCACAGCGCGCCCAAAACGACGACACCAAGCACCAAGCTCACGCCCAAGACGATGAGCACGGGACGATCGAGAAATCCTGCCCGCGCCTCGACGCCGGTCTCGACTGTACGGCCTCTCTCCTCGCGCATGATTTGCTCCTTGGCGTGTTCGCCATGCAAACGTCAACGCCGGGCGATCAGGCGCGGTTCCCGGCCCGCGGCGCGCGCGTGGGGAAGGGCTGGCCCACAGTGCGCTCGATCCGGTAAGGTTTGCTCCAAATTGCTTGAACGAATGGATCGGGCATGTTGAGCACCGAGCAAAACGATCTTCTCACCCGCACCGGTCCGGGCACGCCTGCGGGCAAGCTCATGCGGTGCTACTGGCAGCCTGCCGCGCTGGTCGATGAACTGCCCAACAACCGGCCGCTCAAGCCGGTCCGCCTGCTCGGCGAAAACCTCGTCATCTTCCGCGACGATAAGGGCCGCTATGGCCTGATCGAGCGCGCCTGTCCGCACCGGGGCACCGACCTCGCTTTCGGCCGCCTCGAGCACGGCAGCTTGCGCTGCGTCTTCCACGGCTGGCCGAGCCCGAGGGCAGCCGCATGTATGCCAACATCCGGCACAAGGCGTATCCGGTGGTGGAGAAGAGCGGCGTTCTGTTCGCCTATCTGGGGCCGGGCGAACCACCCGCATTTGCGCAATTCGACAGTTTCACCGCCCCCGCCAGCCATACCTTCGCCTTCAAGGGGATGATCGACTGCAACTGGCTGCAGTCCCTGGAAGTGGGCATCGACCCGGCCCACACCTCGTTCCTGCATCGCTTCTTTCACGACGAGGAGCCGTCGCAAGGCTACGGCAAGCTGTTTCGTGACAAATCGATCGACTCCGACCTGCCGATGACGCGGATCATGCGCGAGTTTCCGCGCCCGCAGATCGAAATCGAGCCGACCGATTACGGCATGCGGGTGATCACGTTGCGCCGCATCAGCGGCGCCAACACCCACGTGCGCGTCACCAACCTGGTGTTTCCCCACGGCTTCGTCATTCCCATGTCGAGCGAGATGACGATCACGCAGTGGCACGTGCCGATCGATGATCACAGGCATTACTGGTACGCCATCTTCACCAGCTTCGGTGCGCCGGTCGATAAGGACGAGATGCGACGCCAGCGGCTCGAGCTCTACGAGCTG
>VAZM01000241.1:3213-16874 GCA_005883135.1 Alphaproteobacteria bacterium
ACACGAGCAGGAACACGAGACGTTCACCGGCATGGGCGCCGATATCAACGTGCACGACCAGTGGGCCTGCGAATCGATGGGCCCGATCCAAGACCGCACCAAGGAACATCTCGGGCAGTCGGACAAGGCGATCAGCGCCTATCGGCGCACCCTGCGCCGCGCCATCGATGAGGCCGCAACCGGCGGCAAGCCGCTGATGGTGCTCGATGCCGCCCAGGCGGCGAAGATCACCGGCCCCGCCGCGATCGACGGCATCGGTCCGACCGAGGGCTGGCAGGCCTATTGGCAGAAGACCGACGCGGCACGGCGCAACGCGTCAAGCTGGGCGAAACACTGACGAAAGATTTAGGATCGGTCTGTCCGTCATGCCCGCGCTTGTCGCGGGCATCCACGTCTTTCGCGCCTCAAGCTAAGACGTGGATGGCCGGGACAAGCCCGGCCATGACGTCGAAGGATGCATCGTACGCTTACACATCCACGCTGGCGGTGAGCGCGTTTTCCTGGATGAATTCGCGCCGTGGGTCGACGATGTCGCCCATGAGCTTGGTGAAGATGTCGTCGGCCTCGTCGATCGCCTTCACGTTGACCTGCAGCAGCGATCGGGCGTTGGTGTCGAGCGTGGTCTCCCACAGCTGACCCGGGTTCATCTCGCCCAGCCCTTTGTAACGCTGGAGCGCAAGGCCTTTGCGCCCGGTATTGGTGACTGCCTCGAACAGGCCGACCGGCCCGTGGATCACGGTGTCCTCGTCCTTGCGGCGCAGCGTGGCCGGACGCGGATAGGTCTGCTGCAGGGTCACCGCATGCTCGTCGAGCTTGCGCGCGTCGGCGGAGCCGAGCAGTGCATGATCGAGAATGGCGATCTCTTTGACCCCGCGCACGGTGCGCTCGAAGCGGAAGCCCTCGGCGTCCTTGAATTCGCCCTGCCAGCCGCGCTCCGTCTCTTCCGACAACGCATCGAGCCGGCGGGCGATATATTTCGCCGCCTCCGTGGCGTTACGCGGGTCGCTGAAAATATCGGGCGTGAGCACGCCGGCGATCGCCGCCTGCTCGACCACCTGGCGATTGTAGCGGCTGTGCAGCCCGGCGAGCACGTTGCGGATCACGCGCGCCTGTTCGACGAGCTGCCGCAAATCCTCGCCCGCGCGCTCCTCGCCGGAAAACAGCCGCAGCACCGCGTCTTCCAGCCCGCTCGCGATGAGATAATCCTCGAGCGCCCGCTCATCCTTGAGATACTGCTCCGACTTGCCGCGCGCCACCTTGTAGAGCGGCGGCTGGGCGATGAAGAGATGCCCGCGGTCGATGATGGCGCGCATCTGACGGTAGAAAAACGTGAGCAGCAGCGTGCGGATGTGCGAGCCGTCGACGTCGGCATCCGTCATGATGATGATCTTGTGGTAGCGCAGCTTGTCCGGGTTGAACTCCTCGCTGATGCCGGTCCCGAGCGCGGTGATCAGCGTGCCGATTTCCTGGCTCGAGAGCATCTTGTCCATGCGCGCGCGCTCGACATTGAGGATTTTCCCGCGCAGCGGCAGCACCGCTTGGAATGCGCGGTCGCGGCCCTGCTTGGCGGAGCCGCCCGCGCTGTCGCCCTCGACGATGAATAATTCGGATCTCGCCGGATCGCGCTCCTGGCAGTCCGCCAGCTTGCCGGGAAGGGATGACACGTCGAGCGCGCCCTTCTTGCGCGTGAGTTCGCGTGCCTTGCGCGCGGCCTCGCGCGCGGCCGCCGCTTCGACGACCTTGCCGACGATGACCTTCGCCTCCGCCGGATGCTCCTCCAGCCAGTATTGCAGCCCCTCGTTGATGATGTTCTCGACCACCGGACGCACCTCGGAGGAGACGAGCTTGTCCTTGGTCTGCGAGGAGAATTTCGGATCCGGCACCTTGCAGGAGAGGACGGCAGTGAGGCCTTCGCGGCAATCATCGCCGGTCAGCGCGACCCTCTCCTTCTGCATCACGCCGCTCTTTTCCGCATAGCCGGTGACTTGGCGGGTGAGCGCGCCGCGAAAGCCGGCGAGATGCGTGCCGCCGTCGCGTTGCGCGATGGTATTGGTGAAGCAGAGCACCGCCTCGTGGTAGCCGTCGTTCCACCACAGCGCGCATTCCACCGCGATGCGCTCGCGTTCGCCCTTGGTCTTGTTGCGGTCGAGATATTTGACGAAGGCCTCGACCCCGCCCTCGTAAAGCAGCTCCTCGCGTTTCTCGACCGCGTGCCGCATGTCGGACAGCACGATCCGCACGCCCGAATTGAGGAAGGCGAGCTCGCGCAGCCGGTGCTCCAGCGTCGCGAAATCGAATTCGGTCATGGTGAAGGTCTGCGGGCTGGGCAGAAACGTCACCTCGGTGCCGCGCTTGTCGGGGGCGGGGCCGGCGACCGACAACGGGGTGAGCGCCTCGCCGTCGCGGAACTCCATGAAATGCGCTTGGCCGTCGCGCCAAATGGTGAGCTTGAGCCAGCTCGACAGCGCGTTCACCACGGATACGCCGACGCCATGCAGCCCGCCCGAGACTTTGTAGGCGTGCTGATCGAATTTCCCTCCGGCATGGAGCTGGGTCATGATGACCTCGGCCGCCGAGACCCCTTCGCCCTTGTGAATGTCGGTCGGGATGCCGCGGCCGTCGTCGCGTACGGTGCAGGAGCCGTCCGGATTGAGCGTGACGAGCACCTCCTTAGCGAAGCCGGCGAGCGCTTCGTCGATGGCGTTGTCGACGACCTCGTAGACCATGTGGTGCAGGCCCGAGCCGTCGTCGGTGTCGCCGATATACATGCCCGGCCGCTTGCGCACGGCGTCGAGGCCCTTGAGGACCTTGATCGAATCCGAATCGTATTCGGAGGCAACGGATGGAGTCTGGCGGGCAGGTTCGGCCATGGATGATGTCGAATCAGTCTCGCAAGTGATGGGCAAATCGGATTTGGTTTGACACGAAAAAGAGGTGTCGTACAGCCCAAAGTGATGACCTGTAAGTAGCTGTTTTTTTTGAAATTTCAAGGCAAGGCGCGGCCCAAAAAAAGCCCCGGAAATGGCTGCTTTGCCCCCCTCTCCGGCGCCCCCGTTTTGCGCCTCCGGCGCCGCCGTTTTCGAGTGCCCGGTCGCCGCAAACGAAAGCCGCCGGGACGCAAGTTCACGCGCAGACCGCAACGCGCGGCGAGCGTTCAGCTGCCAACCGCAAACGCGAGCGGCGCTAAGCGGTGTTCACGACGATATTGCCCATCGCCTTGCCGGATTCGACCGCTTCATGCGCGGCGGCGATCTCGCCGAGATCGAAGGTCTGCGCCACGTTGTGGATGAGTTCGCCGCGCTCCAGCATGTGCGTGATGTCGGCGGTTGCGCGTGCGCGCAGTTGCGGCGGCATCATGTAGACCAGGAAAAATTTCAGCGCGATGCTGTTCTGGAGCAGAAATGGGAACGGAATCGACACCTCGGGCGTGCCGCTGCCGTAGATCGCCACGACGGCGTTCGGCGCGAGCACGGCGGGCAAGAGCCGCGCATTGGCGCCGAGATCGAGTTCGATCACCGCGTTCACGCCGCGTTTTGCGGTGATGGTCATCACGCGCTCGCCGACGTCCTCCCGCCGGTAATCGACGACATGATCGGCGCCGGCGCGCCGGGCAATCTCGTCCTTCTTCGGCGAGCTGACGGTGGTGATGACGGTGGCCTTGCGTTTCTTCGCCAACTGTATGGCGTAATGGCCCACCGCCCCGGCGCCGCCAGCGACGAGGACGCTCGAGCCGTCTTCGCACCCGGCGAGCTCCACCGCCTGATAGGCGGTGTAGGCCGGAATGCCCAGGCATGCTCCGGCCTCCATGCTGATATCGGCGGGCAAAGGCACGGCCTGCTCCGAGGGCAGCACGATCGATTGGGCGGCGGTGCCGAACGGGCGACGCCACTGGCCGTTCCAAACCCAAACCCGCTCGCCCACGCGCGAGGGCGAAACGCCTTCGCCGACGCGGTCGATCTCGCCCGCGCCGTCGCTGTGGGGGATGACGCGGGGAAATGCGATCTTACGCGTCGAACCGGCGCGGCTCTTGACGTCGGAAGGATTGACGCCGGAGGCGGCAAGTCGCACCCGAACCTCGCCGGGTCCCGGCTCTGGCGTCTCCACCTCGGCGACGCGCAGCACCTCGCGGGCCGCGCCGTTCTTCTCGTAATAGGCAGCGCGCATGCATGCTCCTTCGGCCGCTCGATCGTCCGCTTCGGGCGGATGATGCCACAGAACCTGCGGCGCGACGATCACGCCCGCCGCTGTACCTCTCCGGGTGCGACCTCGAACACGTCCGCGGTGGCTTCGATCTCCGCGAACGCGGCGGCGTCGGCGCCGGTCATCCAGGGTTGCCCCCCGAGCTTCTCCAGCTCGGCGTAGAGCGCGGCCCGCCGCGCGGGGTCGAGATGGGCGACGACCTCGTCCAGCAGCAGCACCGGCGCGAACCCCGACATCTCGGCAAGCAGGCCGGCATGCGCGAGAACGAGGCCGATGAGCAGCGCCTTCTGTTCGCCGGTCGAAGCCTCGCGCGCGGCGATTTGCTTGTCTGCATAGGTGACGGAGAGGTCGGTGAGGTGCGGCCCCTCGAGCGTGCGTCCCGCGGCGGCATCGCGGGCGCGATTATCTCTGAGCAGGGTTCGATAGCGGTCCTCCACCGCGACGGCGGGCTCGAGCGGCACGAGGCCGCGGGAAACGCCGCCGCGGGGTGTTTGCGCGTGCGCAAGATCGACTGCAGCCGGTCGACGGCTTCCACCCGCAATGCCGTCACCGCCACCGCAAGCTCGGCGGTTTCGTGCTCGATTGCATCGAGCCAGTGCGGATCGGGGCGGATATCCTCGAGCAGCCGGTTGCGCGAGCGCAACGCGCGTTCCAGCGCGTTGACCCGCGTCATATGCTCGGCATCGAGCGCCAGCGCGAGCCGATCGAGAAAGCGGCGGCGCTCCGACGCCGGCCCATTGAACAAGCCGTCCATGGCCGGCACCAGCCAAACGACGCGCAGATGATCGGCGAAGGCCGCCGCCGATGCGACCGGCTCGCGATCGATGCGGCATTTGCGCGTGACGACCGCGTCCTCGTTCGCGGGCGGTTCGATGCCGGTGCCCAAGGTCGCCAGTCCCAGCGCGCCTTCCACCTCCGCCGATACCGCCCACGAGCCGTCGCCTTCGGAAAAAGCGATGTCTTCGAAGGTTGCTCGCCGCAGGCCGCGTCCCGGCGTGAGAAACGAAATCGCCTCGATCAGGTTTGTCTTGCCGGAGCCGTTGGGGCCGACCAGCACCACCGGTCCCGCGTCCGGTTCGAGCTGCGCGGCGCGATAGCTGCGGAAATTCGTGACGGTGAGGCGGCGGATGCGGGCAGCGGGCATACCGGTAATCAGTAATGCCTGATCGGAAAACAGCAATCAGGCGTCGCGGCGCGGCGCCTCGCGTCTGCTCCCGGATGTTTGCCGATTGACCGCTCCGACCCCGGCTACACCCGCATCGGCATGAGCACGTACAGCGCGCCCTTGGTCGCTTCTTTGTCCTGGATCAGCGTCGGTGACCCCGGATCGGCCAATCTGAGCACCGCCGCTTCGCCGTCGAGTTGCGCCGCGATGTCGAGCAGGTAGCGCGAGTTGAAGCCGATATCGATCGGATCGGAATCGTACTCGACCTCGATCTCTTCGGTGGCGCTGCCGGAATCCGGGTTGGTGACGGACAGCATCAGCTTGCCGTTGCTCAGCGACAGCTTGACCGCGCGGCCGCGCTCGCTGGACACCGTGGAGACACGATCGACGGCCTGCTCGAACTCTTTCTTGTCGACGGTGAGCTCCTTGTCGTTGCCGAGGGGAATGACGCGCACGTAGTCAGGAAATGTGCCGTCGATGAGCTTGGACGTGAGCACCGTGTCGCCGAGCCGGAAGCGAATCTTGCCCTGCGACAGCTCGATGTTAACTTCCGCCTCGTTGTCCTCGATCAGCCGCTGCACCTCTGCAACGGTCTTGCGCGGAACGATGATGCCGGGCATTCCGCTCGCGCCGGCGGGCAGCGGCAATTCAAATTGCGCCAGGCGATGCCCATCGGTGGCGACCCCGCGCAGCGTAGGCTCCTTGGCGGTACCGGCGGTGTGGAGATAGATGCCGTTGAGGTAGTAACGCGTCTCCTCGGTGGAGATGGCAAATTGGGTCTTGTCGATGAGCCGTTTCAGATCGGCGGCCGTGACTTTGAACTTGTGCGTCATGTCGCCCGCGGCCAGATCGGGAAAATCGCTCTCTGGCAGCGTCTGCAAGGTGAACCGGGAACGGCCGGCGCGAATCGTCAGCACCGCGCGGTCGCCGGACGCTTCGAGGACGATCTGCGCGCCTTCCGGAAGCTTGCGCACGATCTCGTAGAACATGTGCGCAGGGACCGTAGTCGCGCCCCCCGGGCCCACCTCGGCGGCGATCGTCTCGGTCACCTCGACGTCGAGGTCGGTCGCCTTGAAGGTTAGCTTGGATTTTTCCGCCTTGATGAGGACGTTGGCGAGAATGGGAATGGTGTTGCGCCGCTCGACCACGCGATGCACATGGCCTAGCGACCTCAATAGCGCTCCGCGCTCGACGGTGACTTTCATTTTTCCATCCGCCCACTCGCGTGGAAGTCTCGAAGGGCTAAGGAAGGTGGCGCGGGTGCGGGTTTTTCGCAAGGGCGAGGGCGCCGGCGGCGCCACTTACCCAACGGATTTGGCCGCAGCTAGGGGGGCGGATGGGCGGGCGGCTCCCGGAACGGGGGCTGGGGCGCTTGCCCTGCGGCCGGGTTTTGTCCTTTCGTTTGGCAGCAGGGAATGGCCGGAGGCACTTATTCCTGCAGTTGCCGTTTCAGCAGATCGATTTCGTCCGCCAGCGCCGAGTCGGTATTGACAAGGTTTTCGATCTTTCGCACCGCATGCAAAACCGTGGTGTGGTCGCGTCCGCCGAAGCGGCGGCCGATCTCCGGCAGCGAACGCAGCGTGAGCGTCTTGGCGAGGTACATCGCCACCTGCCGTGGACGCACGACGTTTGCCGTGCGCCGCGAGGACAGAAGGTCGGCGCGGCTCACGTTATACTGGCGCGCGACCACCCGTTGGATGTCCTCGATTTTGACGCGCTTGGGATCCTGCGGACGGATCAGGTCGCGCACCTCGCGCTCGGCCATTTCCAGCGTGACCGGCTGGCCGGTGAGCTTGCTGTGAGCGAGAAGGCGGTTGAGCGCGCCTTCGAGATCGCGGCCGTTGTGGGTCACCGCCTTGGCGATGAACTCGAGCACCGGCATCGGAACATCGAAGCCGGGATGATGCTGCTTGGCCGCCGCCGCCCGGCATTTGAGGATTTCAAGCCGCAGCTCCTCGCCGAGCGAGCCCATTTCCACCACCAGGCCGCCGGCCAGCCGCGAGCGCACGCGCTCGTCGAGACTCTCGAGATCGGACGGCGGCCGGTCGGCGGCGATCACCACCTGACGGCCGGCGTCGATGAGCGCGTTGAGGGTGTGACAGAACTCGGCTTGGGTCGATCGGCCCTGAAGGAACTGCAAATCGTCGATGACGAGGACGTCGATCGTCCGCAGCGCCTCCTTGAAAGCCAGCGCATTCTGCGCCCGCAGCGCCGCCACGAAGCCGTACATGAACTTCTCGGCGGTGAGATAGAGCACCTTGCGTTCGGCGCTCGTGTTGCCGGCCCAAGCCAGCGATTGCAGCAGATGCGTCTTGCCGAGTCCGACTCCGGCGTGAATATAAAGCGGATTGAACATCACCATGTCGCCGCGCCTGGCCTGTGCGACCTGCTTTGCCGCGGCATGCGCCAGCGTGTTGGAGCGCCCGATCACGAACGTCTCGAAGGTGAGGCGCGGATCGAGGGGCGAACCCCCGAGCGCATCGTGGGCTGCCGAGATCGGCCCCACCGTATGGCGCCCGTCGCCGCCGTTGAGCTTGATCTCGCGCAACTCACGTTGCGGCGTGAGGCACTCCGCCTGTTTGATTTTCGGCGGCAGGGTCCGAATCACCGCCGAGCGCACGCTCAGCTCGACGCGAGAAAAGGTCGGCTGTTCGGCCTGCCAGCAGGCCAGCACCCGTTCGGCGTAGTGCGACTGGATCCAGCTCTTGAGGAAGCGGGTGGGCACGGAGAGCTTGACGGTATCGCCTTCGCTCCCATCGAGTTCCATGCGGGCGAACCAGCTTGCGTAAACGTCATCGCCGACCTCGGCGCGAAGACGATCCTTCACGCGGGTCCAGCGGTCCATATCCATGCTCGTCATTGCGTATCTCTTCTTGATCGGCGGAAAACCGACGGGGAACGCGGACGAAACGCGATACTTCGACGCGAAGTGGCACCACGCAGGGAACGGAGGAGTGGGGAGTACTGCGGCGCAGGGGCGGGGCCGGAAGGGGAACTCCGGCGGACCCGTTGTCGCTAGCGGGACGAATCGTCAGCGCGGAGGTGGTGCGGGCCCGCGAGCAGCGACAATGAAATCAGGCAAACAGCCGTAGCGCAGGCGGGCGATACCGCGAGCCATGGTAACCCTCGCTGTCGTCATGATTACCCCCCTTTTCGTTGCCCATTCTCTTGAGGGCTATGCACGGTTCAGACGTTTTGAATTATTTCGATTTGCTGTCGTATCACCGGTACCCAGACGCTCGACGCCACACACGCACGCTCGCTTTCCAAGAAGGCCAGGGATTGCCGCCATTGAAGCTGAGAGCAACCAGGCATGACTCACCCGTCCTCATCTTCGATGAGCTTAAGCACGGCCCTTTTACTGAGAGCCGCCGGTGGCCCAGCGGCAATTTGAAAATAGCACGCCGCAGCCCCCCTGCAACGGCTGCACTCAGCTCGCTGCACGCGATGAGGATCGCTTCGCGCGTCCGCTGCTGCAGGCTGACGCACGAACGGCCGCGATAATATTTTGAATTGACTTGCGTATTCCTGGCGGGCGCGGCGGCACGCCGAAGCTGACACGTGGCTGTTATTTTGCTGTCAAACTCGACGGCGCCTATGTCCGAAACCGACGGAAATCAAAGTCCTCCTTGGCGCTTTCCCTTTAAGCCATTCTGCAACCAGTTCTTTCCGTGAGAGAAAAGATAGGGTAGCCCCCGCCGCAACGGCCGAGATGATCAGCGCAAGAATTGTTCGTTGATTATCGTGGTTTTGTGTGACGCTTTTGAAACAACGCTAACAATGATCACGAGATATCAACAGCCGTCGAACGCTAAACTGCGAGCGCGGCGCGCTCGCGCGCGTTTCGCTCTGCGATCATTGATGAGGCGGTCAGCGCCGACGCTGATAATGCCCGCCCGACTAGGTGGCGAGCTTGGCGACCCGGTGCGCGAGGCGAGATACCTTGCGACTTGCGGCATTGGGATGCACGACGCCTTTCTGCGCCGCGCGCATGATCATCGGCTCCGCCTCGTTGAGCGCCGCGAGTGCCGCGCTGCGGTTGCCGCCCGCGATCGCTTCCTCGACCTTGCGCACGAAGCTGCGCAGTTGCGAGCGGCGGGCCTTGTTGATCTCGGTACGCCGCGCGATCTGGCGGACCGCCTTGCGGGCGGAAGTGGTATTGGGCATGGCTATGCTCGTCTGCGGGTTGCCGCTCGCGCCCGGCGCATTCTGATGCGGCCGATAGCGTAAAAACAGGTGGCGGCGAGCACGTCGCCGCCACGACGGCGCTTATAACGGCGGCGCAGTGGAGCGTCAACGGCTGGCGCCCCGTAAAGGGCGCGGTCAGGGGTGCGCGGCCTGTCGCTTTCCAGCGACTCGGCAGCGCCGGCGATCGCTCATGATCCCTGGGCAGCTGTGGCGGCGACCTTCGGTCCTTGCGCGGCAACACGGCGCAGGCCGTCATAGGCCGCTGCCACCGCCGCCTGCTCGCTCGCAGCAAGCGCGGCAAGCGGCGGCTTGACCCGCGCCCAAGTCGCATCGCCATGGATGTGCGCAAGGAGCGCCTTGACCCCCGGCACCAGCGGCTTGCCGTCGAACAGCTTGCGGATGCGCACGGCCGTCTCGAGGGCTTCCGCGTCGCCGCTGCGCCACGCGCGCGCGCAAAAATCGGCGTTGAGATTGGCGGTAGCCGAGATGCAGCCGGCAAACACGCCCGAGCGCGCTTGCATCAGCACCGCTTCGGTCGATGGGAACACGTCGAACTGCGGCGACAGCGCTGCCGCCTCGCGCGCATAAGCCATATCGCCGGAGGAATCCTTGAGCCCGACGATGCGGGTGCCGCAGGCGCGCAGCAGGCGCTTGATCAGCGCGAAGTGCCACGGCAAACCGGAGAGGGCGGGAAAGTGATAGAGATAAAGCGGGATTGGTGTTGCCGCCGTGGCGCCCACGATGGTTTCCACATAAGCGAGGAGTCCCTCGTCCGGCACGCCCTTATAGTAGAACGGCGGCAGCAGCAGCGCGCCGGCAAAGCCGAGCTCGGCGGCATGTCGCGTCAACGCGACCGCATCGGCGACCGAGGCGGCGCCGGTGCCGACCATGAGGCGATCGATGGGCAGACCCGCGTCGCGATACGCCGTCATCACGCGCTTGCGTTGCTCCAGGGAGAACGAGGTCGCCTCCCCGGTGGTGCCCAGCACATTCAATCCGTCGCAGCCATTGGCGAGGAGAAAACGCGCGAGCGCGACCGAGCGCGCACAGTCGGGCTCGCCTTGAGCATCCACGGCGGTGGCATATCACGCCGCGAAGCTTATCGGTCATGTCCACTCCCGCGGTCGTCAGCCGCTCACATTGAATGCCGCAATCGCGGCCATATTGACGAGTTGGGCGTCGTTGGCCGAAAGCGGGACGATCTGCACCGACCGGTCGAGTCCGACCAGAATCGGGCCGATCACCGTCGCGCCACCGAGTTCTTGCAGCAGCTTGGTCGAAATCGAGGCGGAATGGAATGCCGGCATGATCAGCACGTTGGCCGGCTCCGAGAGGCGGCAGAACGGATAGGCCTCGCGCAGCTCCATGTTGAGCGCGACATCGGCGGCCATGTCGCCGTCGTACTCGAAATCGACGCGGCGCTGGTCGAGGATGCGCACCGCCCCCTGCACGTGCACGGAGCGCTCGCCGGGGGGATGGCCGAAGGTCGAGAACGCCAGCAGCGCGATTCGCGGCTCGTAGCCGAAGCGCCGCGCCACGCCGGCGGCTTCGACGGCGATGTCGGCCAAAATCTCGGCACTGGGCATTTCCGTGACCGCGGTGTCGGGTGCGCCCGCGTGCGAGCACCAGCGACACACCCATGACCCGGTGGCCGGGCTTGGGATCGATGCACCGACGCACGTCCGCGAGCGCCACCGAGAAATTGCGCGTCACGCCGGTCACCATGGCATCGGCGTCGCCGAGCGCGACCATGCAGGCGGCGAAATGATTGCGGTCCTGGTTCACCAGGCGCTGCACGTCACGCTGGAGAAAGCCGTCGCGCTGCAGGCGCTCGTAAAGAAAGGCGGCATACGCCGCGTTGCGCTGCGACAGTCGGGCGTTGATGATCTCAATGCTGCCGCCGAGTTCGATGCCGAGCGTGTGCGCGCTCTCGCGCACGCGGTCCTCGCGGCCGACGAGCAACGCCGTCCCGAGACCCTGCTGGACGAAGCTCGCGGCGGCGCGGATGACCTGCTCCTCTTCGCCTTCGGCGAAAACGACCCGTTGCGGCCGCCGGCGCAGCCGCTCGTGGACGCGCTGGAGGACGCCGGCGACCGGATCGCGTCGCGAGCGCAGCTGTGCCCGGTAGGCGTCCATGTCGACGATGGGACGCCGGGCGACGCCGCTGTCCATGGCGGCGGCCGCCACCGCGGGCGGAACGGACGAGATCAGCCGCGGATCGAACGGCACCGGGATGATGTATTCGGGCCCGTATTTCGGCCGGACGCCATACGCGGCGGCGACCTCATCGGGAACGTCCTCCCGCGCCAGCGCGGCGAGTGCCTTCGCGGCGGCGATCTTCATCTCCATGTTGATGGCGGTCGCGCGCACGTCGAGCGCGCCGCGGAAGATGTAGGGAAAGCCGAGCACATTGTTGATTTGGTTGGGATAGTCGGACCGTCCGGTCGCCATGATGGCGTCGCTGCGCACCTCCGCCACTTCCTCGGCGCTGATTTCCGGATCGGGGTTGGCCATGGCGAAGATGATCGGCTTTGCCGCCATCGATTTCACCATCTCTTTCGTCACCGCGCCCTTGACCGAGAGGCCGAAGAAGACGTCGGCGCCTGCCAGCGCTTCGGCGAGCGTACGGGCGGAGGTTTTCACCGCATGCGCCGACTTCCATTGATTCATGCCCGCGGTGCGACCTTGATAAATCACCCCTTTCGTGTCGCAGAGGATGATGTTGTTGGGCGTAAATCCGATGGCCTTGAGCAGTTCGAGGCAGGCGATGCCGGCGGCCCCGGCGCCGTTGCACACGAGCTTGGTCGATTTGATATCGCGGCCGGTGAGATCGAGGGCATTCATCAAGCCGGCCGCGGCAATGATCGCGGTACCGTGCTGGTCGTCGTGGAACACCGGGATATCCAAGAGCTCCCGCAGCCGCTGCTCGATCACGAAACATTCCGGAGCGCGAATGTCCTCGAGGTTGATGCCGCCCCAGCTCTTGCCCAACAGCTTGACGCAGTTGACGATCTCGTCGGGATCTTCGGAGGAGACCTCAAGATCGATGGAATCGATATCGGCGAAGCGCTTGAACAGAACGGCCTTGCCTTCCATGACCGGTTTGGCGGCGAGCGCGCCGCGATTGCCTAGTCCCAGGATGGCGGTGCCGTTGGTGATGACGGCGACGAAATTGCCCTTGGTGGTATAATCGAAGGCGCGGTCCTCATCCTCGGCGATCGCCAGCACCGGCAGCGCGACGCCGGGTGAATAGGCCAGCGACAGGTCGCGCTGGGTGGCCATGGGCTTGGTGGCCACCACTTCCAGCTTGCCCGGCCGGCCCTGGCTGTGGAACAGCAGCGCTTCCTGGTCGGTAAATGTCGGTCGTGTCCCGCGGCCATCCTGTTTCGCAGACATCTCAATCCCTTACAAAAGCCGTGATGGCCGGATAGCCAAAGCTAGCGGATCGCACGGGCTTCACTCAAGGCAAGTCGCCAAACCCGGCCGGCGACCGGTCCGGCCTCATGCTCAGCACCCTCCGGACGACCGGCCTGCTCCCCCGATTGAAGCGAATGGCCGGGCGGGTTAATCGGTAGTAGGGCGATGGGTGTTTGCGCGTAAGACATCATGATCCGCTTTGTTCTACGGTTTCTTGGCCTTTTGGCGCTCGCGTTGGGCTTCATCTTTTTGGTCTACGACGGCACCAAGTCGATCGCGGACCAGACGGTGTATATCAGCAGCGTGGAATCCACCTGGTCGAACATCCACCAGAGCTCGCTCACATCGCTGCAGCCGGAGGTCGAACGCCGCGCCGGGGCATGGGCTTGGGAAGGCTTGGTCAAGCCTTATTTTCTCGATCAGCCGGTTTCGCTCGTGCTCGCCGTCATCGGCGCCATCCTGATCCTGCTCGGACGAAAGAAAAAGCCGCTGATCGGATACGCGCGAGACTAATGCGCTCCTATATCTAGCCTGCGAGTAGAGGAGGCGCTGCCATGCTGATGTTCAAGAAAAAACTCGAAATGCCGTCACCCGCCGAGGCGCTGCCCGGCCGCCCGACGCCGATTCCGACCGCGTGCGAGCATTTCATCTTTCACCGGCCGCTCAAGGGGCCGTATCCGGGGGGCCTCGA
>VAZM01000266.1:0-16692 GCA_005883135.1 Alphaproteobacteria bacterium
ACTCCGCGTGCATGGACAACCCCCACTCGGCGACCAGATCCACGCTCGGCGCTGCATCGGGACGCAAATTGCCGCCCGGTCTGCGCTCGATCGTGAGCCCGTCCCGCTTTTCAGTCGGGATCCACTTGATGATCTGATTGTCCGTTACAATGCGTACCGCCAGGCTGTCGACCTCCGGCGGCTTTGAGGCAAGCGCTTGCGCCCGCGCAATTCGTGAGCTGCTGGCCAAAGTGCCTATCAGCGCGGTCACGAAGCCCGCCCCACCGGCGCAGAGGAGCCCGCGACGCGACATTGAGAAGGCTGCGGGGAGACAACTGCACGCGCCGAACAACATGTCGAAGCCTCCGATTTGGTCAGACTTGCTGCCTTAGGCTCCCGAAATGCATGCCCCCATCATTGGCCGGATTGCCCTTTCGGCGTCCAATGCATAAGATGCCGTATATTGATAAAAATTCGGCATAAGCAGGATGAACTTCAAGCATCTCCAGACGTTCGTCACCATCTGCGAATGCGGCACGGTATCGAGAGCTGCAGCCCAACTGCGCATCACCCAGCCGGCGCTGTCCCGCCGGGTCAAAGCCCTGCAGGAAGAGCTAGGTCTCACGCTGTTCGACAACCTGGGCCGCCGGCTAGCGCTGACGAGCGAAGGGGAGGAGTTTCTTCGTCATAGTCGCGCTCTGCTGGCGCAGGCAGAGGCGGTGCTCGCCACCGGCCGCGCGCTTGGCGGCGGCCGAGCCGGCGTGGTGCGAATCGGAGGAGCTCCGCACACGCTTGCCGCCTTCTTCCCGTCGTTCGTAAGCAAGTATGAAAAGCAGAACCCGGGTGTGCGGGTCAGGCTTTTTGAGGCGGGCGCGGCGAAACTGTTGACCATGATCGAGCACGGCGAGCTGCATTTCGCGGTCACCCTCGCATTGGGTCACGACCATTTTTCCAAGCGGCCGATCCCGCCCGTGCAGCTGCTGGTGCTAACGGCTCCGCGGTCGCGATATGGCAGAGACGGAACGGTCGACGTCGGGACATTGCGCGGTGCTCCACTGCTGGTCATGCCTCCGGGATACGCGACGCGCGAGGCGTTTGACGCGGCCTGCCGGATCGCCGGAGTAGAGGGGTCTATCGTGTTTGAAAGCGCTGCGCTCAATACGCTGGCAGCGTTTGCCGAAGCCGGGCATGGAGTCGCCATTGTCCCGGCGACGTTCAGGAGCAAGGGCGAGCGTGTGCAGATCGCCAGACTGGAATTGCGCCGCAAACCAGTCACTATGCCGCTCGCCATCCTCTGGGATGGCAACAAACCCCTTCCGCGCTTCGCGGAGAGTTTCCCCGAATCGTTTTCGGCGCACGTAACAGCGCTCATGCGGGAGCGCAACCACAAGCGGGGCAGGCTCGCAGTTTGTTGAGCAGATTATACGGGACGGCGTGTGGCATTCAGGTCGGCGAGCGCTCGCGGGTCGCTAAATGAGGTCCGCTCGAGCCGGAGCCTCTTGCTAGTGTGCTAATCTAGAGGGCGCCCCTTTGTGGCACCTTGTGGACCGAAAGAACCATCGTCGATGAAACTCTATGTGACATACACGTCGCCATACGCGCGGCTGGCGCGCATTGTCGTCGTAGAGAAGAAGCTGGAGGGCCGCGTCGAGATCTTGGAAGCGAAAACGCGCACGGCTGGCAGCCCCTATTATCAAATCAACCCGTCAGGCCGCGTGCCATATCTTATCGACCACGCCGGCGTTGGCATGGAAGACAGCCAGCTCATCTGTGCCTATCTCGACAGCCTTGATGACAAGCCGCGGTTCCACCATCCCCTGCGTGACGTCCACTGGGACTACCGCCGGCTGGAGGCTAGCGCGCGCAGCATGTGCGAAGGGATCTGCGTATGGGTGCGTGAGATGACTCGGCCCGAGAGCGAGCGTTCGCCGACCGTCCTCGCACACGAGATGGCACGCAGCCAACGCATGGCCGATTTTTTTGAGGCACGGGCGGCGGATCCGCTGATGCAGGCGGAGCCCGGCATGGCACACCTGACCGTCGCTGTGTCTCTAGACATGGCGCGGAAGAGGGGTCCCGGTGATCTCACCGCCGGGCGCCCACGCCTCACCGCTTGGATGCGCCGCATGTCCGACCTACCTGCAATACGGGCAACCGCCTTGCCGTAGCTGGACCGCGGTTGGCCGACGGATATCTCGATTTCGCACCTCGCCGGACCGGAAGGTGGAAGAGGTTCGGCACCCCACCGCCGGCGCAAGAGGGATGTCGCGCCGACGCGGCGGATGGGGTAACATCGAAGCTGCCTTTTCACCGAGGAAGCACCATGAGCAACCAGAGCGACATGAGCGACGAAACAAAACCGGTCGGGATGTGGGACCGGACCAAAGCTTGGGCCGACAAGAACCGCACAATTTCTGGCGCGCTCGTTGGCGGCGCGGCCGGGACCATCGTGCCGGGGCTCGGGACCGTGATCGGCGCGATCGTGGGCGCGGGGGTTGGATTTGCCTCCACGAAGGAAAAGGACAAGAGAGAAGACCGTTAGCCGCGCCTAAGGCTGATCCCCAAACACGCAGGGCCGCAACTACGCTGCCCTCGCACGGCGGCCTTTCCCCCCAGAGGGAGAGGCCGGCGGCTCGCGCGTGCGTGCCGCCGGGCCGCCGAGCAACCCGACGAAGGTGCAGCGCTTCATTCGATCAACTCATCGGCACGAATCAGGAGAGCGATCGGCATCTCCAGACCGAGCGTCTTTGCGGTGTTGAGGTTGACAAGAAGGTCTAATCTCGTCGGCTGTTCAACGGGAAGATCGGCTGGCCTTGTGCCCTTAAGGATTCGTTCAACATAGAATGAAGCGCGGCCATGCATCGGCAGGTAGTCTGGACCGTAGGCGATCAACGCTCCTTCCCTCGCCGCTGCCGGGAAGGCAAATATCGCCGGTAAAGCGTGGTTCATCGTAGCTTCAATAATCCTATTGCGATTCTGATACGTGAAAGGGCTTGGCTGAACGATCAGCGCGACGGCTCCAACTGCCTTCGCTGCCGCAATGACATCGTTCAGTGTAGAGACTTGATCAACTGCCCATGGCCGAAATGCTAAGCCGACCGATTGGGCCGCTTCCTCGGCAAGTCGAAGCCTGTTTTTTCCATCGGCCCACTCAGTGTACCAGAGATAATCGATCGGTCCTCGCCCCCTTTGCAGCTCTGTAGCGAGGTCGACCTGCTTGCCGCCAAGGTCCGCGAGTATGTCACTGAAACCGGTTATGTTGCCGCCGGGACGCGCCAAATTTTCAACCAGCCCGATGCCGATGGGATTGCCAACACTAACGAAAACAATCGGGAGCGTGGACGCATGACGTTTGGCAGCTAACGATGCACTCGTGCCGCATGAGACGAAGAGGTCAACGCCGCGCTCCAATAAGGCTTTGACTGCCTGCTCCGGGTTCCCCATTGTCCAGACGACATCAAGCATGACGTCTTGACCTTCGACGAGACCGGTTCGACGCAAACCCTTCCGAAAGGCTTCAACAAGTGATTGATCATAAGAGCTGGAAGGAGAGCCAAGAGGCACTAGACCGACACGCCACGGTTTCTTCGGCTCTTGCGCGCTGGCGACAATCGGCCACGCGGCCGCCGCGCCGATGAGCGTGATGAACTCGCGCCGTCTCAGGGTCGGCATGGTCTCCTCACCCGTGCAATCGGTTTTGCCTCAGGCTAGCACGCCGACTTCGGCAGGTCCTTGGAGCGGCCCTGAATCGTCCTGAATCCGACCCGTAGGTCAGGTTCCGCTCAGCCGCGGTCTCTCGGCGATGTCGGTTCAACCTCCGAGTTGCCCGAAAGCGCACACGGCGCGACGATTTATGATTACATGCCTGGCTAGTCAGCGAGAGAGGCTTTGCTCCCTTACTCGACCGGCTTTGCCCCCTCACTCGACCACGATCTTGACCTGGTCGCCAGCGCTCAAGTGATCATGGGGGCCAAGCCCGTTGAGCACGCGCAAGCGTTCGACCGCGCGGTCCGCGATCGCCATGCGGCCCGCCAGGCGCTCGACCGTGTCACCCGGCGCCACCGTCACGACCTTGATGTGCAGCGGCTTTGCCGCCTGGCTTTCCGCCAGTGTCATGCGACGGAAGGTGCCGACCGACTCGCGAAAGACGCGATCGGTCTCCGCCGTCATGCGTTTGGTGGCGAAAATAAAACGATAGACGTCGGTGCCGAGGCGCACCGCGTAGAGCCGAAACGCCCACTGATCGCCCTTGGCGGTTGCGGTCGCCGCCGGCAAGCCGTTGATCACAACCTCCTCGACTGATTTGGGATCGATGTTCTCGATCCACCCGGAGCTGAGGTACTCGGCGAGCGTCTGCTCCGCCGGCACGCGCACGACGTCGAAGCGCAGGGCCTGGCCGCCGCTTTCCTTGACGCCGAGGACCGCCTGCGCCGTATTGTCGAGCGTGAATCCCTCCGGCGCCAGAAAGGTGAAGCCGAGCCTGGGGTGCAGGAAGCGGCGCCCGCGCACGAAGCCTTCGCTCGGGTCTTCGCCGTACACCAGTCCGTCGATGCCGGCGAGGTAGGTCGCCTTGTCGCGTTCGCCGGCGCCGCCCGCGTTGGCCTGCTGGGCGCTCGCCTGCGCATTCTTGATGCGCTCGGGCGTGGCGGGATGCGAGGAGAGGAAATCGGGCGCGCGCGGATCGATGTGCGTCTGCCCGGGCCCCGATTTGAGCTCGGCATTGCGCCCCATCGAGGTGAGAAAGCGTGCCGCGCCATAGGGATCGTAACCGGCGCGGGCGGCAACGCCGACGCCGATGCCGTCAGCCTCGAACTCCTGCGCGCGCGAGAAGCTCGCCAGCGCGATCTTCGATTTCGCCAGCGCCAGCGCGCCGGTTTCAGGATCGCTCAGGACGTCCTGCACCACCCGGCTCACCAGCGCGACTTGACGCGCCTGGTCCTCGCGAGTCGCGGCATGGCGCGCGATCACATGCGACATCTCGTGCGACAGAACCGAGGCGAGCTCGGAGGTGTCGTTGGCCAACGCGATCAAGCCGCGCGTCACATAGAGCTGCCCGCTCGGCAGCGCGAAGGCATTGACGGACGCCGAATTGAGGATGGTCACCCGATAATGCACCTCCGGCCGTTCCGATGCCGCCACCAGCTTCGCGACGGTCCCATTGAGCAGCGCTTCGAGCTTGGGATCCTCGTAGGCGCCGTTATAGGCGGTGAGAATGCGTTGATGCTCGCGTGAGGTGGGCGCGGAAGCTTGCGGCGGTTGCTGCAGGGGCGGCACAATCCCCGGCAACGCTCCGGGCGGCGCGCCGGCCGTGAGCAGCGACGAGCTGCAGCCCGCAAGCAGGAGCGCGAGCGCGACGAGCGCCGCCGGCAGGCCTGCTCCGGCGCTAGCAAGTTTGCGGTGTCTCACTGCGGCAGGCACGATGGCCATCAGGTCCGTCAGTTGCGCTCGGCGATCTCGATCTGCTCCGGGCGGGTCGCCTCGATGCGCGGGCCGTTGCGTTCCTCGATCCACCCGCGCACCCGCAGGCGGCGAGCCTCGAGGCTTTTTGGCGCTCGCCCGGCGGCCGCGAAGGCGCTCTCGTCCCGCTTGGAGATCGTGACCGTGAGCGCTTCTCCCCATCGCGGCCCGAAATTGATGTAAATCGTTCCTGCGCTCTCGCGCACCGACCACGCTTTGCCTTCCACCAGTGTGAAACGCCCGCGCGCGGCCGCAAGCTCGGCGGCGCCGTCCGCCGCCACGATGACATAATATGGTTCGCTCCAGAGGCCAAGCTTGGCGCGACGCGCGGCCCGCTCCTCTCCCAGAAGCTCTTCGGCGCACGCGCGGTCGCCGACATGGGCGGCAACCCGCGCGAATCCCCGCGCCAACATCTCGTGCGCGACGGAGCGCCACGCGTCGGCGCCGCCGACATAGGCGAGCGCGAGCGTGCGGCCGTAACGGTCGGCGGGCGCGCCGTTCTGACGAAGCTCCACGGTTTGATCCACCACAATCGCTGCCAACGCCGCGCGAACCGCAAGCGCGGCCTCGGCGTTCGGCCCGGATTCGCCCGCCGCCGGCGGGAGCGGGACCTCGATTCCCGCCAGACGAATCTCGCGCCCGTCCTCCAGGATGAAACTGCGCCCGTCGCTGACCGCACGAACTTTTGCCGCGCCGGCAGGCTCGAATCGGCAAGCGGTCGGCGCCCCGCTCTCCGAGCGCGCGCCCGCCGCCGGGAATATGACGGCCATGCAGGACACGCAGCAAAATCGCGCAAGCGCGACGTCCCAGCGCCCGCCCATGCGGCAACGAAACCGTTCGAATGGGGCGGCACTACGGCGGTATTCGTCAACTTTGCCGCGCTTTCCCCTCCGCATGGCCCGCCCGATGGTCTTACCCGTCGCGAACTTGTATATTTCGCCTGCAACGAGGCGAGGCAGGGGGGAACGCATGAAAATCATCGAGATCGTTCCGCGGGCCAGGAAGCACCTCTACGGTACGCTCGTCGCCAAGGAGGCCGCCATTCGCAAAAGCGGCCGCGGAACCTACGTCCGGGTCGGGCGCAAGAGCCAGCGCGCCGCCCGATGGAAGCACAAGAAGTTCAAGGGCAAGCTCGACCTCAATCGTGGCGCGTCGGAGGCGGTCACGGCCAAGGTCCGCGCCTCGACACCCGAGGACGAACGCAAGCTGCTGTCATCGTTTCTGGGATTTGTTGACCGCCATGCCGGCGATCAAGTGACGACGATCACCATTCATTACCGTTGAGCACCTGCGATGCCGAGCGCCTACATGACATGGGCCGGTCGCAAAGCGCGTCCCCACGGGCCGAAGCTCTTAACATCGGGGATGCCGCGTCCCATGTGAGGTGACACGACCACTCGCAGGAGGTGCCGATGGCCATTGTGCTCGACCATACGATCGTGCCGGCGCACGACAAGGAGGCATCGGCACGGTTCCTCGCCCGCATCCTTGGTTTGCGCTACGAGGGTCCTCCCTCGCACTTCGCGCCGTTGCGAATCAACGACACGCTGACCTTGGATTTCGACAATGATACGGAGTTCGAGAGCCACCATTACGCGTTCAAGGTCGATGAGGCCGAGTTCGACGCGATCTTCGAGCGCGTGCGCGCCGAGGGTCTCGCCTATGGCAGCGGACCGGGCGCGCTCGATGACATGAAGATCAATCGTCGGCGCGGCGGGCGCGGTTTCTATGTCCGCGACCCGAACGGCCACGTGCTCGAGGTGCTCACGGCATAGGTTAACGGCCCGCCGCGCGAGTGGGAGCGATCGTGCGATGCTGTACACCGCAGGCCACATCATCCAGCTTCCCTGGGGCCCGCGCGCGGATCGCTATGGAGAGGGCAAGCGGCTGCGCAAAAAGGTCCCGCGCGAGCGGCACGCCGACCTGCTCGGGACCGCCGCGCGGGATGCGGTCGCCATCCTCGCCGCGGGCGACCGCAGCCGCGTGCCGGAGCTCATCCCGGTGCGTTACGAACGCATGCTTGCAAGCCCGTTCGCCTTCCTGCGCGGGGCGGCCGCGGTCATGGCCGAGGACCTCAGGCATCAGCCCATGGCCGGCATCGCCGTCCAGGCTTGCGGGGACTGCCATCTTATGAACTTCGGGGCATTCGCGACGCCGGAGGACAACGTCGTCTTCGACATCAACGATTTCGACGAGACGCTCGCGGGAGTCGATTTCACCGTGGACCTCAAGCGCCTGGCGGCGAGCGTCGCCGTCGCGGCACTCGCGGCCAAGCTCCCCAAGGCCCGGGCGCGGGCGCTCGCGGCGGCGTGCGTCGAAGCCTACCGCAGCCGAATGGTGGTTCTCGCCAAACTGTCGCCGCTGGAAATCTGGCACAACCGGATCGACTTGGCCGGGGAGATCGAGCACATCGAGGACCGCGCGCTCAGGCAAAAGCTCTCCGCCATCGTGTCCAAGGCCGCGGGACATCTCGAACAGGACGACAACTTTCCGCACCTGGTAAAGGGCAAGCAGCCGCACATCCGAGATCACCCGCCGCTCATTTATCATTTCACGGGAAAGCGGAACCCGCGCGACCGAGTCGATGAGCGGCGCGTGTTTGCCTCGTATCAGGACGGTCTTGCACCGGAGCGGCGCTGTCTCATCGAGCGCTACGCGTTGAAAGACGTCGCCTTCAAGGTGGTCGGCGTCGGCAGCGTCGGTACCTTCTGCGCCATCGGCCTGTTCATGAGCGGCGGCGACGCCCCGTTGTTCCTGCAGATCAAAGAAGCGGGAAAGTCCGTGCTCGAGTGCCTAGGCCCGAAATTCAATTCGCACCCCGGCCGGCGGGTGGTCGAAGGTCAACGCGTGATGCAGACGGCGAGCGATGTCTTCCTGGGTTGGACGCAAGACCAAGGGTCGGGCCGATATTTCTACGTGCGGCACCTGAAGAACCGGCGCCTCGGAACGATCGGCGAGCTGGTGGAGCAACGGGCGCTGGCGAGCTACGCGCGGCTATGCGGACGCACGCTCGCGCGCGCCCACGCGCGCTCGGCGGACCCCGCCGTGCTCGCGGGATACATGGGCAAAAGCGCCGTCATGGACGACGCACTCGCGTCGTTCGCCATGGCTTACGCGCAGCGCACCCAGCGCGACTACGACCGGCTCGTGGCGGCCCGGGGTCCGGGAAGCAAGGGGCGGTGAGGCTTTTGTCATTGCCGGGCTTGACCCGGCAATCTATCCTTCGAACGAAGCCTTTTTTCGATGGATGCGCGGGCTTAAGCGCGTTCACGCGCGTCTATAGCCCATCGAAGACGGGCGTGAACGCCCTTGAGGACGCGTCTGCCCGCGCATGACGAGTCCAGAACAATTGACGTCGAAATTACGTCGGCCGTGGCGTGTCGCCCGCGCCTGGCTGCGTTGCGATACCGAGATAGATTTCCTGCACCTGCTCGTTCTTTTCCAGATCGGCCCCTTTGCCCTCGAGCACGGTGCGGCCGGTTTGCAGCACGTAGGCGTAATCGGCGATGTCGAGGGCAAGCGGGATCGACTGCTCGGCGAGTAGCAACGTCAACCCCTCTTTGTGCAGCCGGTCGAGCGTTTCATAAAGCGCCTCGACCACGCCTGGAGCGAGCCCGAGGCTCGGCTCGTCGAGCATAAGGAGCCGCGGCTCGCTCATCAGCGCACGGCCAAGCGCCAGCATCTGCCGCTCGCCGCCGGACAGCGTGCCGGCGAGTTGATGGCGCCGCTCGGTGAGGCGAGGAAACATCGCGTAGACGCGCTCGAACAGCGCCGCCATGCGTGACTTGTCGGCGAGCACGGCGGCGCCGAGGCGCAGGTTCTGCTCCACCGTCTGCGACACGAACAGGCGCCAGCCTTCCGGCGAGAGCGCAAGTCCTTTGGCGACGATGGCGTAGGCCGGCTGTCGCGTGATCGTCTCGCCGCGCCATTCGATCGATCCGCCGCTCGGCTGCACGAGACCGGCGATGGCGTTGAGCGTCGTGGTCTTGCCGGAGCCGTTGGAGCCCAAAAGCGCGACGATACTTCCCGCTTCGACCCGCAGCGAGACGTCGGACACGCCGATAAGGTCGCCGTAGTGCACCTTCAGATGCGAGACGCGCAGCTCCGTCACGACGCTTCTCTTCTTCGCCGACGGTGGCCGCGGCCGAGATAAGCCTCGATCACCGCCTCGTTGGCGACGACCTCGCGCGGCTTGCCGTGGGCGATCACGTGACCTTGGTTGAATACCAGCACGCGCTGGGCGAGCGTCATGATCACCTCCATGATGTGCTCGACGATCACCAGCGTTATTCCCAGTTCGTGAATGCGGCGCACGAGCGCGATTGCCTGCTGCAACTCGGTCGGGGTGAGGCCCGCGAGCGCTTCGTCGAGCAGCATCAGCCGCGGGCCGGTGGCGAGCACGCGGGCGATCTCGAGTCGCTTGCGCCCGGGCGTGCCCAGCGAACGCGCGCGTTGCGCGCTCTGGCGCGTCAGCCCGGTCATCTCGACGATCCGCAGCGCGGTTTCCCGCGCGGCGCCGCGATGATGATGGCGCAGGAAGGCGCCGACCATCACGTTCTCAAGCACGGTCATGTCCTCGAACGTTGCCGGCACTTGGAACGTGCGGCCGATGCCGGCGCGGGCATGCGCCTCCGCCGAGGCGCGGGTCACGTCGATGCCGTCGAACAGAACGCGCCCCGTGGTCGGGACCGTATCGCCGGCCAGGCAATTGAAGAAGGTCGACTTGCCGGCGCCGTTGGGGCCGATGAGGCCGATGATCTCGCCTTCGGCGACGGCGAGATCGGCGCCGCGCACCGCCAGGAAGCTGCCGAACGCCTTGGAGATGTTCTGCGCGCTAAGCAGCATGCGAACGCCTCATCAGGCGCGGCGCCACATGCTGCCACCATTCGTGCATGCCGCCGGGCTCGAAGCGCGCGAGCAGGACGATGATGCCGCCATAGAGGATGTAGGTCAGTCCCGAGCCGCCGCCGCCGAACCAGGTATTGGTCGCCGTCTGCAGCGGCACCAGGAGGAGGGCGCCGATCAGCGGGCCGAACAACGTGGCCGCGCCGCCCAACGCGGCGACGATCACCATCTGCACCGAAACCAGAATCCCGAAGCCGCTCTCCGGGTCGATGAAGCCGGTCTTGATCGAATAAAGCGAGCCCGCAACCGAGGTGAAGACGGCGCTGAGCATCAGCGCCTTGAGCTTCGTCGCCCGCACCGGCACGCCGAGGCTGCGCGCGGCGCGCTCGCCGGCCTTGATCGCGCGCAGATAATAGCCGAAGCGGCTGCGTTCGACCTCGAAGGTGGTGTAGAGCACGACGGCCAGCACGGCGAGAAAGATGTAGTAGTACGGCAGCTCGCTGCGGAAGGTGAGGTCCCACCAGGCGCGCCCCACCGCCGGCCCCTGCAAGCCGATTGCGGCGCCGACGAGGTCCCAGGTGCCGACGAAGATGCGGATCAGCTCGGCCACGGCGATGGTTGCCATGCTGAAGTAATGCCCCTGCAGGCGAAACGTCGGCATGCCGATCGCCACCGCGAGCGCGAGACTGACGAGCATGCCGGCGGGAACGCCCGCGACCGGCGGCAAGCCCCACAAATGATAGAACAGGAGCGGCGTATAGGCGCCGACGCCGAAGAACATGCTGTGTCCGACCGACACCTGCCCGGCATAGCCGCCGACGATGTTCCAGGCGGACGCCGAGATCGCCGCGAGCAGAAACGCCACCCCGATGTCCCAGTAGAATGGGCCGGTGAGGATGAACGGATAGAACAGCAGCAGAGCCGCGAGCGCAGGCAGGCTCCATTTCACAGGGCTGTCCTCCTTACGCCTTCCCCATCAATCCCTGCGGCCGCAACCATAACAGCGCGGCGAACAGCGCATACACGACGATGTCCTTGTAGATCGGCCCGAGCCAATAGGCGGACAGCGCCTGGATCAATCCGATGATGAGGCCGGCATACATCGCCCCCGGCACGCTGCCGAATCCGCCGAGCGTGACCACGACGAAGGCGGTGAGGCCGAAGGTCTCGCCCACCGACGGCGACCACGGATAGGACACCGCCATCAGCGCTCCGGCGATGCCGGCGCTCCCTGCCGCCAGCCCCCAGGCCAGCGCCTGCATGCGATCGGGGCGAATGCCCATCAGCATCGCGGCGTTGCGATCCTCGGCGACGGCCAGGAGCTGGCTGCCGACCGTCGTGCGCGTGAGCAAGAGATGCAGCCCCAGGGTCAGCGCGATGGCGGCAACTCCTGCCACGAGTTGCGGCACCGGCATGAGGATGCCGCCGACGTTGAGCGTGCCGGACAACGAGACTTGCGGCAATGAAACGAAATTCGCCGAGAAGATCCAAAAGGCGGTGTAGCGCAGCAGCAGGGCGAGCCCGAAGGTGGAAAGAATCTGCGCCAGCATCGGCCCGCGCATCACATGGCGGATGAGCGAGGCGTAGACGATCACGCCGAGCACGAACAGCGCAAACGCGGCGGCAAAGCCGAACGTCGCCGGTCCGCCGCCGAGCCACACCACGACGAGTAGCGCCACGTACATGCCGAGCATGACGAACTCGCCATGGGCGAAATTGATGAAATTCATCATGCCCCAGATCAGGGTGAGGCCGGAGGAGAACAAGGCGTAGATGGCCCCCAAGAGGAGCCCACCGACGATGACTTGCGCCAGCAGCATCGATTACTGCTTCCAGCCCTTCATCGGCCAATCGAGCTTGGTTGTGGCCGCCTTCTCCGGCCATACCAGCTGGTATTGCTTGTCTCTGAGCTGGATGAGGTAGGTGGAGGCGAGCGTATTCTGACCGGTCGCGTCGAACTTCACACCGTTGTAGCCCATCATCAGCTGCTCGGGCTTGAGGTCGGTCTTGGCCAGCGCATCGCGGATCTTCTCGGGCTCGGTCGAACCCGCCCGGTTGAGCGCATCGGCGAGAACGAGAAAACCCTGCATGTTGCGGCCGCTGGTGTCGTCGAGATCGCGGCCGGTCTTGGCCTTGTACATCTCGTTGATCTTGTAGGTCGTGCTGCCGGGCTTGCCGATGTCCCAGGCGCTGCGGTTCATCGCGCCCTGGGCGATGTCGGCGACGGCGGGGATGAAGGACGGATCGGAAAATCCGGTGTCGTCGCCGATCACCATCGGCGGCATGTAGTCGAGGTTCTTCATCGCCTTCATGTAGAGGATCGAGTCCGACGTGTAGCTGATGAAGATGACGACGTCCGGCTGCTTTTCCTTGAGTTGCAGCACCTGTGCGGTCACGTCGGTCGAGCTCGCGCTGTAGGGGATGCGAATGGCCACCGGCAGGTTGTTCTTCTTCGCCGCGACTTCGATCGAATCCGCGACCGACGTGCCGTAATCGGTATTTTCGTTGACCACCGCGATCGAGGCGATCTTCTTGCCCTCTTTCTTCAGGTCGTCGAAGAAGCGCATATAGGTCGCGGCGTAGTCGCTGGCGATCGGCGTGCTGCGGAACACCCACTTGAAGCCGCGGCCGGTGATGTTGAGGGCGGCCGATTCGCCGACCATGAACGGGATGCCGTAGCGCTCCGCCACCGCGGTGGCGGTAAAGCTGCAGGAGGATTGATACGCGCCCAACAACACGTGGACGGCGTCCTGCGTGATGAGACGCGTCGCCAATTGCTGGGCCAGCGACGGATTGCCTTGATGATCGACGAAGGTCAGTTCGAGCTTGGCGCCGCCCTGGTTGGGCAGGCCTTCGGTGGCGGCGAGCGGCAGGTCAGCGAGTTCCGGATGCTTGTTGTTGACGATATCGGCGGCGACTTCCGCCGCCGCTTTCGAGGCTTGCCCGGCGGCGGCGGCATTGCCCGTGAGCGGCCACAGAATGCCGATCTTGACCGTCCCGGCTGCGTCCGCCGGCGGGCACGACATGAGGATTGCGGCCGCGGCCAGCGCGGCCGCCATCGTCGCGGATGCTGTTCTCAAGGTTCTCCTCCCGGGTGGCTGAAGTTTGCGCCGCCGTTGCCGCCGCCGACATTGTGGGCGGCGGCGGTGCGCATTAGCCTTTCGCCACAGATGCATCCACAGTAGGAACGATCTCGGCAGAGTGTCAATGCGCGTTGCGCGTCAGGCGGTCTCGCGGCATCTCGCCACGAGGAATGGTTGCCACTGCGGGTGCAACGCACGCATCGTCGGGCGAGAACCCGTTGCTGATTGATGATCGAGGGCAAAGGACTAAATCGCGATGACCTACGACGTCACGATCATTTCCGTGCGCCCGGGCACGCATCCGGATGCGCTCGCCCGGTTGCGGCCGCAGCTTTTGCGGGAGGCCGCTGCCGGTGAATTCTTGGCCTGCTGGTATTCCGACCTGGGAGCGATCAATCAAATCTTGCTTCTCCACGGCGGCGGCGACGAGGCAGGCGCGGTTGCGCGGCGCACCGCGATCGTGACCTCCAAAGATCCGTTCGGGGTCGGCGAGTTCATGACCGGGGTGACGATGGACACTTATGTCTCGTTCCCGTTCATGCCGCGCATCACGCCCGGACGCTGCGGGCCGGTCTACGAGGTACGCAGCTACGTGCTGCGCCCGGACGGGCTCGCGACGACGATCGAGCTATGGCGCAAGGCAGTGCCCGGCCGGCTCACCGTGTCTCCGTTGCTGGCGGCGATGTACAGCGTGACCGGTCCGCTCCTGCGCTTCATGCACATCTGGCCGTACGCGAGCCTCGACGAGCGCCAGCGGCTGCGGACGAAAGCCGTGGCGGACGGCGTATGGCCGCCGCTCGGCGGCCCCGATCAGCTCATCGCCCAGCAGGCGGACATCTTTCTGCCGGCCGACTTCTCGCCGTTGAGTTAGAACAGATAGCTCCAGCGGCAAACTCGGTCCTACCTTTCCCCTTGTGGGGAGGGTCGGCGCACGCAGGCAAGCTTGCGCAGCCTGCGCAAGCTTGGCTGCGCTGCGCCGGGGTGGGGGTGGTGCAGTAATGCTCGAGTCCGTCTCAAAGATGGACCCCCACCCCCAACCCCTCCCCAGCCGGCTGCGGGCTTGCCCGCTTCCGGTAAACCTCAAAGTGACCAAACCCCGGCAAGCCGGGGTTTGGTTGGGGAGGGGAGCCGACCGAGTGCGTCGCCCTGTTGTGCGTCAAATAAAGCGGAACACGCGCTAGAGCGTGCCGCGATCGGATCTAATGACGTGTCGCCGCGCCTATTTTCGCCAGCCGGCCATCGGCCATTCGAGCTTGGCGGTCGCGCGGTCCTGCGGCCACACCGATTTGTAGGTCTTGCCCTGAAGCTGGATGAGGTACGTTGCCGAGAGCGTATTCTGCCCGGTTTCGTCGAACTTGACGCCGCGATAGCCGATCATCAGCTGTTCGGGCTTGAGATCGGTCTCCCGCAGCGCCGCCTGGATCTTCGCCGGTTCGGTCGACCCCGCGCGATTGATGGCGTCGGCCAGCACGAGGAAGCCCTGCATCCAGCGCGCGCTCGTGTCGTCGAGGTCGCGGCCGTACTTGGCCTTGAACATCTCGTTGATCTTGTAAGTGTTGGTGCCGGGCTTGCCGACGTCCCAGGCGCTGCGGTTGATCGCACCTTGCGCGATATCGCCGACGTTGGGGATGAAGGCGGGATCGGAGAACCCCGCGTCGTCGCCGATGATGATCGGCGGCAGGTAGTCGAGATTCTTCAGCGTCTTGAAATACAGAATCGTATCCGCGGTGTAACTGATGAAGATGACGGCGTCGGGCTGCAATTGCTTGAGCTGCAGCACCTGGCCGGACACGTCCGTGCTGTTGGCGCTGTAGGGAATTTGCGCGCCGACATTGATGCCGGCGCGTTTGGCGGCCTCGTTGATGGAGGCGGCGACCGAGGTTCCGTACTCCGTGTTCTCGTTGACGATGGCGATCGTGTCGATCTTGCGTCCGGCCTTCTTCAGGTCATTGAGGAATAGCGTGTAGGCGTTGGCGAAGTCGGACGCGATCGGTCCGGTGCGGAAAATCCATTTGAAGCCGCGGCCGGTGATGTTGAGCGCGACCGAATCGCCGACGAGGAAGGGAATGCCTTGCCGCTCGGCGACCGCGGTCGCAACCAGCGCGACCGAGGAATGGTAGGCGCCGAGCATGGCCACGACCTTGTCCTGCGTGATCAGCCGCAGCGTCTGGTTCTGCCCGACCTGGGGATTGCCCTGGTGGTCGACGTTGATGAGCTCGATCTTGGCGCCGCCCAGATTAGGCAGCCCCGCGGGCGCGGCGAGCGGAAGGCCCTCCAGCTCGGGATGCGCGGTGTTGACGATCTCCGCTCCGAGCTCGACCGCATCCTTCGCCGACGCGCCGGCGCTCGCGGCATTGCCGGTGAGCGGATAGATCACCCCGATCTTGATCGCATCGGCGGCGTCGGCCGGCCCTGCGGTCATCGCCGCGATCAGCGCGACCGCCAGAACGCACAAAGCTTTCATGCCATCCTCCCGTCGTCGGCGGCACTACGCGCCGCTCTTTGCGGCCATACTAGAGCAGTTTCACCATGGCTGCAGCAGGCTCGGTCTGCTCCCTCTCCCTATAGGAAGAGGGATGAGGTGAGGGGTTAAGGCCTCTCGATAGTTCTGTATCCCCCTCACCCCAACCCTCTCCCAAACGGGGAGAGGGAGCGCACCGAAATCGTTGCGCTGTCATCGACACTCCTTATGAAAGCTGCTCGAGGATGGCGCGTCAGCCAGGGCAACGCAATGCGCGTGTCGGTGCGCGGCTGCGGCAATCGCAGCCATCAACTCGGTTCGCAATCGATTACCGGGCGGGCGATTGATGAATGGCGGCGGGCGCGGCACCGCGCGGCCGCGGGCTGCCGAGCGGCGCTGCCGAGCTGCCCGTCGTCACGTCGGCCTGCAAGCGCGGAACGCATTGATCGGCCGAATGGGGCTGCTTCGCCTGCTCGCACAAAATCATGCTGTGATACGCACAGCTGAGCATACCCGACGCGCTCTTGAGGCAGAACGGGGCGCCCTGCGCGAGGCCAAGCCGTGGTGCAACGACCAGCACCGCCACGACCAGGCTAGCTGCGCAGATACGGGTTTGCATGGCTCAACCTCTCGGCCCCTATGAGGCCGCAACGAAGGATTGCGCCGATCGTTCCCCGGGGCAATGGGGTTTTTCATGCGCCAATAACAGCGTTGCACAATCCGACGGACCCATCGGATTCGACATGCGTTACCGTATCCGCCGGGCTGCGACAGCCGTGCGGGTGCAGCTGAGAGGATCGCGACCATGTCAGATCCCGAATCAGCGACAGGGAAAGCGGCAGGCACGCCGATCGGCGAGGACCTGCG
>VAZM01000266.1:16702-21441 GCA_005883135.1 Alphaproteobacteria bacterium
CTCCCCGACGGGATCAACTACTTCAGTCTTTATCGGCTGACCACGCCCGAACGGGTTTTCTTCTTCGAGGCTGCGCACAGGATCACGCGGCTGCCGGGCGACGCCGTCGAGCTTGATATTTCCGTCTATCCCTTCGACAAGGTTGGCGATTTTGTATATCCCCTGCGGCAATCGAGCGAATTCTCCGCCGCCGAGATTGCCCATATTCGCGACCTCATCGCCCACTACCTCAAGACCGATCGAGAAGCGCTGCACCCGGTATACGCCCCCGCGGAACGGGTGAGGAGCGTGCGCGTGCGTCTGCCCTGACGACGAGCGTGATTTCAAGCCAGCGCGGTCGTGTGCGCGCCGCGATCGCGCAAGGTGGCAAGTATGCTCTTGGGGCCGGTCAGCATGCCGATCGGCAACAAGCAGAAAGCCGAATCGTCCGACTGCTGGCTGCGCAGCGCAGCCGGCAAGCGCGCCAACAGCATTTCGCGGGCGGCCTCACCATCGAAATAGCTCGGCGATTCCGGGACGCCGTGCTCGCGCATGGTCTGGGCGAAACGCTGGAGTTCCTCGCCGTTGCGGTCGCGATAGAGCCGTTCGCAATGTGCGCCGATTGGGCCCACGCGCTGCCGCGCGTCGAGCAGGAATTCGATCGTCGCGGCGTCGACGCTTTGGTCGATGCGCGCGAAATCGACGGGCTTGCGCAAATGCTCGACGTCGGACTCCCCGAGCAAAACCGTCATCGGACCGCCGACTGCCTTCGCGCGCTCGACGATGACGCCTCCCACCGAAGGGACCGGGTTGGTCTGACCCTCGGCGTAGAGCAGGGTGGCGATGAAGAACCCCGGCAGGGTTTCGAACTGCGCCTGTGGAAGATGCATCGACGCCAGGATGCTGCGGATCTGTTGCGCACGCGCCGGATCGAGCTTCGGCAGCAACGGCGGCAGGGCGGGGTCGATCTTCATCGCCGGGAAGCGGGTATTGTTCATGTCCAAGACGACCCGCTTGGCATTTTCCATGAAACGAATGCCGTCCTTGGTTACGTCGGGAGCAGCGGCCGCGGCGACGCGCGCATAGGCAAAGACGACACCGCGGCCGCCGTCGGGAGTCTCGACGCGCCAGAAAAGCGCGCGTTCGTCTTGCGCGTTCGCCGATTTACATGCGAGCGCAACGGCGCTCGCCGTAATCCCGATGAAATGGCGACGGCTCAGCGGCATGACGCTGCTCGTGGGATTGTTTCGGGCTGAACGCGCAAAATGCTGCTCTTGTTCCGGTTGTGCGCGCGAGACAGCGATTACGTTGCGCGGCCGCTTGCGCCTGTGACCCGCCCGTGGCTGTTCCCTGAGGGCCATTTGTGCAGCGGGCCGCGACAAATGACGCGACCCATTCCTGATCCCGGGAGCGCGCCCAAGTCGGCGCCGTGCGGAGCCGCAAGCAGCTATGCTATGGTGCGGGCCTGCTATACCGTCGCAGCTAGCTATTGTGAGGGGCAAACGAAAGGCTACCTGCGCGAGTGATTGAAAAGACTAGCGGTCCCGTAGCTCAGTCGGATAGAGCAGCGGTTTCCTAAACCGAAGGTCGGAGGTTCGAGTCCTCTCGGGACCGCCAATAACAATTCCAGGTTCTTTTATCTCAATGCCTTAGACGCGGGTTTGTCACCCCGGGGACCAAGGTTTGTCACTTCGCTGTTCTCAGTCTGGCCTCTACGCTTCGCCATTCCACGCTCACGCGCTCTGCGCCCGGTTTGACTCGGCGCGGGGCATTATGGCGTCACAAGCGAGTCTCGTAAGAGCGTTCTCTCGATGAAGCGAGGTCGCGTCAATTTAGGTCGATTGGTTGAAGGGGCACTGGCCGATCATCTAACGAAGAGTCCATACACCGCAGCCGGCGACTAAGAAAAACAGCAGCAACGCGACTGACGCGACGGCAAAGTTGTGATCTCGGCGGCGCCATCGTGTTCTGTACCGGTCAAGATTGTTTCGTGTTTCGCGCATGGAAACCAAATCGTTCGGCCTAGGTGATGACGTTCACGAGTTCATAGCGGGATACGTGGGCGCGGCGCGGCATGCTCGCGACGTGCGCACTAAGCACGGGCGACGCGCCGGAGAGACCAGCGCAGCTTCGCCGCGTCCGAGCCGACGACCGTTACTGGCAGAACTAATGGTGTAGCAATGCCAAGAGTATGAGAATCGGGATTGGTATTCCAAGCAACCACAACAAGATCAAACCCATAGCGTTCCTCCTTATCTCGTGTAACTCCGCGTCCCAATGATCCCGTGCCACCTTCCGTCACGCAGCTGTCCACCCTCGATGGCGGCGAGACTGGCGGCGAATGCGCCGATGATCATGGCAGCGGTCATCCACAATGCGGTTTTCGCGGCGCTCCTTCTCGCATCGTCGGCGGCAGCTTTCGCTTGCGTGATAACGTCGGAAACACGCTTGTCCGCATCCGCTTGGCTCATGCCCGTGCGCTGCGAGACGAGCTGGGCCAGATAGGCCCGATCGGGGGCGGACAAATCCGAGCCGTCACGGACGCTGCGCACGAAGATACGCCCAACCTCGCGCCGCACCGCCTGATCGTTCCCCTGCTGCCCGGCCTGTACGGCAGGACCGGGTGGGCTGGCGGGGGCTTGGCCGGCCGGTCCCGGACGCAAGAGCATGTCAACGAAATAGTCGGTGCTGCCGGTCGAAGGTTGTGCGGCTGCGCTTTGGGCCGCGCCTTGCGCGGCACCCGTGGCGGCCCCTCCGACCAGATACGTGGCGGCGCCGCCGAGCGCCGCTGCACTGATCACCGTGGCAAATGCCCAGGCCAGGAAACCGTGCGCGGTGTCGCGAAATGCCACTTCGTCGGTATGTAGCCCGGTCCATTTTGTGCGCAGGCGGCCGGCCACATAGCCGCCGATGGTCGAGGAAAGCATCGCCATCACGACGAGATAAATGCCCGCACCGATCTTGAAGGTCTCGGCCGACACTCCAGAGTTCGACCAGGGCGAAATCGACGAGAATCCCATTCCGGCGCCAAATGCCAGCAGCGCCAGCGTGAGTGCTGCGGCGGCTACTGCACCGGCGGCGACCGCCGCCCACGAGACGGCTGATTGATTGTCTTCGAGTGCGCTGGCACGCACGTCGGTAGTTCTAGTAGTTCTAAGGGTCTCAGTCATGGCAATCGCTCCGGCAATGTCGGCGCCGGAATAACACCACTATGATGTGAAAAGTTCCCGGTGAAAGCAGTGTGGCCGGTAAAGCTTCAGGTCCTGATTCGCGGCGCGAGGATCGTATTCGCGGGCGGCCAGTCCGCTAGGACGTGAGCGCGCGTAGCGCCAGGCCGACAAGGAATACAGACCCCAGAGCGAACCCAACTAATCGGGTGATTTGTTTCTCGTTCATGGCGCCGCAACGCGCTCACGCCATGAACGGTTCCCGTTATTCCCGCCGCCAGCTCTTCGCGAATGCCGCCATTGCGGCCTCGCGGCCGGCGCGTCTCTTTACGCTTTTGCCACGAAAGCGGACAAATAGCACCCGTCCCCGGGTTGTCCGCTTTGTGCCAATAGCGACCGAACGCAGCGGGGCAAAACCCAGGGCCTATTCGATCACTTCGTCGGGCCGGCCGGAGCAGAATAGATGAGGCCCGAGCAAGGATGGCCGGCCCGGAAGCACCTTATCGGCGTTCTGCTGGATCACAGCGTAACATTCACACGAAATATCCTCGAGTGCCGCGCGGTCGAGAACCTGGATGTGACCGCGGCGGTAGCGGATCAGGCCGGCCCTCTGTAGGAGTCTCGCCGCGATCGTCACCGTGGTGCGCCGCACGCCGAGCATCTGTCCCAGAACCTCCTGCGTCAGCAGGATCACAGTGCCGTCGATGCAATCATGCGTTTGGAGCAGCCAACGGCAAAGTCTGGCTTCGAGGCCATGCAGCGCATTGCACGCGACCGACTGTTGGACCTGCGCCAGCAAGACATCGTTGTAGCGCACGATGAGGTCGCGGAGGGCCTGGCTTTGGGCGGCGGCCGCCTGGAACTGGGAAGCCGAGATCCGCGCGGCGGTCCCCGGCAACTGCACGATCGCCTGTGCGATGGTGGACCGTGCTCCCAATCCGGCGCTCGCGCCGATGACCCCGGCGCGTCCGATCGTTGCGGTTTCGACCGTTGCGCCGTTCTGCATGACCGCCAACAGCGAGATCATGCCGCTATGCGGGAAATAGACGTGCTCGATCCCCTCCCCGACATCGTGCAGCATCGCGCCCCGCTCGAGCGGGATCGTGCGCAAATGTGGCGCCAGCAGCGAAAAATCATGCGGGGGTAACGTCGCCAGGAATCGGTTGAAGGGTCCGTGCTCGAGCTGACGGGCAAGAGGGGGCGTGCCATACGGCATCGGTGCTACTCATTAACGCGCAGATTGAAGGCCGACGTCGGTGGTAGATCGGGAAGCACTTGCTCATTCTGAGATTTATTGCTCTTCGAAGTCCCGTCTACTACGGCGTCATGTCGTAAAATAATTCGCAAACGAAGTAAGGCATCGTCAACAAGTCGTTTGGGATTTTTCTCGCCTTGCTGGACCATCGCGATAATGAATTTGGCGAGCAACTCGCGCACCGAGAGCAGATGCGCCTTGTCAGTAGGAAGGCTGTCGGATGCCTTTGCCCTTTCCCAAGTCGCGTCAAACGTTGAACCCAAGAGTTGCGTCGTTTCAGCATCAAAGGTTTTATTCGCAAGCAGCAGATCCATTGGCATAACCATTCTCCTTTAATG
>VAZM01000655.1 GCA_005883135.1 Alphaproteobacteria bacterium
AACCGCAGGCCGAACACTTGAACGCCGGCACTGCTTGCCCGGGCTCCACCAGCACCGAGTTGAAGTCACCGCAGCGTCCGCAATGCCGTCTGATCTTCATCGGCAGCTTGATGATCGGTGTGGTGACCTGCGCCAGTGCCTGAATGCCTTGTGCCCTGAGTTCCGCTTTGGTCATAGGGGGTTGTCGAGGTTTGGGTTTGAACGGCGCCATGGTTCCTCTGGTGCTGTGCGGACAGTGTGTGTGCTCGCCTGAGCAGCCCTTGTACAGTCCCCCGTGGTGAGGGCCTAATCGATGGAGGGTGAGCCCGAGCGCGCGGTCGGCAGCGCGGATGCCGCCCTTCCTGCGGCGGCCGCCCCTTTACCTTGCCAGAAACTGTCTCACCGTGAGACAGTTTGGACCCCTCGAAAGCATCGACCCGAATGATGCTCGGCGCGAAATCCCGACCGGATGAAATTTTCGGAAAGGACAGGCTTGGACAGACCGGCCTTTCAAAGGTTTGATGGGGCAAAGCCCGGTCTTCCAAGTCATCAGCAGCGTGCGTAGATAGTGCATCGAAAAGCATTCTATGCATCGGGCTACGCGACTGTGGTCGGCTCACAGTCGAAGCATCAGAGGTAGTCATGAGCGAGCAACACGCCACACTCCTAAAAAGGGCCCGTGAACGCTTGGTCGAGGACCGACGCGCCTTCGCAAAGATCATCGCGGCGTCATTTGAGCGTGAAAAAGACAGTGGATGCCCGCGCGAGGTTCGTTGAGCTGCAGGCGATGGATTTCTTGAGCCGCGGGCATATGCTGGCCGATGTTGCGGCGATCATCGGCTCGCTCGACATCGTGTTCGGGGAGATCGATCGCTGACCACCTACCCACCATGGCCTTATAGTGAGGTTGCAGCAGGCCACATGACCGAGACCCTGCGGAAAAAACCTGCACGCCCTGTCGCGGCGGCGTTCCGCCGCTTGCGCGGGATGAAGCGCTGCCAGAAGCAGGCTCGGGACATGCACACTTCCGAACTGAGGCGGCCAGAATGTGCGGGCCCTGGCTGATCTTCGTCCCGTTCGCAGGTATGTTTGCTGCGTTCTTGATCTATGACAGTAATTGGCGACGGCCTCGCAAGACCGAACTCGAAGGGTGGATGCATCTTGGCCTTTTCGCCGGGTTTGCGATGATGTTCATTTTGATGTGGGCGTTCTGCGCGAATTAGGGGATGAATTTTCCGGTCCTAGTCGAATACGATTCAGAAGGGCCGCCTGATCTTCCAATAAGGACGAACGTTCGGGGACGAGCCGCCGTCCGCCCTTGCGCAATCAGTTTCGGCGTCGCCGACGCCCGATCATCTGCGGTGTGTAGTTCCTTGTGTGAGTTAAGCCGCGAGAACCGCTTTTTCTTGTTGAAGCGTTTCCCGCAGTAGGAGCACTCGTAAATATAGGTGGGCCCGTTCGACGAGCCGATTCGCCGCGATGAGCGTGACGTGGGGGACCTCGACACACTGAATCCCCCATAATCACGCTTGTCGGTGTTAGCGCCAAAAAGCCCTGGTTCTGGGGCCTATTCTCGCCATGATAGCCTTCATTGTGGGCGGATGATCCGTCGTGCAAGTGGCAGACGGTTATTCGCTTCGATTTGCTCAGCAGGGGCGCGCAACAGATGAAGGACGCCGGGTTGCGCTGAGCGACGGCAGCTCACCGTGAACGCCGTATCGCCTCGATAATCGTGATTGCGGTCAAAAACAGCGGCGAAAAACGTGTCATCGTGAGCCCACGCAAGACCACAACAAAAGGCCGCAAGCAGGGAAAGCGCGGTCAACTCCCGCAGGCCTGCCTTCATATCCACACTGCTGCCATCTGACGCACGGAAGCGCAACGTTACAGTGGAGATACCAGAGCCCGCCTGCGCCTGCCGACTAGGACGCACTTTGTGTG
>VAZM01000657.1 GCA_005883135.1 Alphaproteobacteria bacterium
CTGCGCGCCGGAATTGTTGGCGGATTCGGGCGCCGCCACGCCGCGGATATCGCCCTCGCCGAAAGCGCGCGGCGGTTTCGCGAATTTCTTCTCCACCATATAGGCGGCGAACGACGCGAGCAGCGCGCCGCCGCCCGGCAGGACGCCGAGCAGCGAGCCCAGGGCGGTGCCGCGCACGATCGACCAGAAACAGGCGCGCAGGTCCGCGAGCGTGGGCAGCACGCTGCCGATGCGCGAGGTGAACACCTGCTGTTTCTCCTTGTGCTCGAGATTGAGCACCACGTCGGTGATGCCGAAGAAGGCCATGGCGAGCGCGACGAAGCCGAGCCCGTCGGCGAGCTCGGCCTGGCCGAAGGCGAAGCGGATGACGCCCGAGTTGACGTCGGTGCCGATGAGACCGAGCAGGATGCCGAAGCACACCATGGCGATGGCCTTGAGGAGCGAGCCGCGCGCGAGCACGACCGCGGCGATGAGCCCCAACACCATTAGCGAGCAGCGAGAAGTATTCGGCCGGGCTGAATTTGAGCGCGACCTCGGCGAGCGGCGGGGCGAAATAGGCGATGAGGAGCGTCGCGATGCAGCCGGCAATGAAGGACCCGATCGCCGCGATGCCGAGCGCGGGCCCGGCGCGGCCGCGGCGCGCCATCTGGTGACCGTCGAGCGTGGTCACGACCGAGGAGGATTCGCCGGGAATGTTGACGAGGATCGCCGTG
>VAZM01000242.1 GCA_005883135.1 Alphaproteobacteria bacterium
GAGCTCGCCGAGAAGCTCGGCATGCCGCTCGAGAAGGTGCGCAAGGTGCTCAAGATCGCCAAGGAGCCGCTGTCGCTGGAGACGCCCATCGGCGACGAGGAGGACTCCCATCTTGGCGATTTCATCGAGGACAAAAACGCGATCCTGCCGATCGACGCCGCCATTCAGTCGAACCTGCGCGAGACTACGACTCGCGTGCTTGCCTTCCTCACGCCGCGCGAGGAGCGTATAATTCGCATGCGCTTCGGCATCGGCATGAACAAGGACCACACCCTGGAAGAGGTGGGCCAGCAGTTCTCGGTGACGCGCGAGCGCATCCGCCAGATCGAGGCGAAGGCGCTGCGCAAGCTCAAACACCCGAGCCGGTCAAGGGTTCTGAGAAGCTTCCTTGATAGTTAATGAGCCGGCGGGCGCCGCCACTTCGCGCCTGCGCCTGCCTTGATCTCTAGACCGTGTATGAGCCTGGTTTGGCCCTGCGGATTACGGCTCTGATGACTTGTTGTTGTGTGCTTCTGAGATGAGCAAGTTCAGCCGCCCAGTTTGCGCTAAAAAGTAAGCCCTAGCGAGAGGACATAAAATGCCTGCCAACAGGACACGAAGAACCACCTCCTCACGAGAGGTGGCTGAAGCGGCCTTCAAGACAGTAACCACAAAGCCCGCAGAACTCCCTCCAAAGCGTCCGACCATTCCGAATGCCAAGGAGTTTGTCTCTTTGCGACTTGACCGGGACATTCTTGATCACTTTCAAGATGCCGGGCCGGGCTGGCAAGACCGAATCAATGAAACGCTGCGAAAGGTAATTGGAAAGTAGATCAGCACAATGTAAGGATTTTTTACCAACCGTTGACAGCGCCAAACTGCCAGAGGTCTGCGATTGGAATTCTGGCGGTGTGGACCCCGCGGCAGATGCATGGCGCGCGCAGGTCCCTTTCGCGTCCTTTCGATCACTCCATGCTTGCTAGGCGATGAAGGTGTAACGCGTTCCCACGTTCGACTGGAACACCTTACCCGGCATTTCTTGCCGGACCATGTCATAAAACGGCTCGCCCACGCAGTGCGCCGGCACGAGGTAGTCGGGATTGATCTCCTTGAGTGCCGCGATCACTTGCCGGAAGTAGTCGTCGTTCAACGGCGGAACGAGATGGAAGCCGCCGATCACCGCGTGCACCTTCTCCACGCCGGATGCGGCTTGGGCCTGTCTGATCGTGTTGATGATTCCGCGGTGGCTGCAAGAGGTCACGACGACCAATCCCTTGCCCTTGAGCATGAAGTTGGTCCCGATCTCATGCTCGAAATCGTCCGGAACAAAGGTTCCAGTGTTCTTTGCCGGCGTGACCTTGTCCGGGAAACAGCCAAACCCATCAACGATCCCGATTTTCTCTGTTGTATTGCGAAGCGGCTTTTCGAATCCGCTTTGTGCAATTTTTCCGGTGGTGAAGGCATGATCGGCGACAATGGCCGGCCCTTCTGCCATCATTAGCAACAGGTTTGCATCGATGATCGCCTGGCGATCGAGCGCGCCATACTGGCCGCCGTTTGAATAAATTCGCGTGCAGAAACAGTCTTCGCCGCCGACGAAGAACGGCAAGTTGCTCTTGAGCTTGTCTTTGTTCGCCGAAAGGAAGCCCACCAATCCGCCGAAATGATCGTAGTGCCCATGGCTCAATACGAGCGCATCAAGTTTTTTCGGCGCGATCTTTATGATTCCCATATTGTTGAGCAGCGTCACGGGATTGTAGCCAAAATCCACCAGGATATTGCGGACCTCGTTCCCGCGATGGGATTCAGCATGCATCGAGAGTCCCCACTCTCCAACGAGGGTGGTCCGCGGCGGACCGTCCGGAATCTCGTTCGGTCCCGCCCGTTCGACCGTCAGGCCTTCGACCTTTTCCGAGGGCACATTGCGACGCACCATGATGTCAGTGACGATGCGAACGCTCAAGCGATCGACTTCCGGAACTGCTTCGCTCATTGTCTTCGCTTGCGCGGTTTGCCCGCTCCCGATCATTGTGCTGACCAGTGCCGAGACGAAACTCACACCGCCCGCACGCAAGAGAGTCCGTCTTGAAAAGGATGAAGGTCTGGTCATGCAATTGCAGGAGCCGAACAGCATATGCACTCTCCTCGTGTAGCACCGAGAAGCAGCCGCGAAGGCAGACGACGAGTCGCGATCAATACCTGTCAAGCTTGAGCATGCGAGTCTCGCTCACCGCATGAGCGCTGCCGCCAAAACGTTATATCCTTGGCCCGTACGCGGCAACGGCTGAGCCAGATCCCATCTGCGACATCAGCGCGCAATTTGCAGGGCTTCGACAAGGCTGCGCGGAATGATGGACCGACGGACACTCATTTCGGGGATCGCCCTTGCGACGGTCTGCGTGCGGTCGGGCGCCTTCGCGCAGCAGCACCGCAGCTGGCGCGTGGGATTCGTGGCGCTGCCCAAGCGCCCCGAGCCGCTCGAAGGCAGCCGCTTCGGCGCGTTCGCGCTGGGCATGCGCGAGCTCGGTTACAGCGAGAGGCGCAACCTCACGATCGAATGGCGGTTCGCGGGCGGCGACGTCGGCCGCTTCCCCGAGCTGGCGGCGGAGGTGGTGCAGCGCAACGCGATCCTCGTAAGCTTGCCATTGCATGATGCCGGCGAGATAGATGGTCCGGAGTATCCATCGTGGGACGGCGGGGGCGCTTAGATCGAGTTGCATAGATCCCGGAGCGCAAGTATTGCCGCCCGCAGGCGCGACCGTTCCGCCTTGGCTTCCCGCGAAAAGTGCCCATGTTTCCAATTTGCCCGCCTGCTGCGCTCTAGGCCCTCCGGCGTGCGCGGCCCCGTGCTCTTGCCACCATGAAGCTTGCAGCGCCCGTTCGGCATGGCCGCGCCCCGGCAAGGCTTGCCCGTCCGTTTAGAGCGGGCGCCACATCGCGGATGCACTGGAAAAGCGAATCCGGGAGGCTCTGGCGACTCCTGGGAGGCCCGGTGTCCGCGTCATTGCCAAACAGTTTGGAGTTAACCCCGGCACGGTGCAGCGGATCAGCCGCCCTTTCGAGCAAGACGCGGTCGCGCTGTGAGGCGGGGCAAACGGTAGTGGCGGGCAGCTCGATTCAGAAGGATTCAGCCCTACCCCAAGGACCTGCGGGCGCTTCCGGGGCATCCTAAGCCTGGTGTAAGCTGGCATGGCGGGTTCCGGGGAGGAGCCCATGCTCGACCTCAGACGACGCCACTTCCTGACGCTGCTTGGCGGCGCGGCGATGGCGTGGCCGCTCGGAGCCGGCGCGCAGCAGCCACGGATGCCGGTGATCGGGTTCCTCAACGGCGCCTCGCCAGAGAAGTACGAGCCGTTCGTAAATGCTTTCCTGCAAGGTCTCAAGGAAACGGGTTATACCGACAGCCAAAACCTCATCATCGAATACCGTTGGGCCGACGGTCAGTACGCCCGCTTTCCAGAGATGCTTCGCGATCTTATCGATCGACACGTTGCAGTCATCGCGGTGAATACCCCGGCAGCCCGCGTGGCCAAACAGATCGCGACGAATATCCCAATTGTCTTCTTCACCGGTGAAGACCCGGTAACGAGCGGCCTTGTCAAAAGCTTGAGCCGACCCGGTGGAAACGCGACAGGCGTGACCTCGATGTTCGGCGGACTAGCGGCCAAACAATTTGGGTTATTGCGTGAGCTGGTGCCCTCCGCCAGCACAGTCGCGTTTCTAGTTAATCCGCAAAATCCTATCGCGGAACCGAATGTGAGAGATGCCAAAGAAGCTGCACAAATTCTCGGACTGCAAGTGCGGGTTCTAAATGCAAGCACTGAGGCTGAGATTGACCTCGCTTTCGCGGCTTTGGGCCAGGGCATGGCCGGAGCGCTTCTGGTGCAGCCTGATGCATTTCTAAACAACAGAAGGATCGTCGCACTGGCAGCACGCTATGCGGTACCCACGATGTATCAGGTTCGCGATTTGACGGCCGCTGGTGGACTGATCAGCTACGGACCCGGCCTTGCCGATTTGTATCGTCAAATGGGTGTGTACACCGGCAAGGTTCTTAAGGGCACTCAACCCGCCGAATTGCCGGTTTTGCAGCCGACTAGATTCGAGTTGATTATCAATCTCAAAACGGCAAAGAGGCTCGGAATGGAAATTCCAGCGAGCCTGCTCGCGCTCGCTGATGAGGTGATCGAGTGATCCCGCGGCGCGAGTTCATCACGCTGCTCGGCGCCGCGGCTGCGTGGCCGCTTGCGGCGCGCGTGCAGCAGCAGGCGATGCCAGTCGTCGGGCACGGATAGCTTGTCCGCAATCAAAGAGGGAGGATTTAACCATGTTAATATGCCAGTGTAACGAAATACATCGACGTGATGTGGTGTGCGGCGGCGGTGCTGCCATGTTTAGCGCTATTGTCGCAACACTGATGGGCAGCTCGAAGCCAGTAAAAGCGGAGGCGATCTCCGGCTCCGTTCCCGAGCTTGATAGCGTGGCTGTGCGGGTTGTGGTTGACAGCTACCAATTCGCCGTGGCGCCTAGCCGGAAACTTGCCGATGTCGATATCCAACACTTCGGCTGGGGCGTTAGCGGCGACAAGCCGCCACGCAAGACGCTGATCAGTGAGTTCGGCCTGTCGATGCACGCCGAGACGCGCCGCGGTACGGAAACGCGCAATGTCCTCGCGGATTTCGGCTTCACACCAGAAGCGCTGATCAACAATGCCAACCTAGTAGGCATTGAGCCGGCCGAGCTCGATGCCCTCGTGCTCAGTCACGGCCACTACGATCATTTTGGTGGCCTCGCCGGCTTCCTGCGAGAACACAACGGCAAGCTGAAGACCAGACTGCCGATCTATATCGGCGGTGAGGAGGCATTCTGCTCACGGGAATGGACCGCGCCCCCAGTGCGTGGCGACTTCGGTGCGCTCGATCGCAAAGCGTTAGAAAACGCTAATCTCACGGTAACTTATACAGAGGGACCCGCGCTCGTCGCCGATCATGGCTTCACCACAGGCCATATTGACCAGACGAGCTTTGAGAAGCTTCTGTCGCCCAGCGCCATGAAAATTGGAGTGGATAACGGGATGGGCTGCTATGCCGATAAGCTTCCGGAAGATGAACGCACGAAGGCTATCATTCCAGATCAGTTCCGGCATGAGATCGCCACGGCATTCAATCTAAGGGGACGCGGGCTAATCGTATTGACCTCCTGCAGCCATCGCGGGGTGATCAATGCGATCAAACAGGCCCAAGCGACTTCTGGCGTCAACAAAGTTCACGCAGTCATCGGAGGC
>VAZM01000243.1 GCA_005883135.1 Alphaproteobacteria bacterium
CGCTCTGGCCGAGCCGCTCGGAGAAATAAGGCGCAAACAGACGGGCGGCGGTGTCGGCCGGTCCGCCGGGCGCGAGCGCCACCACCAGCTTGATGGGCCGCTGCGGATAGGCCGCGAAGGCCGCTGCCGGCGCGAGTGATCCGATCAGCGCGAGCACACTCCGCCGCGTCGGTCCGATGCGCATGCGAGCGTCTGCGCGCAAGATCATGTCTGCGCGACGGAGGTTCCGCCAGGGAAGCGCGCCGTTCATCAATCGCAATCAAAGCGGTTTGAACGCATTAAGTGACAGCGCGCTAGCCAACCGGTCTCCGCATCACGACAGGCAGGGAGTGAGAAAGGCGACGAGCTGCGGTGAGGCGATGACGCTCGCCGCGGGATTGGCCGCCGGCTCCTTGCGGTGCATGAAGCCGTGCTCGGCGTCGGGGTAATATTGCCAAACGGTCGGCGCTGCGCGCTTGTGCAAGTTCTCCCTGAGCGCGGCATAGGTCTCCGCGCTGGCGACGTGATCATGGCCGGGCTGGACGACGTGAACGGGGCAACGGATATCGGCGGCGAGCGCGACCGCGTCCTGCTCCTGGTTGGGAAGCCGCGGGTTTTCGATCGACGGATAGGCGGCGGCGCAAGCCTTGACCCGCTTGTCCTGCGCCGCGGCCAGCAGGACATAGCGACCGCCGAGGCAGAAACCGAGCACGCCGACTGAGCTCAGAGCCAACTCGCTCACCATGTAGTCGATCCACTTTTTGACCTTGGCGTGCATCCCGGGGTCGCTGAGTTTGCGCGCGCGCGCCTTCGATTCTTCGTAATCCGTCGTCAAGGGCAGCCCTTCGTAATGGTCCCACACCGCGGCGGCGAGCCCGGCGCGGGCGAGCGTTTCCGCGTAGCCGCGGACGAATGCATTGACGCCGAAGATCGTCGGCAGGATGACGACGCCGCTCTTGGTGGGCGCGTCGGGTTGCGCGAGAAAGCCGAACAGGCCGGATTGCTTGACATCTTGAGACTTGGGTGACACGGGAACCCCCTTTTCGTTTTGTTATTTCGAGCGGCGGCGTCATTCCGCCGCCATGGACCTTGCAAGCGCAGCGTTGACGGCGGGCATGACCTTTTCGGCCATCAGCTCCATGGACTTGCGGCCGAGCTGCGGGTCGGCCCAGTCCTTGCCGCAGTAAAGCAGCGTGCCGAAATCGCCGACCTGATCGTGCAGCTCCAGTATGCGATCGACGACGCGATTCACGCTGCCGCGGATCACGACGTTGTCGAAGATGTAATCGAAGGTGACGTCCTCGTCCGGCATGTCGGGATGCGGCTTGAAGGCGATCATGCGTCTCGCCTTCTTCAGCTTCGCGGTGAGCTGGCTCATGTAGAACCGGTAAGGGCTATTAGGATCGTCGCCGCCATAGGCCCGCGCGACCTTGTCGTCCTCGGCGACGAAGATCGAGCGTGCCACCCGCCAGTTCGCGCGCTCCGCCCTGTGCCCGCCCTCGGCGCAACCCTTGGCGTAATTGGCCCATTGGCTCTTGAGGCAATTGGGGTGAAGAAAGTGCGACGAGATCGGCCACCAGCCGCGCCGGCCGAGCGCGATCAGCCCCTTGGAGTCGGGATCCGTCGCCGTGCCGGCAATGGGCGGATGGGGTTTTTGATAGGGCTTGACGATGTCGCCGATGCCGACCTCGGGCCACAGCGTCCTGACCGTCGAAATGGCCCAGTATTTTCCCTTCAGATCGATCGGTGCCGTTCCCGCCCACAGCGCAAGGATGTGGTCGATCGCTTCTGCGAACATGTCGTTGCGGTCGGCATCGAGAAGTCCCAGCGCCTCGGCGTCGGAGCGAAGGATGCCGGCGCCGATGCCCAAGATGAACCGGCCCTCGAACAGATTGTCGAGCATCGCCGCGTTCGAGGCCACGACCACGGGATGGCTGTGGGGAAGATTGACCACGGCGGTCCCGACTTTCATCTGCGAGGTCGCGCCGAGGAGCGTGGCGATGAACATCATGCTGTTGGGAATGTTCTCGGCCGCGTCGGTGAGGTGTTCGCCGCAATAGCCTTCGCTGTATCCGAGCCGGTCGGCGAGAATGAAGGCGTCCCGATCCTCCTTGAGCGTTTCGACGTAGCGCCTCGCCGGGGGATGCACCGGCATCGTGAAATAGCCGAGTTTCATGGGTTTCTCCGCGGCGCCCCGAGGGTCGGCGACGCGGCATTGTTGTCTCGCGGGTCCCTTTGCACAAGGGGCGGGCGGTGTTCCGCTGCGCGCGTAGAGCGCGCGCAGGCGGGTTGTCGCCCCACAATATTGCGTGCGCGATCAAGGACGTGCATTAATCGAATGATCGACCTTCGATCGCGGCCCGGGCCGCGCACACGAGATCGGCGCCCATGCGCGTGAACGACCCTCGCGGCTTTGATTTCGGCTTGGGCGAGACCGCCGACATGCTGCGCGACAGCGTGCACGGTTTCGCCGCCGAGCGCATCTCCCCGCGCGCCGACGAGATCGACCGCAGCAACACCTTCCCGCGCGATCTCTGGCCCGAGCTGGGCAAGCTCGGCGTGCACGGCATCACGGTCGAGGAGGAATGGGGCGGGGCGGGGCTCGGCTATCTCGAGCACTGCGTCGCGATGGAGGAGATCTCGCGCGCCTCCGCCTCGGTCGGGCTGTCCTATGGTGCGCACTCGAACCTCTGCGTCAACCAGATTCGCCGCAACGGCAGCGACGATCAAAAGCGCCGCTATCTCGGCAAGCTCATCTCCGGCGAGCACGTGGGCGGGCTCGCCATGTCCGAGCCGGGCGCCGGCTCCGACGTCGTCTCGATGAAGACGCGCGCGCAGAAGAAGGGCGACCGTTACATCCTCAACGGCAGCAAGATGTGGATCACCAACGGCCCGCAAGCCGAGGTGCTGGTGGTCTACGCCAAGACCGATCCGGACGCCGGCGCGCGCGGCATCACGGCTTTTCTGATCGAGAAGGGTTTCAAGGGCTTTTCGACCGCACAAAAGCTCGACAAGCTCGGCATGCGCGGGTCCGACACCTGCGAATTGGTGTTTCAGGATTGCGAAGTTCCCGCGGAGAACGTCCTCGGCGGCGTAGGCGACGGCGTCACCATCTTGATGTCCGGCCTCGACTACGAACGCGTGGTGTTGGCGGCCGGGCCGCTCGGCATCATGCAGGCATGTATGGACGTGGTGACGCCCTATATCCACGAGCGCCGGCAGTTCGGGCAACCGATCGGCGAGTTTCAACTGGTGCAAGGCAAGGTCGCCGACATGTATGTCGGGATGAACGCGTGCAAGGCCTATGTCTATGCGGTGGCCAAGGCGTGCGACCGCGGCGAGACCACGCGCGAGGACGCCGCCGGCGCCATCCTCTATGCCGCCGAAAACGCCACGAAGATCGCGCTCGACGCGGTTCAGCTCCTCGGCGGCAACGGTTACATCAACGACTATCCCACCGGCCGATATCTGCGCGACGCCAAGCTCTACGAGATCGGCGCGGGGACGAGCGAGATCCGACGCATGTTGATCGGCCGGCAACTGTTCGACAAGACGCGCTGATTGTGAGATTCGGCGAGGTCAGATGACCGCTTTGGCATCCGCCATCGATCCTCAGTCAGCTGACTTCGCCCGCAATACCGAGGCGATGAAAGCCCTGGTCGCAGAGCTGCGCGCCAAGCTCGATGCCGCCATGCAAGGCGGCAGCGAAGAGGCGAGAGCGCGGCACGCTGCACGCGGGAAATTGCTGGCGCGCGAGCGCATCAACCTGCTGCTCGATCCGGGAACGCCGTTCCTGGAGCTTTCGTCCTTGGCGGCGCACGGCATGTACGGCGGCGACGTTCATTCCGCCAGCCTGATCACCGGGATCGGCCGCGTCAGCGGCCGCGAATGCGTCCTCATTGCCAACGACGCCACCATCAAGGGCGGCACCTACTACCCGATGACCGTGAAGAAGCACTTGCGGGCGCAGGATATCGCGCGCGAGAACCACCTGCCTTGCGTCTACATGGTCGATTCCGGTGGCGCGTTCCTGCCGTTGCAAGACGAGATCTTCCCCGACGAGCGCCATTTCGGGCGAATCTTCTACAACCAGGCGCGCATGTCGGCGCTCGGCATTCCCCAGATCGCGATCGTGATGGGCTCATGCACGGCGGGCGGCGCCTAAGTGCCGGCGATGTCCGATCAGAGCATCATCGTGCGCCACCAAGGCACGATCTTTCTCGGCGGGCCGCCGCTGGTGAAGGCGGCGACCGGCGAAGAGGTGAGTGCCGAGGAGTTGGGCGGCGCCGACGTCCACAGCCGGCAATCCGGCGTCACCGACTATTACGCGACGGACGACAGCCACGCCATCGGCGTCGCGCGCCGCATCATCGCTGACCTCAACCGGGTGAAGCATTCGGTTCTGGAACTCCGCAAGGCGCAAGATCCTCTGTTCCCCGCGGAAGACCTCTACGGCATCGTGCCCGCGGACCCGCGCACTCCTTACGACGTTCGCGAGGTGATCGCGCGAATCGTCGACGGCTCGGAATTTCATGAGTTCAAAGCGCTCTACGGCGAGACGCTCATCTGCGGCTTCGCCCACATCCACGGATTTCCCATCGGCATCCTCGCTAACAACGGCATCCTGTTCAGCGAGAGCGCGCTCAAGGGCACCCATTTCATCGAGCTGGCGAGCCAGCGCAACATCCCGCTGCTGTTTCTGCAGAACATCACCGGGTTCATGGTCGGGCGCAAATACGAGGCGGGCGGCATCGCCAAGGACGGCGCGAAAATGGTGACGGCGGTGGCCACCACCAACGTCCCGAAGTACACCGTGATTATCGGCGGCAGCTACGGCGCGGGCAACTACGGGATGTGCGGGCGCGCCTACGGCCCACGCTTTCTGTGGATGTGGCCGAACGCGCGCATCTCGGTTATGGGCGGCGAGCAAGCTGCGAGCGTGCTGGGGCTCCTGCGTCAGGAGGCGACCGAGGCCAAGGGCGGCAGCTGGAGCGCCGCGGATGACGAAGCGTTCAAGGCGCCGATCCGCGAGCAATACGAGCGCCAGGGCCATCCATACTATGCCACCGCGCGCATCTGGGACGACGGCATCATCGACCCGGTCGACACCCGCACGGTGCTCGCCCTGGCGCTCGCCGCCGGGCTCAATGCCCCGCCGAGCGAGCCCACGCGGTTCGGCATCTTCAGGATGTGATGGTGTCGCTCGCCCGCCGATTCGACAAGTTGTTGATCGCCAACCGCGGCGAGATCGCGTGCCGGATCATCCGTACGGCCAAGCGCATGGCGCTGCGCACCGTGGCGGTCTATTCCGATCCGGATCGCGACGCGATGCACGTTGCGCTCGCGGACGAGGCGGTGCTGATCGGCCCGGCGCCGGCAAAGGACAGCTATCTTCACATCGGCGCCATCATGGAGGCGGCGCGGACGACGGGTGCCGCGGCGATTCATCCCGGCTACGGGTTTCTCTCCGAGAACGCCGATTTCGCGCAAGCCTGCGCGGACGCCGGTTTGATCTTCGTTGGCCCGTCCGCCGCGACCATTCGCCTGATGGGCTCGAAATCGGCGGCCAAGGCGCTGATGGAATCGTCCGGCGTGCCGGTCGTGCCCGGTTACCACGGTCAAGATCAAAGCATCGCCACGCTCGCCGCCGCCGCCGAGCGCGTGGGCTATCCGGTGCTGATCAAGGCGTCCGCGGGCGGGGGCGGGCGAGGCATGCGCCTCGTCGGCAAGGTCGACGAGCTCGACGAGGCGGTCGCGGGGGCCAAGCGCGAAGCGATGGCGTCATTTGCGAACGAGGATATCCTGATCGAGAAATAGGTATTCGGCGACGGCGAGGGCAACGTGGTGTCGCTGTTCGAGCGTGAATGCACGCTCCAGCGGCGGCACCAGAAAGTGGTGGAGGAGGCGCTTTCGATCGCCCTCACCGCCGAGCGGCGCGACGCGATGGCGGCGGCGGCGCGCTCCGCCGCGCACGCCGCGGGCTACGTGGGCGCCGGCACGGTCGAGTTCATCGCCGATGCGGCCGGCTTCTATTTCATCGAGATGAATACGCGCCTGCAGGTCGAGCATCCCGTCACCGAGATGATTACCGGTCTCGACCTGGTCGAGTGGCAGCTGCGCGTCGCCATGGGTGACAAGTTGCCGTTGCGACAGGACGAGATCGCCGCCAACGGCCACGCCATCGAGGCACGCATCTATGCCGAGGACCCCGACAAGGGATTTCTGCCGGCGAGCGGAACCATTCGAACGTGGCGCGAGCCGTCCGGGGACGGCATCAGGGTCGATACCGGCTTTCGTGCCGGCGACGCGATCACGCCGTACTACGATCCGCTGCTGACGAAGCTGATCGCCTTCGGCCCCGATCGCCCGCAGGCGCTGAGCCGTCTCGTCGAGGCCCTGGATTCGTTCGAGATTGCCGGCGTGACTACCAATCTCGCGTTCCTCAAGAGACTGCTGCGTCATCCGCAAGTCGTCAGCGGCGAGATCGACACCGGCTTCATCGAGCGGGAAATTTCCGCGCTCACCCGCAGCGCCCCCTCGCTGGCCGCGCTCGATATCGCCGCGGCTTGTGTCGCGGTGTTGCTGCGCGAGCAAAGCGAGCAGACCGGATCGGACTCGCCGTGGAATCGCACGGACGGTTGGACACTGACTGGCCGCCGCAGTCGCCGCTTGAGGTTCCGGGAGGGAGCCGAGCGCTATGATGTGGTGCTGTGGTACGCTCGCGACGGCTTGCGCCTGGAGTTCGGCGGCAGGAGCGAGCGTTTGCAGTTCGTGCCCCGCCAAGGCGCAGTGTTCGACATGTGCCTCGGCGACGCGCCGGAGCGGGTCTCGGCGGCTTGGTCCGGCCGTGAGCTCGATCTGAACACGCCGCGCGGTCCTCGCAAACTGCACTGGGTCGATCCGTTCCTCGCAGATATCTCCGAGGCCGCCGCGGGCGGGCGCATCGTCGCGCCGATGCCCGGAACCGTGACGCGCATCCTCGCCGAGCCGGGCGTCGGCTTGCAGCGCGGCGCGCCGCTCCTCGTGCTCGAAGCCATGAAGATGGAACACACGCTGCGCGCTCCCGCCGACGGCCGCGTGAAGGCGCTCAGATGCGCCGTCGGCGACTTCGTGCAGGAAGGAACCGAACTCGCCGATTTCGAGGCGGGCGCAGCTGAAGCGGAAGCAGTCTAACCTGCGCCCTGCCGCCGGGGGTTCGGTCAAACCTATGGACGCACAAGTTCTCATCGTCGGAGCTGGCCCCACCGGGTTGACGCTCGCGATCGATCTCGGACGCCGCGGCGTGCGGACGACGATCATCGAGCAGAAGGATGCTCCGCAATTCCTCCCGAAGATGGAGCGCTGCAACGCCCGCACGATGGAGATCTACCGGCGCATGGGCATCGCCGAGGAGGTTCGCGCCGCCGGTCTTCCCGCCCAATGCCCCATGGACATCTTCATCGTTCTGTCGCTGATCGACCCGCCGCTCGTGCATCATCCCCATCCCTCCGTAGCGGCGGCGAAGGCGCAGATCGCCAAGTCCGAGGACGGCAGCTTACCGCTCGAGCCCTATCAGCTCATCTCGCAATACACGCTCGAGCCGCTCCTGAAATCGATCGCGGAGACATTGCCGAGCGTCACGGTGCGTTACGGCTGCGAGCTCGTGGCTTTCGAGCAGGATGAGATGTTGGTGACGGCGCAGGTCAAGGAGAGCGGAGGCACCCGCGCCACCCTGCGCGCCGCCTACATGGTGGGTTGCGACGGCGGCGGCAGCCTGGTGCGCCGGCAACTCGGGGTCGCGCTCCAGGGCGAGGCCAACATCCAGCAACTGCGGCAGGCGCTTTACTACTGCGAAGACCTCTACGAACGCATCCCGATCGGCAAGGGCCGGCATTATCACGTGGTCGACGCCGAGGGGAGCTTCCTGATCGTGCAGGATTCGACTCGGCATTTCACGCTGCATGCGGTCGTCGAGACCGACGCGGACATGGCGCGCATGTTCGAGCGGACCGTTGCCATGCCGGTCGACTACGAGATGCTTTATGTCGGGCAGTGGAAGATGAACCTGCTGCTCGCCGAGCGCTACGGCGCGGGCCGGGTGTTTCTTGCCGGCGACGCCGTGCATCTCGTCATCCCGACCGGCGGGCTTGGGATGAATACCGGCGTCGGCGATGCGATCGACCTCTCCTGGAAACTCGCGGCGACGCTTGCCGGATGGGGCGGACCCAAGCTGCTCGGCTCATACGAGATCGAGCGCCGACAGGTCGGAGCGCGCAACGTCGCGGCCTCGGGCTTTGCGACCCAAGGGCGCCGCAGGTGGCGCGCGCTCTATCGGCCGGACCTCCGCGAGCCCACGCCCGCCGGCGCGGCGCTGCGCGAGGGCTTGGCACGCGTCGCCGACGTCGAGCAGCACAAGGCAACGGAAATGATCGGTGCCGAGCTCGGCTATCGCTATGTCGGTTCGCCGTTGATCGCCGCCGAGCCGGGCGAGGGGCCCGAGCACGACTTCATGACTTATGTTCCCACCACTTGGCCAGGAGCGCGGCTGCCGCACGTGTGGCTCGACAATGGCAGTGCGATACAGGACCGCATCGGTTATGGGCACGGCTATACGCTGCTGCGGCTGGGCGGAACAACGGCCGATGCGACGGGCCTGCAACGGCCGTTCGCCGCGATCGGCGCGCCGTTGCAGGTTCTCGACATTGCCGGCGAAAGGCCACGCAACGTCTACGGCTACGATCTCTTGTTGCTGCGGCCGGACATGCACGTGGTCTGGCGGGGGAACGAGGCTCCAGCCGACCCGGCAAAATTGGCCGCGCTTGCGAGCGGGCGTTGAAGGTCACGCCATCAACACGATCGATCCGGTGGTCTTGCGCGATTCGATGTCGGCGTGGGCGCGCGCCGCGTCCCGCAGCGGATAGGTCTGGCTGATCGCGATCTTGATCCTGCCGCTGCCGACCATCGCGAACAGGTCGTGCGCGGCGGCGAGAAGCTCGGCGCGAGTGACCGTGTAGTTCGAGATGCTCGGATGCGTGAGATAGATCGAGCCGAGCGCGCCCAGCCGGCGCGGCGGCATGGGATCGGGATCGCCCGAGGCCTCACCGAAGGAGGCCATCACCCCGCGCCGGCGCAGGCATTTCAGCGATGCTTCGAAGGTCGCCTTGCCGACCGAATCGTAGACGACGGGAACGCCTTCGCCGTCGGTGATGTCGCGCACGCGCGCGGCAAAATCCTCGCGCGTGTAGACGATCGGATGATCGCAACCATGCGTGCGGGCAATATCCGCCTTCGCCTCGGTGCTCACAGTCCCGATCACCGTCGCGCCCAGGTGCTTCGCCCATTGGCACATGATGAGGCCGACGCCGCCCGCGGCGGCGTGGATCAGGATCATATCGCCCGGCTGCACCTTGTACGTCTCGGTGAGAAGAGAACGTGCCGTCATGCCGCGGATCATCATCGCGGCGGCCGTGCGCTCGTCGATGTCGGTCGGCAAGGGGATGACGCGCGCCGCCGGGACGACGCGCAGTTCGGCGTAAGAGCCCTCCGGCATGCCGGCATAGGCGACGCGGTCGCCGACGGAAAGGCCGCGCACCTCGCGCCCAACCGCATCGATGACGCCGGCGCTTTCGAGGCCGATCGCGGACGGAAGCGATTTCACCGCATGCACGCCCCGGCGCATCAGCACGTCGCGGTAGTTGACCGCGACCGCAATGTTGCGGATGCGCACCTCTGCGGGACC
>VAZM01000267.1 GCA_005883135.1 Alphaproteobacteria bacterium
TGTAAACACCGAGCCCTTGCCTGGCTCGCTCGTCACCGTCACGTCGCCGCCCATCATGCGCGCGAGCTTGCGCGCTGCATGCTGCGCTCGAACAGCAACCACGGCCTCGACGAGTCTATTTCAGAGCGGTTCTCGGATGGCGTATAACTGTAATCATCAGTTTGATCCCCCATGGTAGCACCGCCCGCGAGACGACCCTGTGGCGATGGTGAACGCGCGAACAAATGCGGAATTTATTCCACGTCGGCTCCACGTTTGAGCATGCCGATCGCTGCCGACTGGTGCCGGTTTGTTCCGAGTAAGGTTGGGAAAAGCTTTGAAAATGGTGGGCGCTGTAGGGATTGAACCTACGACCTCTCCCGTGTGAAGGGAACGCTCTCCCGCTGAGCTAAGCGCCCGGATAAGGCCAGCATTTAAGGAGGCGCCGCGCCCTGTCAAGCGAGCTCGTGCTCGCGCGGGGAGCCTGTGCCGTCACTTGTCTACGCGCGCGCCCCGCTGCGCCGTCCCGCGCTTGGCGCTCCGCGGCGCCTCCGCGGCACGCGCTGCCTGCGCTTGCAACGCGCGAATGCGCTCGGCGAGCGTGCCTTTGGATTCGCCGGCGCGGGAGGCCACAGACGGGGATGGCCCATTTGCCGCGGCCGCCACCGGCCGCGCGGCATCGAGGATCGTTTCGATCGGGGAATCGGGTCCTTCCAGCGTCGCGGTCAGCCGCGCCACCTCAGCCGCGACCTCGTCGATGCGCTCGCGCAGCACGGCATTTTCCATACGCTCGTAGGCGCCGGCATTTTCCGCATCGCGTTTCGCCGCGGCGAGCTCGCGCTGCAGCTCCTGCACGCGGGCGGCGAGCGTCGCCGATTCTGCCGGTTGCGCGGCGAGCTGACCGTTCAGCTCGCCGGCGCGATTGGCGAACGTATCGGCGCGGGCGCGCTCCTCGGCGAGTTGCTGCTTCGAGGCTTCGAGTTCGGCGGCCTTGCTGTTGAGGTGCTCCCACAGCGCCTTGGTTTCTTTCTCGTAGCTTTCGACCTGGCCCTTCAATGCTTCGGTCTGCGCGCGCAGCGCCACCAGCTCGACGCGCTGACCGCCGGCGGCGACGGAGCTGTCGTTGAAGCTGGCGGTGACCTGGGTCAGCTCGGACTGCGTGCTTGCGAGCGCGCGCTCGGCTTGCTCGAGCGCGGCCGTTTTGTCGGCGAGTTCGCTTTGCGTAGCCGCCAAGTCGTCGGAGAGCTGGTTTTCTTTCACCTCCAGCGCAAGCAGCGCCGCCGTCTTCTCGCTGAGCTCGAACTTGATGCGTCCGATCGCTTCGCTGTTCTTGCCGATCTCCGCGAGCTGGTTGGTGGTCTTCGCCTTGAGCTGCTCGACCGTCATTTCGAGCCGGCTCATGGTCATGGCGAATTCGGCGCGCAATTGATCTTTTTCGGCTGCAATCTCCGCCATCGACAGAGGATTGTCGGCCTCCAGCCGGCGCATGGTGAGGCGCACCGCGCGCGCATGCACCAACGGGATCACGCCGATCACGAGCAGGCCCGCGATCAGGAACCCGATGCCGATATACATGATCGATTCGATCATGACGCCTCCTGCACCACTACTGGCCTCGATTGTTAGCAGAATGCCGTGGGTGGATCACGCCCTATTGGCGGCGGTGAGGGCGGGCATTTCAGCTGTGGGAGCAGGCACATGCCTTGTACCGGTCGCGTCGCCCGCGTCCTCGGCGCTGTGCCGGCCGTACGCACCGACCAAATCAGAACGGGTTCCAGGTCGCCGTCGGCGTAAATTTGAGATAGCCCACATTGGCGCCGAGCCGCATTCCGACGCCCGTGCGGATCGGAACCACGACGATGTTGTTCATGGTCAGTGCCGTCATTCCCAAGCCGCCGACGAAGTAGGCGGAACCGTCGATGCCGGCGAAGCGCTGATAAATCGCATCGGTGGCCGGCAGGTTGTAGACCAGCATCATCGTGCGCGCGCCTTCGCCGCCAAAGTCGAAACCGACCGACGGCCCTTGCCAAAACACCCGCAGGTCGCCGGCATTCTTCGTGTAGAGGATGCCTTCGCCGTAGCGCACGCCAGCGACGACCGCGCCGCCGGCCTCCTGGCCGAGCACATAGCCGTTGGGCAGGCCGAACTGGCTCCCCGCCTTCTCGACGATCTGCGCGAGCCCGCGCGAGATGGTGCCGAAGAAGCGATGACCGGCATCAACGATTTCGTTCGAGGAATAGTGCGGGGCTTGCCCTTGCTGACCTTGGTATTCCGGCGATTGAGCCTGGGAAGGTTGCGGCTGCGCGCTTGGGGGAGCACTCGGCGGCGGCGGATTGGCTTGGGGAGGGTAGCCTTGGGGAGGATTGGCTTGGGCCATCAGGGGCGCGCTTGCCAATCCGAGCAGGAGAAGGGCCAAAGCGACGCTCCGCGTCACGGCGCGCATCGAATGCTCCATGGATCGAGGGTCAACTTACACCGCTGGCGACGACGATACCTCGGCTTTGCGGCCAAACCGCAACCAAATCGCCCCATGACCGGCAAGACTATGGCCGCATGGCGGCGGCATCGGAAACTCTCAGTCAGGAAGCCGCGCGGCTGCGGATGGGTCGCCCCAGGCGATGAAAGCAGGGACACGGAAGTTCTCCGCCATCCGTCCGTAGCTCATGGGGGCCCCTTCCGGCGTGTTAACCATGCCGCCGGCGGCCGCGAGCACCGCGTGGCCGGCCGCCACGTCCCACTCGCAGGTCGGCGAAAGGCGCGCGTAGACGTCGGCGCTTCCTTCGGCGACTTGGCAGAACTTGACCGCCGAACCGCAGGCGCGCCGTTCGCTGATCGGCAGTCGCGCGAGATAGGCCTGCGTCTGGGGATCGAGATGCGAGCGGCTGACCGCCGCGACCAGGCCGGAACGCGGCGAAGGACGGGTTCGGATGGGAGTGCGCGCCTGCGCGGCGTTTGCTGGCGCGCCGGGCGAAAGGCGCAACCGTTCGGCGCCGCGGCCCTCAACGCCGCGCCACAGGAGTGCCTGCGCGGGGGCGGCGACGATGCCGAGCCGCGGACGCCCGCCGGCGATGATCGCAACATTGATGGTGAATTCATCGCGCCCGGCGATGAGCTCCCGCGTGCCGTCGAGGGGGTCGACCAAAACGAAGCTGTCGGGGATGCGCTGCGGCAGCGCACGGCTCGCCGCCTCCTCCGACACGATACATATGCCGGGTAAGAGCCGCGCCACCCCCTCGAGGATAACCGCTTCGGCCGCATGATCGCAGGCCGTGACCGGCGTCAGATCGGGCTTGATGCGGGTATCGAGGGAACCCGAACGGGTGACGAGAATCGCCGCCCCCGCGGCGGAGACGACGGTGGTCAACTCGTCGAGGAGCCGGTCATCGGTAGCCGTGCTGTCCTGCGTTCGCACCGTGGGCGGCCTTTGCTGATCAGTTTTTCTCAGTTGAAGTCTTCTCAGTTGAGTCTTGGCAGACTAAGCGGCTGCGGTGTATCACACCGGCGCAGCGATGCCATGCGCTTGCGTCACCCCGCCACTCACGGCTCCGCCGATCCGCCACCGGAGACGTCATCCATGTCCGTAGCCATCGCACTTGATCCGCTCGATCTCGCGGCCCTCCTGTGCTCGCGCGTTTGCCATGACCTGATCAGCCCCACCGGGGCGATCGTCAACGGGCTCGAGGTGCTGGAGGAGGAAGGCAGCGACGCGGAGACCAAGACTTTCGCCCTCGACCTCATCAAACGGAGCGCGAAGACGGCCTCGGCGCGGCTGCAATTCTGTCGTCTTGCCTTCGGCGCGGCCGGCGCGATTGCCGCCAAGGTCGAACTCGGCGATGCGCAAGCGATGGCGCTTGCTTTCATCGAAGCTGACAAGATCAAGCTCGCCTGGAATTTGCCGCGCGGCCTGCTGCCGAAAAACCGGGTCAAGCTGCTACTCAACTTGTTGATCATCGCCAACCAGACCATCCCGCGCGGCGGCACGCTCGCGGTCGATCCGGTCGGGGAAGGAGAGGGCATGGGCTTCCGTATCGCCACGTCAGGACCCAATGCCCGCATTCCGCAGGCCGTGCCGGCGCTGCTGCAAGGCACTTCCGAGAACGGGTCGGTCGACGCGCACGCCATCCAGCCGTTCTACGCCGGGCTGCTCGCTCGCGCCTGCGGGCTCGAGGTCACCCTCAAGGCCGAGGGTGATGCGATCGTCATCGCCACCCGCTGACGCTCCCGATGTGGCGAAGGCTGCCGGTCCGACGGTGCTTGCAACATGGTTTCCCAAGACCGATTTCACCCGGCCGCATGGATTGATCGCTGCAGGGTGAGATGAACATCAAATTGTGCTGCAGCTGGCCATTTAGACGCCGGCCTGAAGATGGGAACTTAGAGCTGAACGAGACTGGGCTGCCTCAGAAATAACGCCACCACACATAGACGTGGCAGATGGCGATTGAAACCACCATCATCGGCATGCCGTAGAAGGCGTAGGTCACAAAGCGAAAAGGGATGCCGCTGCGCTCGGCAATCCCCATGACCGTGAGATTGGCCGAGGCGCCGATGAGCGTGCCGTTGCCGCCGAGGCAGGCGCCAAGCGAGAGGCACCACCATAGCGGCTCGATCTTATCGGCGCCGCCGTAGGCAGGAGCCAAGCTTTTGATCAGCGGGATCATGGTGGCCACGAACGGGATGTTGTCGACGAGCGCGGAGAGAAAGGCTGACGCCCAGAGGATCGAATAGCCGGCGGTCGCCATATTGTCGCCGGTCGCTGCCACCAACTCGTTCGCGAGAAGGTGGAGCAGGCCCCCAACCTCGACGCCGCGCACCACGATGAATAGGCCGATGAAGAAAAAGATCGTGATCCATTCGACGTCGCCGAAGGTTTTATGCACGTTCTGCGACTGCTTTTCGGCATGGTGTTGCCAGTTGTCGAGGAACATCAGGACCGCCGCTCCCGCCAGCGCGATGGTGGCGGGCTCGAGATGCAGCGGACGAGCGAGGACGAACCCCACGATCACGGCGGTAAGCACCACGAGGGATTGTTTGAGCAGCGTTGGATCGAGGATCGTTTCTTTCGCGCTCATTCCCATCACCAAGGCGCGGCGGGCAGCGGTCGACTTGAGGGTCTTGCCCCACACGAGATGGATCATCAGCGCTTGCACCGCCATCACAACGATGATGACCGGCGTGAGGTGGATGATGAAGGCGTTGAAGTCGAGCCCGGCAAGCGAGCCGATCATGATGTTGGGGGGGTCGCCGATCAGCGTGGCAGTGCCGCCGATATTGGACGCGAACACCTCCGCGAACAGGAACGGATAGCGTGGCACGTCGAGTTCCCTTGTGATGGCGAGCGTCACCGGCACCACCAAGAGCACCGTGGTCACGTTGTCGAGCAGCGCAGATACGACGGCGGTGGTGAGCTGCAGCATCAGTAGGATGCCGGCTGGATTGGCCTTCGCCTTTCGCGCCGACCATATCGCCAGATATTCGAACATGCCGGAGCGGCGCGAGACCGACACCAGGATCATCATGCCGGTGAGCAGGCCGATGGTGTTCCAATCGATGCCCTTGAGCGCCTCGTTCTGGTCGAGCGCGCCGATGACGACCATCACGGACGCGCCGAGGAGCGCGACGATCGCCCGGTTAAGCTTGTCCCAAATGATGACGGCGTAGGTGATGCACAGGATGGCGGTCGAGACCATCATCGCATCGAAGCCGAAAAAGACGTGCGGCACGAACTGTTGCCCCGCCACTTAAGTTCCCCAATGGTTCTTGCGTCTGGGATCGAAGATGCCGTCGATGCCGGAAAGGTCCGGCAATTTCCACCGGTTCGTACTTTGCCGGCGCCTGCACCGGCATCGGCGCGCTGCTCGCCCTCGAGGATACGACATTTTCATAGCCAGGCTGATCCGTCATGCCCGGATCCGCGCAGCATCTTGGCCATGGTCTGGAATTGGCCGGGTCAATCCCATGCCGGCGCGCGGCCTGCAGGATCGGCGATCCTGCCGTCCGGCCGCTTGAGCGCCGCGATGCGCGTCATCTCCTCCTCGGTCAACGCGAAGTCGAACACACCGAGGTTCTCGGCCATTCGCCCAGCATTCGACGAGCGCGGGATGGGAATGATGTTGCCCTGCTGGACGAGCCAGCGCAGGGCGATTTGGGCGAGCGTCCGGCCCTTGCGGGCGGCAATCTCGGCGAGCACCGGGTCGCGCAGCAGACGTCCGCGGCCGAGCGGGCAATAAGCGGTGAAGATCAGACCGCGCCGCCGGCACGCCTCGGTGAGCTTCGTCTGATCGAGATGGGCGTGATACTCGGCCTGCAGGTTGACCAGCGGCTCCGGGCAGAGCCGGATTGCTTCGTCGAGCATTGCGATATTGAAGTTCGCCACCCCGATATGGCGCGTGAGGCCTTGCCGCTTGGCCCGGGCGAGGGCGGGCATCGGGTCGCTGAGCGGGATCTGCGGGTTCGGCCAGTGCACGAGTAGAAGATCGACGAAGTCGACGCCGAGGTTCTTCAAGCTCTCGTCGACGGAGCGTGCGAAGTCATCGGCGCGCAGGAATTCGTGCGATACCTTGGTGGTCAGAAAAATCTCGCTGCGCGGGACGCCGGAAGCGCGCATGCCTTGAGCGACGCCGCGCTCGGTGCCGTATTTCCAAGCCGTGTCGATGTGCCGATAGCCGAGCTTGAGCGCGGTGGCGACGATCTCGCCGCAATCGCCCAACGCGGAGGTGCCGAAGCCGATGGCGGGGATTTCGGCTCCGTGCGCGGATAATGCGGGAATGGAGGGCGCAGCCATGGGCGAGAGGGGCGGGCGGGCAAGACAGCACACTCTACGGAGTGCGCGCGAACGGTCAATCGCTGCGCGCCGTAATGGCCGCAGCGACGCAATATCGACTTTTTAGTCTTTTCTGAGCGGGCGGGCCTGCGTGGTCCGATCAAGCCGGAATGCGCGCCTCGTCGTCGGCCGGCTCGCGCAGCACGTAGCCGCGGCCCCACACCGTCTCGATGTAGTTCTTGCCGCTCGAGGCGTTGGCGAGCTTCTTGCGCAGCTTGCAGATGAACACGTCGATGATCTTGAGCTCCGGCTCGTCCATGCCGCCGTAGAGGTGGTTGAGGAACATTTCCTTGGTCAAGGTCGTACCTTTGCGCAGGCTCAGGAGCTCCAGCATCTGGTACTCCTTGCCGGTGAGGTGCACGCGTGCCCCGTTCACCTCCACCGTCTTGGTATCGAGATTGACGATCAAGTCGCCGGTCTGGATCACCGACTGGGCATGGCCCTTCGAGCGCCGCACGATCGCGTGGATGCGCGCCACCAGCTCGTCCTTGTGGAACGGTTTGGTCATGTAGTCGTCGGCGCCGAAGCCGAGGCCCCTGACCTTGTCCTCGATCCCGGCGAGGCCGGTGAGGATGAGAATGGGGGTCTTCACCTTGGAGACGCGCAGCGACCGCAACACCTCGAAGCCGGACATGTCCGGCAGGTTCAGGTCGAGCAGGATGATGTCGTAGTCATAAAGTTTGCCGAGATCGACACCTTCCTCGCCCAAATCGGTGGTGTAGACGTTGAAGCTCTCGGACTTGAGCATCAGCTCAATGGATTGAGCAGTGGCACTGTCGTCCTCAATCAGCAATACGCGCATCCCAGTCCCCTTCCTCGCCGCATCGGGCTCAGGTCGGCACGCCGCTGCGGCGGCCCTCGAGAACGCCTTGGGACAAACCGTGTCGGAACATTACCGGCGCACAGTTAACAAAACCTGGTTCCGACGTGCGCGTGCCCTCTGCGGGAAGGCTCGGGCGAATCGCCCGAAGATACTGCACGGGAGCGGTTTTCTTTCCAAGCGCCATCTCATGTCTGACTTTAAGCGTCGCGTCTAATCGTTCCAGAGAGTTCGGCCCCTGCGTCCCGGGCCCGCCGGCGGGTCCCTGACGTCCATAACGGTGACCTAATGATTAATGACGCGGGTAAACACCAAGTTAAGAACCCGGCGCGCAGCCGTGCGCGAGGGGAGCCGCTGTGTCCGAAAAAACGCAAGCGAGAGCGACAGCTCGCTTCGCGCCGGGGAGGTAAGAAAGCAGCAATGAGTCTTGGGCAAGGATATCAACGCGTTGCGCAACGCCGTGGGCCGCGTGGATACTGTTCCGCCACGCTGCGCCTGGAGGCTTGCGTCAGGGGGGCGGCCGCGCCTGTTCGACGCGGCAGCGCCGGGGCTTCGGGGGAGCACGAGTCGATGAAGTCACGCGAGACACTCATTCGCCTGAAGAGATTTCAGGTCGACGAGCGGCGTCGCAGGGTCGCCCAGATCGAGAGCATGATCAGCGAGTTCGAGCGCATCAGCAGCGACCTCGAGCGCGACATCAAGATCGAGCAGGATCGCTCCGGCATTCATGATCCGGGACATTTCGCCTATCCGACCTATGCCAAGGCGGCGATCCAGCGGCGCGACAACCTCAAGCGCTCGGCGAACGACCTGAAAACGCAGTTGGACGACGCCAAAGCGGCTCTCGGCGAGGCCTTCGAGGAGATGAAGAAGGCCGAACTGCTCGAGGAGCGCGATCAGATGCGCGAGCGGGCCGAGGAGGATGTCGCCGCGCAGGCCGAACCCGGGGCCATGGACCTGATGCGCACCGGCGCGCGGGCATAATCCCCCTCCGGCCGAGCATCAACCGCGAAATACCTCCAAGCGAACGGCTCGGTCCGGAACTCGAGCATTCGCCGCGCCGCGCGCGGGAAATTCATTCTCGACGGAGGCGGGCTTCGGCGGCCATAATCGCCCTTCGGGGTGCCGCTGGCGGCAGAACCGCGCTGGCACGTTGGCGCGAATGCGTTGTTCGCGGGCGGGGCAGTCCGCCAGCGATGCTCGCCCAAGCGGCGCCGTCGCACAAGCCTGCTGGTCGCGGCGAGGGAGGAGGAACTTCGGGTCTCATGTCGACGCCGGTGGAAATCACCTGGCTGCTTGCGGCGGTCGCCAAAGGCGATGCGGTCGCCTTCGAGCGCCTCTACGGGGCGACCTGCCCCAAGCTCTACGGCGTAGTGCTGCGGATTCTGCGCCGCCCTGACCTCGCTGCCGAGGTCTTGGAGCAAGCTTATCTGCAGATCTGGCGCGACGCTGTCGACTATGATCCCGCCCGGTTGACCCCGCTTGCCTGGATGATGGCGATCGTCCGCCGCTTGGCCATCGACGCGGCGCGAGCGCCGCAGCCGCCGGCCACCGACAGCGAGCCGGAAATCGCCGAGGAGGACGAGGGGCCCGGCAGCGTACCGCGGCACGAGTTGACGGACGATCTCAAGCGGCTGCTGACTTGCATCGGACGGCTCGAACCGGACCGTCAGCGCATGTTGCTCATCGCCTATTACGGGGCGTTCAGCCGCGATCAGCTCTCGGCAAAGCTCGGGATGCCAGTCGATCTGGTCAGGGCATCGCTGCGGCGAAGCCTGCTCGAGATCGACGGGTGCCTCACGTCATGAGCGAGCTCGACCACATGGATGGATTGGCTGCCGAATACGTACTCGGCACGCTGGATGTCGAGGAGCGGGAACAAGCGCGCACGTTGCTGGACACGGACGTAGCGTTCGCCGCCAAAGTGGAGTCGTGGGAGCGCCGTTTCGGCGATTTGTACCTGATGGTCGAGCCGGTCGAGCCGGACTCCGCGATTTGGCCGCGCATCAAAGCTAAGATGCTCGACGTCCGGGAGCGGACACGGGCTACGGAGCCGCCAATGCCAGTTCCCGCGCCGGCGTCCACGGCGGCGGAGCCGCCGAGCCTCGATGCGATCGAAGCGGTGATATCCGAAACAGCAACGACATTGAACTCAGAGGCAACCTCGACGGCTGCCGAGGAGGCGCCTCCGGCGCCAATCCCGGAGGCGTTGCCGACGACCGCCGCGGAAGCGACCCACGCGCGAGGATCGGAAGCGACGCCCGCGCCAGTGTCCGAAACGCCAGCTTCCGAAGCGACTCCTGCGCCAGCGTCGGAAGAAACTTCAGCGCCGGTGCCGGAGCTGCCGCCCGCGCCCACTTTGAACGCGGCAGGGACGTCGGCCGTTGAGGTGGCACCGCGCTCGCCTGTCGCGGCCGCCTCCGCTGAGCAGACCCCAAGTGAACCGCAGGCCCGAAGTGAGCCGCAGGCGGCACCTGCGGCGCCGGCCGCATTGAGCATGCATCGCCGGCTCAGGCGCTGGCAGGCATTCGCGGTCATCATGACGCTGGTGGTCGTAGCCTTGGCAGCGCTGCTGGCGGCGTGGCGCTTTGCGCCCGATCGCGTGCCGCCGATGCTCCAGCCGCTCGAACTGATGCGCCAAGCCGGCGTTCCGCTCCCCGCCATCCCCGCGCCGCGACGGCCGGCGCCGCCGGAATCCCGCTTCGACGAATGAGGGCCGCGAGGGCTGCGCTCGGGCGCTGCGACCGCCGGCATCGTGGGACTGCGCCGATGATCGCAGCCCAAAAGAAAAGCGCGCCGAAGGCGCGCAAAGTTTGGGGGTTGAGAACGTAAATCCGTCAGCGGATGGTGCGAGGCTCGCTCACCGATGCGGTGACCGGCGTGCCCGGCTTGATCACGGTTGCTTCCAGCCGTCCATCGGCGGCGGCAGATGGGTCGGCGACCCGCGCGGCAAGGCCGACGCCGGCGACCAGCATCGCGCAGACCAGCGCCACCGCGACCACTTTGAGATGGGTCGCGCGATCAGCGGTCAGCAGCGAGAAATTGTTCATGACGCTCCCCCAAGATCTCCCGGTATTTGGTCGCGGCGAGACGATGGAAGGTTCAAAGCATCCGGCAAAAAGGCACGACGTCCGGGCCGCCTTGCCGGCGCCTCGGCTCTGAAGGTCAGTCATTCCAAGGAGTTGCGTCGAGGGGCGCTCGCCCGCGACCCGAGCCGAGTTGCGCCGGCTTGCGGCGTTGGGGCGCCTCCTCATCAAGCGCAGATACGGCTGTTACGCCATGCTGACGCGAAATCGCCTGAATTTCGCCTCGAGCCGTGGTCTCAAGCCTCGTATTTGAACGACAGCGACACGCGGGTGCGAAATGCGGCGACTTTTCCGTCTTCCACTTTCATGTCCATCTGCGTCACTTCGGCGACGCGCAGGTCGCGCAGCGTGCCGGCTGCCGTTTCCACCGCCGCGCGGCCTGCCTCCTCCCACGACTTCTCGCTGACACCCACGACTTCGACGATCTTGTAGACCGTCTCGGTTTGCTTCTTCGCCATGGCATCCTCCCATGCTCGATGCGCGCCCGATGTCGACCGGGCACGCGGCAATGGTAACAGGATCGCCGGTCCACACCCACCGCGTCGCGCGGTTGTGGCAAGCACAGGGGCACCAAAAACGGAATCAAGCGAGAAGGTCGTGCGGCGCTCGACCGTCGCCTGCGTCTTGACCAGAGGCGGGGTCTGGTTGGCGACTAGCGTCTCCCGCGCCTGCCACCCTCGATCACGGCGCGACAGCGCGGGCTGAGGTAGCGCCGATATTGGATCATGCATGCCCTGGTTCGGCCGACGTCCGGCACGTATTGCTGGCATAACCGCATGGCGTCCGGTTCGCACGCCGCGCGTTGCTCCGGGTTCCACTGCTGCGCGAGCGCGGGCGACGAGGCGAACGCAAGCGCGAGGCCCACGAGCGCGGCGGGGAGCGCGGCGGCGGTGATCGGCCGGAGCCTCGGTTGAGCGCGACGAATGTCCATTATCGACCCTCCATGTGGTTCTTTGCGCCGGTATCTACTGTCAATTCCATGATCGTGGCAAGCAGCGTCGCCACGTTCGGGCGATGTGGTGCGGCCGAAGGAGCAACCCGACGAGAATCGTGTGCTCTGAAGCGTGCGGCCGGTGTGTCTCTCGCCGCTTGCGGGGCAGAATTCCCGCACCCGCCGGCGGCTGCAGCTTCAATAGCGGTGGCTGATCGGCAGTTCCTCGGCCGGGAACAGCGTGATCACGCGGCAGCCCTTGTCCGTCACCACGACCTCCTCTTCGATGCGGGCGGCGGAAAAGCCGTCGGTCGCGGGACAGTAGGTCTCCAGCGCGAACACCATTCCCTCCTTGATCTCGGTCGGATGATCAAGCGAGACGACGCGAGAGATGATCGGCCGTTCGTGCAGCGCAAGGCCGAGCCCATGCCCGAATTGCAGGCCGAAGGCCGACATCTCGTCGGGAAAGCCGAACTCCGGCGCCTTCGGCCATACCTGGCAAATCTCATCCGTCATGACGCCCGGCTTGATGAGGGCGATAGCGTTGTCGAGCCACTCGCGCGCCTTCTTGTAAGCGTCGTGCTGCACCGGCGTCGCCCGTCCGACGTTGAAGGTGCGGTAGTAGCACGTGCGATAGCCCATGAAAGCTTGCAGAATGTCGAAGAACGCCTGGTCGCCCGGACGCAGCATGCGGTCGGTGAAATTGTGCGGGTGCGGATTGCAGCGCTCGCCTGAGATCGCGTTGATCGCCTCCACGTCGTCCGATCCGTGGCGGTAGAGAAATTCGTTGACCTTGGCGACGATGTCGTTCTCGCGCACGCCGGGCTTGAGCTCTTCGTTGATGAGGTGATAGGCGCCGTCGACCATGGCGGCGGCGCGGTTGAGCAGCGCGATCTCGTCGATATTCTTCAGCTCGCGCGCCTCGAGCATCACCTGCTGTCCGTCCTTGATCTTAAGACCCGCCTTCTCCAGCTCGAACAGCATCGGCGGCTCGATAATGTCGACGCCGACCGGCATCTTGTGGACGCCGGCCTCCTTGAGCAGCGACGCAATCTCCTTGGCGTGGCGCTCCATCAGCCCGAACGCGGGATTGACCGTGCCGCGCAGGCCGATGAGCCCCGCCTTGCAGTTCTCGGGCTTGAGCCAGGGGGTATAGAGCTTGTGGTGCACGGCGGCCGAGCCGAAATCCCACAGGATCGGCTCCTGGTCGCGGGCGAGCAGCGCCCACCGGCACAGCTTGTCGCGCTCCCATTCGCCGATCTTCGTCGAGGTGACGTAGCGGATGTTGTTGACGTCGAGGACGAGCAGCGCGCCGAGCTCCGAGTTCTCCAGCGCCTGCTTGACCCGGCTCAGCCGATACCGGTGCAGCCGGCGATAATCGACCCGTTCCTCGAAATCGACTCCCATCGTGCCGAGCGCCGGCAGGGCCCGCCCCCAGTTGTAGCGCGGGTTGATGTCGTCGGCGCTGATTTTGCGGACCGTCTCGTCCATGGGAGCCACTCCTGCACGCGTTGTCGTTGCGGCGACGCCGCCGGCGCCGCGGTGGCGCGATTATAGCAAGCTTTTCGTTGCGGCAGTCAGGGCCGGCTTGCATAATTCGCCCAAACAACAAGCCGCACCAGGGATTGAGGAAACGCGCCATGTTCGATGCCGCCGCCAAGCTTGCGCCGAGCGCCGATGCGCGCGCCGCCGCCGAGGCAATCCCTCGCGATTACAACTTCGCGGCGGACATCATCGAGCGCAATCTCAAGGCCGGGCGCGCCAACAAGGCGGCCTTTATCGATCCGCGCGGAAGTTGGAGCTATGGCCAACTCGCCGAGCGCGTCGACCGCTTCGGCCACGCGCTGCGGTCGCTCGGCATCCGGCGCGAGGAGCGCATCCTGCTCGCGCTCCTCGACACCATCGATTGGCCCACCGCTTTCCTCGGCGCCATCAAGGCCGGCGTGGTGCCAATTCCGGTCAGCACGCTCATGACCGAGGAGGATTACCGATTCATGCTTGCCGACAGCCGCGCCAAGGCGCTTGTCGTGTCGGAGCCGCTGCTGCCGCGGTTTACCAACCTCATCGGATCGAGCGCAGACCTGCTGCACGTCATCGTCGCAGGCGAAGATTCCCGCGGGCACCACGGTTTCGAAGATTTACTCGCAAGCGCGCGGCCCGAGCCCTACACCGCGCCGACAACGCGCGACGACATGTGCTTTTGGCTCTATACCTCCGGGTCGACCGGTAGGCCCAAAGGCGCGGTGCACGCGCATGCCAACCCGCGCCTCACCGCCGACCTCTACGGTATCGGGCTGCTTGGTCTCGACGAGAGCGACGTCTGCTACTCGGTGGCGAAGCTCTTTTTCGCCTATGGGCTCGGCAACGCGATGACCTTTCCGATGGCCGTCGGCGCGACCACCATTCTCTCGCCCGACCGCCCGACGCCCGACTCGGTCGCGGCGATCCTGCGCCGACATCCGGTCACGGTGTTTTATGCCGTGCCGACCTTCTACGCCGCTTTCCTCGCCAGCCCGGCCGCGCCCAAACGCGCCGATTTGAGGCTGCGGTGCTGCGTTTCCGCGGGCGAGGCCTTGCCGCCCGACGTCGGCCGGCGCTGGAAGGAACGCTTCGGCGTCGACGTGCTCGACGGCATCGGTTCAACCGAGATGCTGCACATCTTCCTGTCGAACTATCCGGGTGAGGTGAAGTACGGCACCACCGGAAAGCCGGTCGCCGGCTACGACATTCGCCTTCTCGACGACGACGGCCAGGTGATCACGCGCAAAGGCGAAATGGGCGAACTGCAAGTGCGCGGGCCGACAAGCGCGCTGATGTACTGGAATAACCGCGACAGGTCGCGCGAGACTTTCCTTGGCGAATGGACGCGCTCGGGCGACAAATATGTGCAGGACGAGGACGGCTATTACGTGTACTGCGGGCGGCGCGACGACATGCTCAAGGTCGGCGGCATCTATGTCTCGCCGTTCGAGGTCGAAGGCGCGCTCTGCACCCATCCCGAGGTGTTGGAAGCGGCGGTGGTCGCCTGGCCGGACGAGGACGAGTTGATCAAGCCCAAGGCCTTTGTGGTGCTCAAGTCCCCCGACAAAATCTGCGAGGAACTGGCGCAGGCGCTGCAGGAGCACGTCAAGGCGGCGCTCGCGCCCTACAAGTATCCACGCTGGATCGAATTTCGCACCGAGCTTCCAAAGACCGCGACCGGCAAAATCCAGCGTTTCAAACTACGCGCCGAGCGCACCATCACAAGATAGATCGATCATCTGCAGCCGGGCTGCGAACCGCACCGGGCTAGGGGTGCGCTCGGCGGCGCCGCGCGTCCGCCGCCGAGCGTTCCGGGGCGCATTGACGGCAGGCGCTCGTATGCACTATAGTGCATGAACTATAATGCCGGGGACGTCGGTACGGAGGAATGAAGGCCAAACCGAAGAGGACCGAACAGCGCGCGCCGGGCGTGCCGCAGCGCGAGGATCACCACGCGTTCATTGCCGCCATCGGTCGCGTGGTGCGGCTCTCGCGCGCCAAGCGCGGGATGACGCGCCGTCAACTCGCGCAGGCGTCGGGTGCCTCGGAGCGATATCTGGCGCAGATCGAAGGCGGGCAGGGCAATCCGTCCGTGATCATCCTCGCCTCGATCGCGCGCGCGCTCGACGTTCCGATCATCGAGCTCATTCCGCGCAGCAACGGACGTACCGCGGCCATAGCGCAGATTCTCGATGTTCTCGGGCGCGTGCCGGCTGCAGAACTCCCCGACATCGCCGACCTGCTCGAGCGCCGCGCCGGGCAAGATGCGGCCCCTGATCGCGGGCAACGCATTGCGCTCGTTGGCTTGCGCGGCGCCGGAAAATCGACACTGGGCCGCCGCCTTGCGGATACGCTCGGCTGCCCTTTCATCGAGCTCGACCGCTTGGTGGAGCAGGACTATGGCGCGCGCATCCCCGATCTCATCGAGATGGGCGGGCTTGCGACGTTCCGCCGGCACGAGCGCGTTTGCCTCGAGCGCATCATCGATGAGCACGCGGCGGCCGTGATCGCGACTGCCGGCGGTATCGTGTCGAATCCGGAAACCTATGCGCTCCTGCTACGCCGCACGCATACGGTGTGGGTCAAGGCGCGCCCCGAGGAGCATATGCGGCGGGTGATGGCGCAGGGCGATTTCCGTCCCATGGCGCAGAACCGCGAGGCTATGGCCGATCTCGTCGCGATCCTCGACGCGCGTCACGCCGATTATGCGCGCGCGCAGGCAGAGCTCGACACCTCCGGCGATACGGTGGAGCAGAGCTTGGCGAAACTCGCGCGCATTGCGGCGAATTGTACGGCCGGAGCAGGGCAATGACGCTCGCCGATCAGGGGTTCCTCGCGCTTGGCCGGATGCGGCTCGAATACCGCATGATCGGTCCGCGTCCGGATGCGGCGGCGACGCTGGTTTTGCTGCACGAGGGCCTCGGCTGCGTCGCCGGGTGGGGCAGCTTCGCGCAAGAGCTCGCGGCAGCAACCGGCGCCGGGGTTTTTGCCTACTCGCGCGCCGGTTACGGCAACTCCTCGCCGGCAAGTTTGCCGCGGCCGCTCTCGTTCATGCACGAGGAGGCGCTGGACGTGCTTCCCCGCGTGCTCGACGCGATAGGCTTCCGCCGCGGGCTTCTCGTCGGCCACAGCGACGGCGCCTCGATCGCCGCGATCTATGCCGGCAGCATCCAGGATCACCGCGTGCGCGGGCTCGTGCTGATGGCGCCGCACTTCTTTACCGAAGACATGGGCATCGCCGAGATCGCGCGGACCCGCACCGCTTTCGAGACGGGGCCTCTGCGCGCCAAGCTCGCGCGCTGGCATGCCGATCCGGACAACGCATTTCACGCCTG
>VAZM01000244.1:0-476 GCA_005883135.1 Alphaproteobacteria bacterium
GCAACGATGCCGACGCTGTCTACCGCGCCGCCGCGGCGGCCTACGCCAAGGCGCGCGCAGGGGGCGGCCCCTCGCTGATCGAGTGCATCACCTACCGGCACAGCGGCCATTCCCGCGCCGACCCGGCGAAATACCGCCCCGAGGGCGAGCTCGAAAAATGGAAGCAGCGCGATCCGGTCAAGATCTATCGCGAGCGACTGAAGCAGTTCGGCATCGGCGAGGAGGCGATCGTGGCGATCGAGGCCGACGTGCGGCGACGCGTTGATGAGGCGACCGAGAAGTGCAAGGCGGCGCCGCCGCCGCCGTTCGATCTCCTCACCGCCGACGTCTATGCGGACGGAGGCTTCGCATGGCGGAACTGACCTATCGCGACGCGGTCGCCCGCGGCATCGCCCAGGAGATGACGCGCGATCCGGATGTCATCTTCTTCGGCGAGGACGTGGCCAAGGCCGGCGGCGTGTTCAAGACCACGGTCG
>VAZM01000244.1:513-5810 GCA_005883135.1 Alphaproteobacteria bacterium
GCCGCGATGGGCGCGGCGATGACCGGCTTGAAACCGATCGCCGAGATCATGTTCTCCGATTTCTTTGCGGTGTGCTTCGATTACATCGCCAACGAGTTCCCCAAGAGCCGCTACATGTCCAACGGCCAGCTCAAATGCCCGCTCGTGGTGCGCACCGCAAACGGCGCCGGCTCCCGCTTCGGCGCCCAGCACAGCCAAAGCGTCGAGAACTGGGCGATGATGATTCCCGGGCTCAAGGTGGTGGCCCCCTCGAACCCACGCGACGTCATCGGGCTGCTCGCCGCCGCGGTCCGCGATCCCGATCCCGTCATCTTCTTCGAGCACAAATCGCTCTATCCAACGAAGGGCGACGTTCCCGAGGGCGAGATCGTCGATCGATTGGGCAGCGCCAGCGTGGTGCGCGCCGGCAAGGACGCCACCATTCTGGCCCTGGCGCTGATGGTGCCGCGGGCGCTCGATGCCGCCGAGAAGCTCAAGTCGGAACACGGGATCGACTGCGAAGTTGTGGACGTGAGATCGCTGGTGCCGCTCGATACGCAGACCATCCTCGGCTCGGTCGGCCGCACGCACCGCCTGTTCACGGTCGAGGAGAATCCGCGCCTATGTGGGTGGGGCGCCGAGATTGTCTCGATTGTGGCTGATGAGGCATTCTACGATCTCGATGGGCCGCCGGTGCGGATCACGACGCCGCACATCCCGCTTCCGGCGGCCGACATCTTGGAAGACATCGCGCTGCCCACGGTCGATCGCATCGTCGACCGCGTCCGCCGGTCGATGCAAGCGTGAGCTGGCATCGTGCACAGGCGCCCATCGCATCAGCACTTATGAGTCATGAGGGTGCACCCATGAGTTCGAGATACGACAACCTTCTCGCCAATGTTCCGACCGATCTGTGGATCGGCGGCAAATGGCGCAAATCTTCGGACGGCGGCCGCTTCGACGTGCTCGATCCGGCGACCGAGACCAAGATTGCCTCGGTGGCGAGCGCCACGGTGGAGGATGCCAAGGCCGCGGTCGATGCGGCGAGCGACGCTTTCGAGGGTTGGGCCGGCAGAAAGCCACGCGAGCGCGCCGAAGTATTGCGCAAGTCCTTCGATCTGATCATGCGCGACGCCGAGCGGCTCGCCAAGCTGATCACCATCGAAAACGGCAAGGCGCTGTCCGATTCGCGCGGTGAGGTCGCCTACGCCGCCGAGTTCTTCCGCTGGTACGCCGAGGAAGCGGTGCGGGCGATCGGCGCGGTGTCGCGCGCGCCTGCGTCCGGTGCCCGCATCGTCGTCCAGCACAAGCCCGCGGGCATCGCGGTGCTGGTGACGCCGTGGAATTTCCCCGCCGCCATGGCCACCCGCAAGATCGGGCCGGCGCTCGCCGCTGGCTGCCCGGTCGTGCTCAAGCCCGCCTCCGACACGCCGCTCACCATGCTGGCGCTTATGCCGATCCTGGAGGAGGCCGGCGTGCCGGCGGGCGTGGTCAACGTCATTCCCTCGCGCTCGTCGGGAAAGGTGGTGAGCACGATGCTGCACGATCCGCGCGTGCGCGTCGTTTCCTTCACCGGCTCGACCGAGGTCGGCCGCAAGCTCCTGCACGAGGCGGCCGACACGGTGGTCAAGCCGGCGATGGAGCTCGGCGGCAACGCGCCGTTCATCGTGTTCGAGGACGCCGACATTGACGCGGCGATCGACGGCGCCATGATTGCCAAGATGCGCAACATGGGCGAGGCCTGTACTTCGGCCAACCGCTTCTACGTGCACGAGCGGGTGCACGACGAGTTCGCCAAGAAGCTCACCGCCAAGATGGCGGCGCTGAAGGTGGGCAACGGCCTCGACGACGGCGTGCTAGTGGGCCCGCTGGTCAACGCGGACGCCAAGAAAAAGGTGATCGAGCTGGTCGATGACGCGGTCGATAAAGGCGCGAAAATCCTGACCGGCGGCAAGGCGCCGAACGGGCCCGGGCACTTCTATCCGCCGACGGTCCTCGATGCCGTGCCCGAGGGGGCCGCGATGCTGCGCGAGGAGATCTTCGGTCCGGTGGCGGCAATACAGAGCTTCAAATCCGAGGGCGAAGTCATCAAGCGCGCAAACGACACCGAATACGGTCTCGTCGCCTATCTCTACACGAAGGACATGAATCGCGGCATGCGCGTCTCCGAGCAGCTCGACTTCGGCATGATCGGCCTCAATCGCGGGCTTGTCTCCGACCCGGCCGCCCCGTTCGGCGGCATGAAACAGTCGGGCATCGGCCGCGAAGGGGCGCACGAAGGGCTGATGGAGTTCTTGGAGACGCAGTACATTTCGGTGACGTGGTGACCAGAAGTCAACAGTCGGAATCAATAGTCAGAGGCCTTTTCGTCTCGACGTGCACCTTGTCAATCTGATCTGCCATTCCTGATCACCGCCTACTCGTTTTGTCACTGATCATTCCGCATTATCGTCCTGAACGACTGGAGGACAGGGGTTAGTAGTCTGCTGCCTGATTACCGACACTGAGGGCAAGAGATGGACGTGCTGATGCCGCAGCTCGGCGAGACCGTGGCGGAAGGCAAGATCACGCAATGGTTCAAGACGGCCGGCGACGTCGTCAAGCCGGGCGACAATCTGTTCGAGATTGAGACCGACAAGGTATCCATGGAAGTGCCCGCAACCGCAGCCGGCGTGCTGGCGGAGATCCGCGTGGCGGCGGGCGAGGTGGCTCCGGTCGGTGCCGTCGTCGCTGTGATCGCCGACGGCGCCGGTGCGGCCGCGCCGAAGCAGGCTTCGGCAAGCGCCGCTGCCCCTTCTGCTTCGCAGCCGACCCGCGCGGCCTCGGCTGCCGCAGCGGCAAACCCCGCGACGCCGGCAGCGCGACCGATCGAGATCGATCCGTTCTTCGAGGTGCGCACCCCCGCGCGCAATTACGGCCCGGCGCGATTGGCTGGCGGCAGGAGCGTCACGCCGCTGGCGCGGCGGCTCGCGGCGGAAGGGGGCATCGACCTCGCCAGAATTTCGCCGTCCGGTCCGCAGGGCCGCATCGTCGCGCGCGATGTCGAGGCCGCTGCGCGCGCTACTGCGACGGCGCCGCCGCGCTCGGCCGAGGGCTTAAGCGCCGATGCGATCACGGCGATCTATCGCGACGTGCCGTTGCGCGAGATGCCGCTCGACGGGATGCGCAGGGCCATCGCCAACCGCCTGACGCAGGCCAAGCAGACGATTCCCCATTTCTACCTGACGGCGGATGTCGAGATCGCGCGCTTGATCGCGCTGCGCGAAGAGGCGAATGCAGCCGCGCCCAAGGACAAGGACGGCAATCCCGCCTTCAAGCTCTCGGTCAACGATCTTCTCATCAAGGCTTGGGCGGTGGCGCTGCAGCGCGTCCCGGCGGCGAATGCGGTCTGGGCGCAGGACCGGATCCTGCGCTTGCAGCACTCCGACATCGCCGTTGCGGTCGCGCTGGAGGCCGGCTTGATCGCGCCCGTGATCCGGCAGGCGGAGCTGAAAACCCTCTCGGCGGTCTCGAACGAGATGAAGGAGCTGGTGGCGCGGGCGCGGGCGAAGAAGCTCAATCCGAGCGAATACGAGGGCGGCTCATCCACCATTTCCAACCTCGGCATGTATGGTGTGCGCGAGTTTGCCGCCATCATCAATCCGCCGCAGGCGACAATTCTCGCGGTCGGCGCGGCGCGTCGGCAGGCGGTCGAGAGCGAGGACGGCGGCGTCGCGTTTACCAGCGTGCTGTCGGTGACGCTTTCCTGCGATCATCGCGTGGTCGACGGCGCGCTTGGCGCCGAGCTCATCGCCGCTTTCCGAGAACTTGTCGCCCAACCCGTCACGATGCTGGTGTGATGCTCTCGCCGTTCGCACCGCAACGACCGTTCGCAATCAGGAGTGGATCATGGCTGCCGAAAAAGCCGATGTTCTGTTGATCGGTCCTCCCAAGCCGGTGATCGTGAACGGGCTCTCCGGCACCTTCAACCTCGTCAGGTTTCCCGATGCTCAGCATCGGGACAAATTCTTTGCCGACAGCGCGCCGCGCGTGCGCGCCATGGCGGTGGCGGCCACCGAGGAGCGGATCGATGGTCCATTCATGACCCAGTTTCCTCGGCTCGAGATCCTCTCCTCCTTCGGCGTCGGCTATGACCATGTCGACGCCGCCTGGGCCGGCGCGCACGGCATCACCGTCACCAACACGCCGGATGTGCTCACGGAAGAGGTGGCCGACACCGCACTCGGGCTCTTGCTGTGCACCGTGCGCGAATTCGTCCAGGCCGAGCGTTACGTGCGCGCCGGCAAATGGCCGCAGAAGAATTATCCGCTCAGCAAGGCCACCCTGCGCGACCGTACCGTCGGCATGGTCGGCATGGGCCGCATCGGGCAGGCGATCGCGCGGCGGCTCGCCGCCATGCAGGTCCCGGTGGTCTACCATTCACGGCGGCCGGCGGCGGGCGTCTCCTTCCGGCACTATCCGAATCTCGTCGACATGGCGCGGGACGTCGACGTGCTCATGGTCATCACGCCGGGCGGTGCCGAGACCAAGAACCTGATCAACGTCGAGGTGCTGCGTGCGCTCGGTCCCGACGGCATCCTCATCAACATGGCGCGCGGCTCCGTGGTCGACGAGCCGGCGCTGATCAAGGCGCTGCAGGAGAAAACCATCCTCTCGGCCGGGCTCGATGTCTTCGCGCGCGAGCCCGAAGTGCCAGCGGAGCTGATGGCGATGGATCACGTCGTGCTGTTTCCCCATCTCGGCTCTGCCTCGGTTGCGACCCGCGAGAAGATGGACCAGCTGGTGGTCGACAACCTCTTGGCCTGGGCGGCGGGCAAGCCGCCGCTGACCCCGGTGGCGGAAACGCCCTGGCCGCCCAGGCAACGCAAATAGTCAGGAACGTGCATGAACTCGGCATATGCGCTGCGCGCAAGGCTGTTCGCCCGCGCGCGGCCACGCATGACGCGCTGGGCTCGGCGTGATAGCGTCAAGATGAGCGCCAGCCCAGTCGAGTTTTTCATGCCGGCTCGCATTTGCCTTGCCGTGATCGCGGTTGCGCTATCGGCCGCGGTCGCCGCTGCGCAGGCGCCGGCGCCGAGCGATGCCGCAAGAGACATAGTCGGCGCCTGGGAAATCTCCAACGCCGCGCGCGACAAGACCTGTCCGGTCACCTTCAACCTCGAACCTGCCGCCGGCGGCTTCAAGCTCGACCTCGATGGCGTCTGCGGCACCGCCTTCCCGGCGCTGAAAGACGTCGTGGTCTGGACCATGGGGCCGAACGACGAGGTGCGGCTCTTGAACTCCAAGGGCGCCGTCATTCTCGATTTCATGGAAGTCGA
>VAZM01000656.1:0-836 GCA_005883135.1 Alphaproteobacteria bacterium
CATCAACAATGCCCTGACCTTGTGCAACCAGCACATCAACTTGCTGCAGCTTCATGGTCACATCTTCAGGCTTGTGTCCCTTTCTCGGCATATCTGAAGAAGGCAGGCCAGACGACCTAGCCGTGGACGGTCCCCGAGGCGAGCCGACCACTGCCGTCGCGGCACTCGACGGGAGCACTACAACGCGCGTGCCGACCTTCCACGAACGTGCCGATGGTCGACGGCTGGTTCGTACCATGGATGCGGTAGAGCGTGTCGCCTAGATAAAGCGCGCGTGCCCCGAGGGGATTGCCCTCCCCACCAGCCATAAAGCGCGGCAGATAGGGCTGGCGCTCGATCATTTGCTCGGGCGGGTTCCAATCAGGCCATTCCGCCAACCTAGAAACCCTTTCAATGCCAGACCAGGTGAAGCCTTCGCGGCCGACACCAATACCGTAACGCAATGCCTTGCCGTTCCAGAGCACGAGATAGAGATAAGTGTTGAGCGTATCGATAACGATCGTGCCCGTCGGCTCCTTCGTGTCGTAATCGATCAGTGTGCGACGGAACTGCGCCGGCAGCTCCTTCCCGGTCTCCGGTTGGATTTCGGGCGGCAATGTCGCCGTATCATGTACATCTTCATCCTCATCAATCGGCAGACGTGACGAGGACGGCGGAGCTGACGGAACTGAATAAACGTAGGGATAGTACTGCGCAAAAGCTTGGCAGCCCGGACCTCCGTAGCCGATCAAAAGCGTTGCGATAATACTGGCGGAGCGAAAATCCATGCCCTACCTCAGCTTCACAAAGTTGGCGATCAAAGCTCAGCACGTTACGTCAGGCGCCAGCTGACCTCG
>VAZM01000656.1:873-2218 GCA_005883135.1 Alphaproteobacteria bacterium
CAGCGAGGTCTCTTAGGAATCAGCGTCCTCACTGAGTTCGGAGGTGCCCCGCTGACCCTGATCATGATCTTTCTCGAGCACACCCGTGTCGTCTCCCGTCGAGGCCACCGTGGCTTCGGAAGCGCTCGGTTTTTGCCGGTTGATCGCGGGATGCCATTGGGAGATGGTGTCAAAGATGATCTTAGCCGTGAACGAAGCCATCTGAGTGAGCTTCGTGTAACGAACCATCTCTCGCTCAACCCGCTCCCCCTCGGATTGCAAGTGGTTTCTTACCTGTTGCAAGTCAGTGGTCAGCCGATCGATTTCTGAAATCGACGCGGCTGCAATCTGCTGAATGAGCGGAGCAATCTCCGTATTAATTTCTGTCTGAGTGGAAACCTCGGCGTGAGCGAGATCGCAAACTTCGCCTTCAACAGGCAAGTGTAGGGCTAGAGTTTGGAAGTTTGTGATATCGAAGTTCATAAGATTGTCCCATATCGCCCAGGTCATTGTTTGATCGGGCGGGTTAATGGGACGTCAACGACCTTCGGAACTCTGACACCGCCTCCGACGAAAAAACGAGAGACCGGCGCAACCGCGGAGCGCGGCTATCCGGCGTTACGCCGCAAACACTCGCAATCACATCAACCTGCGACTTGCCCTAAAGAATCCCAAGTAGGACTGCCGACAGGAAACCAAAGACAACCAGACTCATAATCCAATGCATGATTTCTCCCCCCGACCGGCGAGCGACAAGTATTAAGATGAATTGAGGTCTAAGTTGGCATCACCGAGAACGGAGGGGCGATACTCACGCAGTTTCAGTGAGGCCGTCCAAGGATACCGCTATCGAGCTTCTGACCGTAACATGATGCGCCCTCGTTGGTCTCCTCTGGAGTTCTCGCGTTACGCGACCCGGTCCTTTGTGGCATTCTTCTCGTCTGCTCTTGCTGCGTCTGTGCGGATACACAACGAGGTCGATACCAGGGGCTGCGATGAGGTGCCATAGGTTCATCAGCCTGTTTGGAGGTGTGGCGGCATGCTCGTTTGCAGCACATGCGCAGGACCCGGCGACAGTGGGTAAGACAACGACTTCGACGCAAATCGAAGTGGTGCGCGTAAACTCTGTTGAGAGCATGTCTGCGGATCTTCGACTGGGAGACAACCTCATCGACCTGATGAAAGGCTTTAGCCTTTCGAGTTCCGAGGGTATCGGTGGTGCATGGAGCATTCCAGCTCGCGCCTCAACGCCCTTCGACGCGCGCTACGGGCAATGGTGAAATCACATTTTCCCCGAGCGTCTAGAACTACACATGGGCCTCAAATGCGCCAACGAAATGATCGAATAACTGAATCTTGCCCAACC
>VAZM01000001.1 GCA_005883135.1 Alphaproteobacteria bacterium
GTCATGCAGGGTTCGCTGAGCGACAGCGACTGGAAGCTGCTCCTGCACCGCATCAAGGAGGGCAGGTGCACCCCGTTTCTCGGCGCGGGCGCTTCGTTCCCGGCGCTGCCACTCGGCGGCGGCGTCGCCGAGAAATGGTCAGCCGAGCACAATTACCCGCTTGCCGACAGGACGGACCTCCCGCGCGTCGCGCAATACCTCGCCGTCACCTACGATTCGATGTTCCCGAAGGAGGAGCTCGCAAACTCCTTCAAGAAATGCGCGCCCCCGGATTTCAGCGCGCGGGATGAGCCGCATGGCGTTCTGTCGAGGCTCCCGCTGCCGATCTACATGACGACGAACTACGACGACTTCATGATTCGCGCCCTCAAGGCGCAAGGGCGAGAAGGCGTGCGGGAGACTTGCCGCTGGAAGAGCGACATCAAGCACCTGCCGTCCGAGTTCGAGAAGGGTTACGTGCCTTCGGCACAGCAACCGGTCGTCTTTCACCTGCACGGTTACCTCGACGAAACCAAGTCGATGGTGCTGACCGAAGACGATTACCTCGACTTCCTCATGCGGATCTCCACCGATCAGCACATCCTGCCGCCACGGGTCCAGGAGGCGTTCACCGATTCGACGCTGCTCTTCCTCGGCTACGGGCTGGCGGACTGGAATTTTCGCGTCCTGTTCCGCGCACTCGTCGAGTACCTGGACAAAAGCAGCACCCGTTCGCACGTCTCGGTTCAACTCTCGCAAGTCCGAGAGGACATGACCGACGAGCAGAAAGAGAGTGTTCAAAACTATTTCGACAAACACTTCTCCAGCCTTCGGATCCGAGTCTTCTGGGGGACCTGCCGCGATTTCGTCTCCGAATTGAGCCGGCGCTGGGAGGCCTTCGATGGCCACGGCTGATCAAAAGCCCTACGTGGGGCCACGCCCGTTCGGGCGCGAGGAAGAGGAGCTCTTCTTCGGACGCGACCGCGAAGCGCGTGATCTATGCTCCCTCGTCGTCGCCCATCCGATTGTTGTCCTCTACGCGGCTTCGGGCGCGGGCAAGTCGTCGCTGCTCAACGCAGGCTTGATCCCGCTGCTCGAGGCACGCGGCTATGAGGTGCTGCCGCCGGCCCGCGTGGGCGGTCGCATACCCGATGCGGTCAAGAACGTCGGCGTCGACAACGTCTATGCATTCAACGTCCTATCGAGCTGGGCCGGCCCGAGCGTCGACCCCGGCGAGCTCGTGAAGGCGGACATCGTCCGCTTCCTCGCCGCGCGCCCCCACCGAGAGGACGCGGCCGGTGAGGCCGTGCTGCGGATCGTCCTCCTGGACCAATTCGAGGAGCTCTTTACGTTTGCGCCCGAGCGCTGGCGCGAGCGGGGGGCGTTGATTCGCCAGCTTTGCGACGCGCTCGAACACGATCCGCGGCTGCGCATCGTGCTGGTCATGCGACGGGAATTCGTCGCTCAACTCGAGACGTACGCGCCGCTATTGCCGCAGGGTCTGCGCACGCGCTTTCCACTCGATCAACTGGGCCCGAAAGCGGCCCAGCAGGCGATCGAAGGCCCCCTCGCGCGGACCGATAGAAACATCGAGCCGGAGGCGAGTCAGCGGCTAGTCGAAGAGCTGCGCAAGATCACGGTCAGAGGTGCGGGAGGAGAGGACATCGAGACCGTCGGCCAATCGGTCGAGCCGGTGCAGCTGCAAGTCGCATGCGCGAAGCTCTGGGACGATCTGCCCCCGGATGTCCACACGATCACGACCGCACACATCGAGACCTACGGCGACGTCGACAAAGCACTGAAGCGGTTCTACGACGATGCACTCGAGGCCGCCACGACGAAAACGGGCGTCTCGAAGGACCGGCTGCGTTTGTGGGTGGACCGCTATCTCATCACGCCCGGAGGCACGCGCGGCATGGTCTACCGCGGGCCGGAAAGCACCGGTCGCGAGGAAAGGGCGATCCCCAACGCCGCCGTCGACGTTCTGGAGGAGAAGCACCTCATACGCGCCGAGGCGCGCGCCGGCGGCGAGCGTTGGTACGAACTGACGCACGACCGCTTTATCGGGCCAATCAGGGATTCCATTCGAGTCTGGAAAGAACACTACGAACGCCGCCGGCGGCGATGGAAGTTGCTGCGCGCCATGGGGCTCGGTGCGAGCGTCGGTGTGGCAATCGTGGCCATACTTTTTTACGCCGCGTTGAGGTACTTCACCGAGTACGACCGCACCGACGGCGCAATCAAAGAGTTGCTCACACTCCACGCGCGCGACTCTGAGGCTGCTGAACGAAAGGCGCCGACAGTGCTCGGCAATGTTGCCGCCTACCTTTGGCAGCAGAACGAGCTCGAGCACCTGACGGACCTGCTGAAGGTCGCCGCGTCCGCGATCACGGAGCAGTACCGGGCGGACCGCAGGGTCGGCGCCGTCATGCCGCAAGTCAACGCTGATGCGCCCTGGCCGATCGAGCTGCGTTACAACCCGGACCGCGACGTGGACACCGGTCGACTCCTTTATGAATGGCGGGTCGTTGCGATGCAAATGATGGACACGTGGGGTGTCCCGCCGCCGCCAGCGTTGAAGCTGAGTGCCGACAAAAACGTACCGCTGCACGACGTCGTCGTGATGGCTGGCAAGGTGGAGACGCGCATAGAGGTACCCACCCTGCGGTCGTTCGTCCTCGTGTCCGAGAACGACATGCCGGAGCGGTTGCAAGCGTGGTTCGACGCGCACAAGGCGCAGTGGGCCCGCGTCGATGCCGATGCTTTGAAGGAGGGCGGGCCGTGGTGGCTGGTGCCGTCCTGGACCCAACCGCTGTTCGAGGCCGCCGGCCATCAGGTATCGCCCAAAGAGGCGCTGATCGCGGCGGCGCTCGGACAGGTCCTGACCGCCCAGCCGAGACTGACACTCAACGCTCAGAACGTCGCCTATCTTCTGAGCCGTCTGGAAGGGCTCGGATTCAAGCGCACCGTCGCCGAGGCTCTCGCGTCCCGCGGGGGCATCGACGGGCTCGTCGAGGATTTGTGCGCCCTTGTCGCACGCAGCTATCCGCTCGTGAACCTGGAATACGTGCTCGATAGCCTGGCGGCCTATCCGCGCTCGCAATTTTCCTCCGCCGAGGTCGCCGAGCAGGTCGAGAAAGACCAGACCGCCGCAACGTTGCGCGATGGCGTCCGGTTTGCCGGCGCGCACGCTGCTGCCCGCGAAGCTGCGGAGTCGGCCCGGGCCGAGGATATCGTTCCTTACCGCGACATGGCCGACCGTAAGACCAATAAGCCCCAACCGCTGCGCGTGTACGTCGGCGACGATCTGGTGGACTACTTCGCCACGCCGGAGGGTGAATTGCAGCCGAGGATCTTGGAAGTGCTCGCGGTTCTTCGCGGCGAATTGTTCAAGCGTTTCGGCATCAGGGTGCCCGGCGTGAATTTCAAGGGTGCAATCTTGGACCCGACGCGCAAGCTCCCACCCAAAGCATTTCGCATCGAGCTGCTGACGCAGACATGGGCCGACAGGGACGCGATCGCCATCGAGGTCGCCGAGCCGGACCGAGCCGTCGAGCAGTTCGTCGGCGAGTTGCGCCGGCGGTTGCTCGCCTGGCGTACGTGGTGGGTCACCGCTGACTACGTCGACAACCAGCTGGGAAGGAATGAGCCGCTCAAGGCATGGTTACTCGAGCGGTATGCGCTGAGCGACATCAAGTCGCTTTTGCGCGGCGTGCTCAAGCCGAGTGAAGCCGAGCTCGGGGCCTACAATGCCGAGGGTGTCGAGGGCGCACTGCGGCGCGTTGCTCCCGGCCAGTCCCTGCGGGAGCTCGACTGGCTTCTCGGCAGCCTCGTCTTTTGGTGGGAGGCAGGCCTCGACGGTGCGCAACTCGTGCGGGCGTTGCAAGACACCCAGGCGGCGCGGCTTGCGCCGGCCCCGCAATCTTCCCCCACGCTCGCGCCAAAGGCGGTTCTCGCGGGAATCGACGCTCTCGAGCAAGGCGACTTTCCGCGCGCCGAGCAGCGGTTTGCGGAGGCGGTGGCGGCTGACCGCTACGGTGCTGTTGCGAGCTTTCCCGCGGCCTACGCAAGCCGCGACGCCGTTAGCGTGAACGGCGCGGTCAACAAGGTGACCCAGGCCTGCATGGAGTCCGCGCGTTCCGGCACGCTTGATGACGAGCAAGCGCGCTTCGAACTCGAAGACTTGCTCGCGCACCATCGTGATGCGATCCCCGACCCCGACCGGGTACGCCTCGAGTACTGCCTGTTTCAACGCTCGGTCGCGCGCACCCAGATGCGTGCCAGTCTCGCGACATTGAACGCACCCCAGTATCGCAGCCTCCTTAACGCGAATCAGAAATACGTCCTGGGCTACTGGACTCTCGAGCTGAGCGGGCGAGGCTTCGATCCGCCGCCGGACCTGGCCGCGGCGGAAACTTGGCTCGCCAGCGCTTTTCGGGAGTGGAAGGAGACAGAACAGGACGAGGCGGATGTTCAAAACGCATTTTCTGAGCTGATGAGTCGTTACAACACGCGATCGCTTCCCCGCTGGTACGTGGATTTGCTGCAACGGCTCGCGGAACTCCGTCCGAAAAACTTCTATATCGCGCTCGGGCTCGGGGACGCACTTTCCGAGGGCGGCGATGGGGCTGATGTCAACAAGGGCCTCTTCTGGCTCGAGCGGGCGCGAGAACGCCTTGATGGGCCGGCTGTGTCGGAAGCCGAGAGGCCCCGGTTGAGCGCTTGGGTCAATTGCAGTTTTGCCAAAAACTATTCGACCAGGGCACGGTTTAGCGCTGGGAAAACAGGCCAAGAGGCGGGACAGGAGGCAGCGAGCCGGCTCATGGCATTGATTCAGAGTCTCAGAAAAGATGGATCCATCCGGAATGCGAGCTGGCCTGGCGCCTGCGCTTATTCCGCGCTGATCGAAACCCACCTGTTCCGCAACAACATTGACGAGGCCGCGAGGGTGTTAGGCGATTCGCGCGATGATGGCCTGACCGATAGCCCGGATCTTGTGAGCAACAGATTCGCTCTGCTTCTCGCAGCGGGACGCATCGATGAGGCGTTGCAATTCGCCGAAAGAGCGCGCGAATTGCCGGGATTAGAAAGCGGCGCCTTGATGCTGGCCGCGCTGTCGCAACTCGTGACCAACGGCGAAAAGGCCGAGTATGCGGCGCGTAAGTTTCTCGCAACGAATAACGAGACCGCGGACTATATACGCCTGATGCTCTACTGGCATCTTGGTCGATGGGGGAAGGTTGACGTGGCCAAGGCTTACCTCGACGAGCGCTGGCGCGGGATCGAT
>VAZM01000002.1 GCA_005883135.1 Alphaproteobacteria bacterium
AAGGCAACTATGTTGCGCCAGCCGAGAGCAATGTATCCATGCGCGACAACGAAGATGAGCGCCGCGAGCAACGTCAGGACCGCATTCGCATTAGCGCCGATACCGACCAGCGGGCCAACATCGAGAATCGCGATAAAGGCAAACGCCGCAATCATAACCGCTAAAAGCGCCAATGCGGATGGCGGCCGCGAAGGTGCGAGCTTATTCATGACGCGTCCTTTTCAAGGCATCAGGATGAGGATTGATCGCTCGCGGAAGGCGGCTTGGGCTAAACCTGAATCGTTCTGAATCTACGTGCCGGCTGCCGACCTCGCTGTGCTTACAATCCAATGATAACACGTCAAGGGTACAGCAGGAGACTACTGCGCTGTAGGATTTGGCCGACTTATGACTGGTTTGGGTCAGGAGCGGACATCACCGATCACCTAGCAATGTCCCCTTGATCCCCGAAAGCGGACAAACAGCAGACGTTTCGATATGGCCGATTTGTGCTAATCGCGACCTGGCGCATTGCAGCAAACAGCTATTCGATCACCTCGTCGGCCATCGTGCCTGGGTTTAACTGATCGCTCGGAAGGGGTATGGAAAGTCATCATGCTGGAGCATCTCAATCCCACTCCACAAAAACCGAGCCGGGTGGTCGTGCTCGGCGCCTTGGGCTTCGTCGGCGGCACCTGCGCGCGGTTACTGGCCGCGCGCGGCGTTCCGGTGCTTCCGCTCGACAAGGATGACATCGACCTGACGGCATCTGGGGCGGCTGAGCAACTGCAGACGCGGCTCGCGCCCGACGATGCGGTCCTCGTCGTCTCCGCGCGCGCGCCGTGCAAGGACACCGGCATGATGGTCGACAACATCCGTATCATGCATGCGGTCTGCAGCGCGCTCGAGCGCGCGAGCGTCAACCACGTCGTGTATTTCAGCTCGGACGCCGTCTACAGCGACGCGCCCATCCCGCTGACCGAACAATCGCCGACAGAGCCCGTCTCCATGCACGGCACCATGCATCTCGCGCGCGAGCTGATGCTCAAGGCCATCCTCAAAGCGCCACTCGCGGTGGTACGTTCGACCTTGATCTACGGCGAGGGGGATCCGCACAACGGCTACGGGCCCAACCGCTTCCGTCGGTTGGCGGCGGCATGCCAGGAGATCGTTCTGTTCGGCGAAGGCAAGGAGCGGCGCGATCACGTGCTGGTCGATGACGTGGCGGAAATCGTCTGCCGCGTGATCGAACATCGCAGCCGGGGGACGCTCAACATTGCAACCGGCGAGGTCTACAGCTTTCGCGACATCGCCGAGCGCGTCGCCGCCATGGCCAAGCCGGTGGTGGGGGTACGCGGGACACCGCGGCAGGGAGAGATGCCGCACGGCGGCTACCGACCGTTCGACATCGCGGCCTGCCGCCGCGCGTTTCCGGATTTCCGCTATACGTCGCTCGCCGAGGGCTTGAACCGGGCGGACGGCGGGCAGCGAAAGGCATGACGCCATTCCCGGCCGGCTTCAATCTCCCTGCACCTCTATGTGCACCCGCCTGTACCGGTCCCTGGTTTCAATCTGAGCATCAGGTGCCACGGCCCCACAGGGCGCAATAGCGGCGCGCGACCATCGGCAGACCGTTGGCGTAGCCCGGCATGCTCTCGTACTTCGGCAGTTTGAACTCCTTCTCGGCCTCGTCCCAGCACTTTCCGCCCTGGCCCATCTTTCTCATTTCCGCGGAGGCGTCCTGATACAGCGCCAGGACGTTCTTCGCATCGTCCTTGGTGCCGAGCCGGCCGTTCGGCTGTCCGGGGTGACCAGGGATCAGACGATCCCAATCCAGCGCCAGGACTTTGGTGATGAAGGCTTCGGTTTCGAGCGGGAAGAAGTCGATCATGCCGCGACCCGGGAACGAACCGACCGGAATGGTATCGACGATGAAAACGATCTTTTCCTTCGGCAGCCGGATCACCAGATTGGAATCCGAGTGATTGGGACCGAGATAGAGCAGCTCGACCGAGGTGCCGCCGAGCTTGATGGTTTTCTTGCCGTCTATCGTCTGATCCGGCAGCACCGTGTTCGGGTCCTTGAGCGGAGCCAGATGCTCCGTGACCTTCTTGTGCGCAATGATTGTGGCCCCGGCGTCCTTGAACGCCTTGCCGCCGGCGATGTGATCGTAGTGGTGGTGGCTGTAGATCAGATATTTGATAGGCTTGTCGGTGACTTTCTTGATCTCGTCGACGTATTGCTGGCCGCCGTTCGGCCGGCCGTAGGCGATCGGGTCGGTCGCGATCACGCCGTCCTTGGTAACCACGAACATCGATTGATGGTTGCCATTGCGGAAGATGTAGACGTTGTCAGTGCCGTCAACCTTCGTGGTCTCGATCTGCGGCCGTTGCTGCGCCTGCGCCGGCATGCCGAGCATGGTGGCCAGCAGCGCGGCCCCGATGGATGTGAATAGAACCCGTGACATGGTCGCCCTCCTAACCGGGAGTCCGCACGACGGCTCCCGAACTGGTTCGAGTTTTCCGTTTTTTCGGCCTTACTGCAAGGACGCGCGGCGTACCTCTGCGCCGTTGTCGCACCGAGAAGCTCGATCATCGACAGCGAGGGCTGCTGTGCTTGACCCCCGAGAGCGGACATTGCGCCTTCGACTCGCAACGGCCGCTTAGCGCCAAAAACGGACTCGTGCACGGGTTGCAACGGCTATGTTCGGTCACCGCGGGGCGTCGGCGTGGTGGCGGCTTCCGTCACTGCGGTTTGCCGCTCCTCCTTTTGCATTCCGACCGGAATTTCTTGCGCGCCTTACCGTGCAGGCCTTTGGCATCGGCTTGATCCGAGCACGCCTTAGAGATGGCCTGTTTATTTGTGGGGCTGGCCACAGGGGCGGCTGCAGAAGGAGATGGAGTTTGCGCCGACGCGACGGCGGTGGCGATGATGAACGACAGGACGGTCGCGCAAAATGTCATAGATCGCATGGTGCCTCCTCTTTGCCCATTAGCTCCCGTGCTTCCCGAATAAGGAATAGCACGCCTAGTAACTGGTGCACTGCGAGATTTTCGAACTCTCCATGTCCGCTTTGCCCCCGAAAGCGGACATCGCGGCTTCTACTGCCGCTTTGCGCCAGGGGCCCTGGTACACGGCGAGCGCGCCGTTCACTCGTGACGCGCTGTTCGTTAGGACTTCACGGTGTCCGGAGATCGCGCTTGCCGTTAGTATCTTTACTTCGCTGCGTCTTGCTTTCCTCGATCAGCGCGCGATCGAGACGGTCGTGGGCCTCGCGCTCGAGCGCGCGTAGGCCCGCCAGTGTCTCGTCGAGATCGAGCCGCTTGCTCTCAAGCTCGCGTATGCGCTCGACGATTCGCTCGAGCCCACGCCGGTACTGCGTCGCGCCGGTCGCGTCCGCCCTGTAGAGACTCAGGTACTCGCGGATAGCGTCGATCGAGAATCCGAGTCGGCGCAGCCGCTGGATCAGAATGAGGCGCGCCCGGTCTTGATAATTGAAGACGCGGGTGCGGCCCACGCGCGCCGGTGCGATCAGCCCGCTCTCCTCATAGAAACGAATACCCTGCGAGGTGAGCGAAAACTCGTTGGCGAGCTCGGCCACGCTGTAGAACCGGGAACGGTCGGAAGGCGCTGAATCAGTCATGCGAATGACTGTGGGGCTTGGGTAGAGTAAAGTCAACTTGAGTAGGCGCCAGGCCAGGAGAAACCTGTCGTGCAAACCGTGGGATTCGGCCGAAAATGTCACCGTTTTATCCCTTCCTGCATTGCCGGATCGTCGCTACATAAAGTATAATTGATCTATATAAAGCTCACTTGACACAGCCCAAGAAATGCGCTTTAAAAGGCGCGCGCAGAAACGCACGGCGTCACGGCCGGCGTTGCAGAACGAAAAAAAGCGCCGCTGTCGTCCGTGCCGGCGCGCGAGCCGAAGCGAGGGCTTCCGAAGTCGAGGATTGGCCATGACCTATCGCGCTCCCGTCCCCGAGATGCTGTTCATGATGCGCCACGTCGGCGAGCTCGAGCACGCAATCGACGACGGCACCTATCCGGACCTCTCGCTCGACGTGGTCGAGAATATTTTGCAGGAGGCGGCGCGCTTCTCCGCAGAAGTGCTGGCGCCGATCAACCGCCCCGGCGACCGCCATGGCGCGCGGCTGTGCGACGGCGCCGTCACCACCGCGCCCGGCTTCAAGGAGGCTTATCAGGCCTGGATCGGCGGCGGCTGGAATGCGCTCGCGGGGCCGGCCGAATATGGCGGGCAGGATTTGCCGCTCCTGCTCAATGCCGGCTGCTCGGAGATGTGGAACGGCGCCTGCCTCGCGTTCGGCGTCGCTCCGCTACTGACCTTCGGCGGGGTGGAAGCGCTCGCCGCGCACGGCAGCGAAGATCTCAAGCAGCGATACCTCGCAAGGCTCGTCGCCGGCGAGTGGACGGCGACAATGAATCTGACCGAGCCGCAGGCGGGCTCCGATCTCAGCGCCATCCGCACCCGCGCCGAGCCGTACGGCGACGGCAGCTATCGCATCTCGGGGCAGAAGATCTTCATCAGCTACGGCGAGCACGATCTTACCGACAACATCATCCATTTCGTTCTGGCGCGATTGCCCGACGCACCGAAGGGCACACGCGGAATCTCGCTGTTCCTGGTGCCGAAAATCCTGCCCGACGGCAGCCGCAACGATGTGTGCTGCACAAGCCTCGAGCACAAGCTCGGCATCCACGCGAGCCCAACCTGCACGATGATCTACGGCGACGGCGGCGGCGCACGCGGCTGGCTCATCGGCGAGGAACATCGCGGACTCGCCTGCATGTTCACCATGATGAACAGCGCGCGCCTGTCGGTCGCGCTGCAGGGCGTCGCGATCGCCGAGCGCGCCTGCCAGGACGCACTCAGTTTCGCCAGCGAACGTCGCCAAGGTGCCTCACCCAGCAATAACGGCAACGGGATGGTGACGATCATCGGGCACGCCGATGTGCGGCGCATGCTGGCGACGATGCGCGGCCTGACCAATGCTGCACGCGCGATCGCTTACGCGACCGCGGCCGCGATCGATCGCTCGCAGCGATGCCAAGACGCAACCGAACGGCAGGCGGCGAGTGACCGCGCCGCGATATTGACTCCCGTCGCCAAGGCGTTTGCGACCGACATCGCCGTCGAGGTGGCTTCGCTCGGCATCCAGGTGCACGGCGGGATGGGCTTCATCGAGGAGACCGGCGCCGCCCAGCATCTGCGGGACGCCAGGATTTTGTCCATCTACGAAGGCACCAACGGCATTCAGGCGCGAGACGGTGCGCCGGCAAATCGACGCTATGCGCCAAATCGGCGAACAGCTGGCGCAGGCCGATTGCGCGAGCTTGCAGGCGGCGGCGCCGCAGATCGGCAAGGCGGTCGACAGTCTCGAGCGGGCGACGCGGTTCATGCTCGGCGCGCTGGCCGACAACGCCACGGAGGACGCGCTCGCCGGCGCGACTCCTTATTTGCGACTGTTCGCGACGGCGCAGGGCGGCGCGCTGTTGAGCGCTTGCGCGCTCGCAGCGCATCGCGCGACTAGCGCCGGCGATAACGATCCGGCCAATGCCGGACGTGTGCAGCTCGCGCGGTTTTTTGCCGATAACATCGCGCCGAGCGCGCCCGGTCTCGCGGAGGTGGTGGTCGGCGGCGCTGCTGCACTCAAGGATGCGCAACGGATGTTGGTCGACTGACGCGGCAGCGTCGCTGAGCAGAGGGAGAAAAGTCCATGTCGCGGAAGCATTGGCTCGCCGCCTACGGCGAAAAAATTCCCTGCGAGATCAATCCCGACGCACATGGCTCGGTGCTGGCGATGCTCGAAGCCGCCATGCAGCGGTTCGCCGACCGCCCGGCGTTTCGCTGCTTCGGCCACACGCTGACCTATGCCGACACCGACCGGCTGTCGCGCAGCTTCGCGGCCTTCCTGCAGAACAAGCTCAACGTGAAGAAAGGTGATCGCATCGCCGTGATGCTGCCCAACGTCGCGGCCTTTCCCATTGCCATGCTCGGCATCGTCCGTGCCGGCGGCGTGCAGGTCAACGTCAATCCGCTCTACACGCCGCGCGAGCTCGAGCATCAGCTCAACGACGCCGGCGTCGAGACCATCATCATCTCCAACGGCGCCTCGGCGACGCTCGCCGAGATCATCGGCAAGACGGCGATCAAGCAGGTCATCAGCGTCGCACCGGGCGAGGGCATCGGCGCGGCCCTGCCGGCTCCTCCGATCGACGCGAGACCCCAAAACGTGATCACGTTCGCCGCCGCGCTGACGCAAGGCGGCGCACTTCCGTTCACGCCGGTGGCGCTGTGCGGCGATGATCTGCTCTTCTTGCAATACACGGGGGGCACCACGGGGCTCTCGAAGGGCGCCGCGCTCTCGCATCGCAACCTCGTCGCCAACACCGAGCAGTTCAAGGCGTTCATGGGTGATGCCATGCGCCCCGGCGAAGACGTGGTGGTCACGGCGCTGCCGCTCTATCACATCTTCGCGCTGATGCTGAATTTCATCTCCTACTACTCGATCGGTGCCGAGAACTGGCTCATCGCCAATCCTCGCGACATGGATGGCTTCGTCGACATCCTTCGCCAGGCGCGCTGCACCGCCTTGACCGGAGTGAACACGCTCTACGGCGCGCTCGTCATGCATCCGAAGATTTCCGAGGTGGACTTCAGCAGGTTGCGCGTGGCGATCGGCGGTGGCGCTGCGGTGCTGCCGACCACGTCGGCGAAATGGAAAGCGCTCACCGGCAAGGAAATCCTCGAAGGCTACGGCCTTTCCGAAACCTCGCCGATCCTCACGCTCAATCCGCCGACGGCGACGAACGGGTTCTCGGCAACGGTGGGCCTACCGTTTCCCTCAACCGACATCAGGCTGCTCGACGCCAACGACGAGGAGGCGACGATCGGCGAGCCGGGCGAGGTCTGCGCCAAGGGCCCGCAGGTGATGCAAGGCTACTGGCAGAAGCCGCAGGCCAATGCCGACGCCTTCACCACCGACGGCTATTTCCGCACCGGCGACATCGGCGTGTTCGACGCCAAGGGTTTTCTCAAAATCGTCGACCGCAAGAAGGACCTGATCATCGTTTCCGGCTTCAACGTTTTTCCCAACGAGGTCGAAGCGATCGCTGCCGCCTGCACCGGGGTCGCCGAATGCGCCTGCGTCGGCAGGCCGGACGAGAAGACCGGCGAGGCGGTGCGGCTGTTCGTGGCCAAGGTCCCCGGGGCCGCGCTCAGTGAAGCGGATCTGATTGCGCACTGCCGCTGTCAACTGGCGGCCTACAAGGTGCCGAAGGAGGTCCGCTTCCTCGACGCATTGCCGAAGTCGAACGTCGGCAAGATCCTGCGCAAGGATCTGCGCGGGCTGCCATAGGGGGCGACTATGACGATGGCGCAATACTCCATGGCGAGCGCGCCGCAATTCGTCGGCCGCGAGCTCGGCGCGTCCGGCTGGATCATTGTCGACCAGGACCGAATCGACGCCTTCGCCGCCTGCACTGGCGATCGGCAATGGATCCATCTCACCCTGTCATTGGTCGCGGCGATGGTGATGGAGCTCGGCGTGATCCCGCCGGATGCCGCGACCGGGCTCAACTATGGATTGGATAAGGTTCGCTTGATCGCACCGGTCAAGGCGGGCGCGCGCGTGCGCACCCGTGCGACGCTGCTCGCGGCCGAGCCGCAGAGCGACAAGCGGGTGCTGCTCAAGCTCAGCTGCACGCTGGAGATCGAAGGCGAGGCGAAACCCGCCCTCGTCGCAGAGCTCCTGTGCCTGCTGATCGGCAAACCCGATAGGGCGTGCGCGCGGCAAACTTCGCATTGAGGAGCATCCCATGGCCGACGACGCTCCAGTTGCTGCCGAGAGCGACATCCGCGAACAGGCGGCGCAGCACACGTTGGCGGCCAATCCGCTGATCGGCGTGCGCGGGCAAGACATCCTCCAACCCCATCGCGTCCGCTCAGCAGTATCTGACGTTTCTCGGCGAGCTCGGGCGCATCGCGTCGGGCGCAAGCGAGCTTGCGCCCGACGCCAAGGACAGGCGCTTCGCCGACCCGGCCTGGAAGGAAAGCCTCGCCTACCGCTCACTCGCGCAGGGCTATCTGGCCTGGGGCAACGCGCTCTACGGCTTTCTCGACCAAGCCAACATGGACAAGCGGGATGCCGAGCGCGCGCGCTTCGTAGTCTCGCTGATCGTGGACGCGATGGCGCCGACCAATGCGCTCGCTGGCAATCCTGCGGCGCTAAAGAAGCTCGTTGACACTGGTGGCGCGAGCCTCGTGCATGGCCTGAAAAAGTTCCTCGGCGATCTCGTGGGGAACGGCGGCCTGCCGGCGCAGGTCGACACGTGGACCTTCGCCGTGGGCAAAAATCTCGCGACCACGCCGGGCGCGGTCGTACACCGCACACCGGTGATGGAGCTGATCCAGTACCGGCCGGTGGGAGCACAGCTGCACAAGCGGCCGCTGCTCATCGCCCCGCCCCAGATCAACAAGTTCTACGTTTTCGATCTCGTGCCGGAAAAGAGCATCATTCGCTATTGCCTCGAGGGAAACTTGCAGGCCTTCGCCATCAGCTGGAAGAACCCGACCCCCGCCGAACGCCGCTTCGGGATCGACACCTATGTCGAGGCGCTGGAAGACGCCGTGGAGGTGATGCGGGACATCACCGGCAGCGAGGATGTCAACGTATGGGGCTCGTGCTCGGGCGGCATCACCATGTCCGCTTTCCTCGCGCATCTCGCAGCGCGCGGCGAAAGAAAGGTCCACAGCGCCACCGTGGCGGTCTGCCTGCTCGACATGGCGGTCACGCAGAACACGACGGCGGGATTGTTCGTCACCCCGGAATCGATTGCTGCGGCGAAGAGCGCGTCACAGCTCACCGGCGTCGTCGAAGGACAGGAGCTGGCGCGCATGTTCGCTTGGATGCGGCCCAACGACCTGATCTGGAACTACTGGGTAAGCAACTACCTGCTCGGCAATGCGCCGCCCGCCTTTAATGTCCTCTACTGGAACAACGACACGACGCGGCTGCCCGCCCGGCTGCATGCCGACTTTCTCGATCTCATCGAGGCCAACCCGTTCGTTCATCCCGGCCGGCTCGAGGTTTGCGGCACCCCGCTCGACATGCGCCTCCTCGATTTGGACAGCTATGTCCTCGCAGGACTGACCGATCACATCACGCCGTGGCAAGGCTGCTACAACACGGCGAAGCTCTATGGCGAGCGCAGCACGTTCGTGCTCGCCAACAGCGGCCACATTCAGAGCCTCATCAATCCGCCCGGCAATCCCAAGGCATGCTTCTGGGCCGGCACCGCGAGCGCAGCAGACGCGCAGATGTGGCGCGAGCAAGCGGCAAAGCACAGCGGCAGCTGGTGGCCGCACTGGCTCGACTGGATCAAGGCGCGCTCCGGCGCCATGACGCCGACGCCGGCCGGGTTGGGCAGCGAGGTGAATCCGCCGCTGGAGTCGGCGCCCGGCCGCTACGTCATGGAGCGGTAGATGCAAATCAGCCTGTACGATGTCCAAGGACAGACGCTGCGCGTCGGCATTCGACGCGGGGAAAAGACGCGCGCGCCGCTTCTCATCTTCAACGGGATCGGTGCCAATATCGAGCTGGTCCAGCCGTTTCTCGACGCACTCGATGGACCCGAGGCGATCATCTTCGACGTGCCCGGCGTCGGCGGCTCGCCGTCGCCCTGGCTGCCGTACCGTCCCTCGAGTTTGGCACGACTGAGCGCGCAGCTGCTCGACCAGTTGGGTCGCGCACAGGTGGACGTGCTCGGCCTGTCGTGGGGCGGCGCGTTGGCACAGCAATTCGCGTTCCAGCAGGGGGAAAGGTGCCGGCGGCTGGTGCTCGCAGCCACCTCGCCCGGTCACCTGATGGTGCCAGCGAATCTCACCGTCCTGCTCAAGATGGCGACGCCACGGCGCTACAAAGACTCCAAATATATGGAGAGCATCGCCGGCGACATCTATGGCGGGGCATTGCGCGGTTCGCCCGAGCTCGTGCACAGTTATCTGCGCCACGTCCGCTGGTCGAGCGATTACGGCTATTACCTGCAGCTACTCGCTGGCTGTGGCTGGACGAGCCTGCCGTGGCTGCGATTGCTTGCGCAGCCGACGCTGGTCATGGCCGGGACCGACGACCCGCTGGTGCCGTTCGCCAACGGTCGTATCCTGGCGAGCCTCATTCGGGACGCGCGCCTGGTGACCATCGACGACGGCCATCTGTTTCTCGTCACCAAAGCCCGAGAATCCGCGGGGATGATTTCCGAGTTTTTGAGCTGACTGAGTGTAACGGGCGGCTCACCTGTCTCGGCATAGCCGCGCCAGGCCGTCGGGTCCGCTCGCGAGGCGGGATCCTCCGGCCAGACCGGCAGAGAACGGTTTCGGCGGCTCGTCACAGCAAGATACCGGCGTTCGCGCCGGGTCCTTGATCTGTTCGCAGATCTGCTCCTTGCTCCGGCGCTCGTAGCAACAGCTGGGGGCGCCGCTGAAATCAAGGTCTTGACTTCGTAACGTTAACCTCGGCCTTGAACCAAGTTGCTCCGAATTTCGAGCAGGCAACCGGAAACAAACCTAACATCGGCTACAGCCTGATCGCTGATATCAGAAAGCGCATGCTGGAGGGCGAAGCCGCCGACGTCATGATTTTGTCGCGTCCGGTAATGGACGAGCTTGACAAGCAGCAGAAGTTCGCATCGGGCAGCATTACAAATGTCGCAGGCACGCCGGTTGCGCTGGCGATACGTGCCGGTTCGCCGAAACCGGACATCAGGCACGGTCGAGGCATTAAAGCGCACGCTGCTCGATGCCAAATCGATTGTCTATGCGGATCCGTCAAAGGGCGGCGCCAGCGGGGTCTATTTCGCGCATGTCCTCGACCGTCTCGGAATTGCCGACCAGTTGAAGTCTAAGACTATTTTAGTGCCAGGCCCCCAGGCGGCCGAAGTTGTTGCGAAGGGCGAAGCCGAAATCGGAGTCGCACAGAGTTCGGAGATTGTGCCCGTGGCGGGAGCGGAAGTGCTCGGCCCGCTTCCCGGCGAGTTGGCCAGCACGACACTCTGGACCGCCGCCATTGGTGCGACTACCAAAGCACCGGAGGCGGCGAAATCGCTTATCCAATTCCTCACCGGACCGGTCGCTAGGCCGGTGTCCAGTGCCAAAGGGTTTCAGCCGGGATAGCAGCACGCGTGGCACTGCAGGATGAAGCATTCCTAACGGAAGGCCGGTAGCTTTCGGCCTCGCTCACCCGGCAGTCACGTCAACGATGAACTTGCCGTAGAGAACCTCCTTGGCCTTTGCGTGGTCGAGGTCCTTCTCCCATGCGGCGATCACCACGGTGGCCACACAATTGCCGATCAAGTTTCCAAGAGCCCGCGCCATCCCGATGAACCAATCAACCGAGAGGACCAGCACGAGGCCGATGGCCGGGATGCTCGGGACGGCATTGAGCGTCGCCGCCAAGATGACGATCGCCGATCCCGGGACGCCATGCGCTCCCTTCGAGGTAACCAGCGACACACCGAGGATCAAGAGCAGGTCGCCGAGCGAAAGGGGCGTGTTCGTTGCTTGCGCTATGAACACCGTTGCGAGCGTGAGATAGATGGAAAATGCATCCAGGTTGAACGAGTATCCGGTGGGAATGACGAGACCGACTACCGACTTCTTGACACCCATCCATTCGAGCTTGCGCATAATCTGCGGCAGCACGGCATCGGAGGAGGCGGTGGCGAGCACGATCGTCAGCTCCTCGCGCAGATAAGCGAGAAACCGAAAGATGCTCAGGCCGGCAAGTCGCATGACAACGCCGAGAACAACGAATACGAAAACGGCGATGGACACGTAGAATAAAGCGACCAAGGATGCGAGCTGCTTCAAAGAGCCCACGCCGTAGCGGCCGACGGTGTAGGCCACCGCTCCGAGCACGCCGAAGGGTGCAACGCGGACGATGAGCCCCATAGCCCTGAAGAGGACGGTCGAGACCGCGTCGATCATCGAGGTGACTTGCTGCGCCTTCTCGCCGACAAGCGCCAGACTGACGCCAAAGATCACCGCGAAGCACAGCACCTGGAGCACGTCGTTGCGCGCCAGCGCGTCAAATGAGGTCGTCGGTATGATGTTCAATATGAAGGTCCCGACCCCGCCGCCCTGCAGCTTGTGGGCATTCTCCGCATGGGTCGTGATGGCCTTGGCGTCCAGCATCGACGGATCGATGTTCATTCCGTGGCCGGGGCCAACGATAAATGCCAGCGCAAGCCCGACGATGAGAGCAACCGTGGTCATTGCCTCGAAATAGATCAGCGC
>VAZM01000003.1 GCA_005883135.1 Alphaproteobacteria bacterium
CTCAACGCTTCATCGCCTGAAGCCTTCACGGACCGTCTGCGCGCATTCCGCAATGGGCTGAAGAAGCCGGCTTCGTCCGAGGGTGAGAACGTGGCGATCGAGTACCGCTGGGTGGAGGGGCCAATACGATCGGCCCGCGAGGCGGCATTTTTGTGCAGTGCGAACAGGACCCCAACGCACCATCAGTGGCCGGCCCTGCTCACAAGCTCAGCAAAGCCCCCGCTGGGCCGCAGAGGCTCGACGTCGACGCGGTAGAGTTCGAACTTCTCGTCGCTCCTTTCCGCCTCAAGCAGGACCACGCCCTGCTTCAACTTGAACACTACCCGCAGGTCGGCATTCGGGTCGCCGTTGACCACGCGGTTGACAATCTCCGCCTTCTCATCGTCGAGCGTGGCCAGCACTCGCGTGACCCACATGTCAACGAGTGCCGTCACCGCGTCCGTCGTCACCTTTTCCATTTCGGCTCTCCTCTGGTTAGTCACCGTCGCGACGTGGGTTTTTTCCAAAGCCCGTTCGCCTCGCGCCGTCGCGTTAATATTATCTTTGGGGGCGCCATTGCGCCATTGGGCACGCCCTTCATTGGATCAAGAGCAAGAACCCGGCGGCGCCAGCGATGAAGCGCGAAGGCGAGGAAGATTTGCTCTGCAGCGACGCTGTTGTGGGCCGCATCTTCAAGGCCAACGCCGCGCCCGTAGGATCGCCTTGGATGTGGACCTTGGCATTCGGGCACCACGAGGATCGCACGGCGACGCACGGCTATGCTGCAACGCGCGAGGCTGCCATGGCCGCCTTTGCCAAGAGCTGGCGGCGGTATTGAGCGACGTGCTCTTTTTGCAACAGATGTCAGGAAAGCGAACGACGGGGCATTAAAAGATGCCCTTTTTCGTTGTGTGATTGTCTCTGTCCCGGCATTTTAACATTTGGACTGAGAACTCCGCTCGGACCAAACTGTGGTGCAAACTTTCAAGGGGAGGCTACATCATGCTGAAGATGCTCACGGCAGCAGCCGCATCCTTTGCGATGCTGAGTGCTGCCGCTGCTGCCGATCTACCTCGCAGGGAGCCGCCACCTCCGGCGCCTGCTCCGTATGTTGGTAAGGCTCCGATCGGCAAGCTTCCGGTAGGCAAGTATCCCCCGTCGGCGCCCGCGCCCGTATACACCAAGGGCTGACGGTCTGCTTCCTTGACGCTCGAAAGCTTGAGCCGTCTGGGATACCATCCCATTTCCACACTTATGCCCCGCCGAAGCGGGGCATTTCTTTTGAGTGGACTGATCCACCCCTTGAAGTGGTCCGACTTGAGGTATGTCTTTGACATACAGGAAGACTGCATAACGGATTAGGGCTTGGCGCGTTTCGTCGAAGCGCGTGAAGAATGCGCTATTTATCGGCCATGTTTGTTGCGTCCTGAGTATGGCCCGCCACATCTTCTCGGTTCGTTGTATTTCAGGCCAAGCAGGCTGTAGATCGCACGCGAGCGCTCGATCGTCTCGATCAGCTCCGTCCTGGTGCGCCGCAGCATCAGGCCGATCGCATGGCGCGACTGGAGGCTCCCGATGCCTTCGCATAAATTCCGTGTCGGTGATACCGTGATGCTCAAGCCTTCCATCAGTCGCAATGTGCCAGGCGGAGTCTATGAAGTGATTAAACAACTCCCCCACAACGGCCGCGAGTATGAATACCGCATCAAAAGTGCGAGTGAAGAGCATCAACGGATTGCGGGGGAAGGCGAACTGACCAAGGCGTAAGCCCGGCTCTTCCGCGCGCGCGCATCGCCCAATTGGCATCACGCGCAAGAACCCGGAGTTCGGTGATGCGCCGAGAGGCGACGCTGACAAAGGAAGAGCCCCGGCAGGGGTTTGGGCCGGGGCTCTCTACATATTGCCGGCCGAGCACGGGGGAAGGGTGGGCGGTCGGCTGTTTGCTCAACGCGCTAAACGCTCGTTTGTTCCAGGCACCCAAAGCAACCGCGTCGAGCTATTCCTCATCAGCGCCCAGGACCCTGCCGGTCTGCCGATGGACCATGTGGACCTGCCTGCAAGCTAGGCAGGTCACGCCTTCATAGACATCGCCGCCGGCCTCAGACCCATCATCTGCGAACCAGCCCTGCACCCGGCTGCCAACGTGGTCATGCCGTTTTCCAGCACTTCGCATGCAAGATTTTGATCGGTGGCTTGGGTGATCGGAAATCCGCGGCGTGCCAAAACGCACGCCGGCGAAAGTCAGTCGAGCCGTGCACCGCTTCTCGAAAAACAAATTCGGTCGCGGGCGAGAGCTCGCGCGTCAATCCAGCGGTCCGCCCAGTTCAGACTACGACTCACTGCATGTACCAGCCAACCAACACGGCCAGCGCAAACACGATAACGCCGGCCCAGTACCAGCCACGGAGTGCCTCCTCAGTCATTTGGAAGCTCCTCCCTTTTCCGTGAGGGAGTATACACCCATCCTCGATGACTGAGCACCAAGGAAGCCCCGCCACGCGCCCATTCGTTCCGGTGAGCTAAATGCTGCCCTAAAGGAACTGCTGCGTGAGCCAAATCATCACCAGCGCAAGTCCAACCAAAAAGAAGAAGGAGCGCGGGCCTGCGTCGTCGCCTTTTGATCTCATTTCGCAGATCGTCAGTTTGGCGGCTCGGCCCAGCACCCCCCGGACACCAGGCGGAGATGCGTCGGTCTGTCCGTTTGCCGGACCGAGCCGAGAACGACTTAGCCATTGCGCACTGGCGCACGCGAGTTGTTCCGCTGCGTACCGTAAATGAGAGGTTAAACTTGGCTCCAAACCTCAGCCGCTAAAAGGCCAGCCATTGCAGCAAAAAAGCGACCAATAAGCTCAGACCCAGGCAAACAGCCAGCCAAAGAGCGAAACGCAAAAATGCGATCTCAGCCTAGAAGCAAAGCCGCAAGCGATGGCAGCGACAGGCCAAGTAGCAAGACAACCCAGGGCAATATCCCATCAATCAGGTTTGTGTCGGATGCGATGCGCAAAGGGCCGCTCCTTCTGTCTAACGCCAATGAGCTAACCTATTCATTGCACTCCAAGACTGCTGCTGCTCGACTATGCTCGGCCAAGAAGTCGAAGGTTTTCGCCCTGGCCAGCAGGTTATTCCGCTCTTTTTCCGTGGGGGCCATGCCGGCAGCTCGTCGGCACTGCTCTGCAAGCCGTCGATAGTCGTCCGGCCTCTTTTTTTGTTCGGCGCTCATCGCTTCTCATCAGATTGCTGGTCGGCTTCGCGCCTGTCTAGGTGATCACTTATATCGGCAAGCTCAAACCAACCTCTCGCAACCTCCTGAAAGGTATTTCTGATCACTTCGTTCAATGTTTGCGCGGCCTCCTGTTGGGCGACAAGGCCGCGATGGCGATAATAGTCGGCAAGAGAGTACATTAACCGGCCAGCCGTGATCTGACGGCAAGACGGCTACGGCCTGGTCTGTTCAACCGAGAGTCGGAACGGCGACACAGAGACCCTGGCCGCCGGGCGCGACGGCCAATTTACAGTTAGCGGGCAACAACCTTCTAGCCGGTGGTCTTGTCGCGACGCGAATATCCGATTTTCCGATGTGATTATCAGCCTGCTCCGGGACTCGCTCGAAAGTTCCCGGCTGAACCACTTCGCTGGTCCTGCGTTTTTCCTTCCGTCGGGCACTCAACATAGCATCAAACGCGAACTGGCCGAGCTATGTCGGACCTAGCCAGAACTCAGCGTCGCGCCCCAACCCTGTCCTGCCCACGATGCGGAACCGCGATGGAGGCCATAGTCACGATCGAGCCAACGTTAGGCGAGCCTGGATTGATTGGTTATGAGTGCCCAAAGTGCGTTTACGTGACGAGCGAGTTGGTGCCGCCAAGTAGCCGGACCAAGCCGGTTCGGTGATCCTCTAAACAGCTTCGCTCGCATTAAGGATTTCGCGCGGGTCGGCAGCCTTGAACGGCATTGCACAAAGCAGCAACCGGAAAGCATGGGCCGACGGGAGGTGTTGCCGCATCTGAGTGCTGCCGCCATGATCGTCAATCCCAACTTTGCCGGCGCCGAAACCGAGATGACGGAGGTGGAAGCAGCAGGCCGCATTCTTGGAGTGCGAACCAGGAGACTCTCCGCCAGCAAAGCGAGTGAGCCCGACGCCGCATTTGTGACCTTCGCCCAGGGGCGGGTCGATGCGGTGATGGTCGGCACCGATGGGTTCTTCATCGAGCGGCGCCACCAGATCGCGGCGCTGGCCAACCGCTACAGGGTCGTCGGAGTCTACCCGTTCCCCGAATTTCCAGCGGTGGGCGGCTTGATGAGCTACGGGCCCAATCTCGCCGATGGATATCGGCAGGCCGGCGTCTACACCGGCCGCGTGCTCAGAGGCACCAAACCGGCCGATCTGCCGGTCATTCAGCCGACAAAGTTGGACCTCGTGATCAACCTGAAGGCCGCGAAGGCGATCGGCCTCACGATCCCACCAATCATGCTCAGCCGCGCCGACGAGGTGATCGAATGAGGAGGCGCGAGTTCATCACGCTGCTCGGTGGCGCGGCCGCAGCGTGGCCGACCTGAGCCGCCCTGGTGCGGAAAATCACATGACACTCCTTACGTCACGGCGAACTACACGCGCATATCGTTAATTCGGAACCTAACAGGCGGGAAAGAGCCAATAATGCTCGCGGAAACCTTTGGTTCCTGGCGTTTGCTGAAATAATTCCCCGAACTTTTTTTCTCTCTGCGTTTTGGTTTGGCGGGACGTGACTAGGGGAAAATCAAATGTTTCAGATGTCAATCCGGCCGGCATCGGCCGTCGCCGCAGCGCCTGCGATTGCAGCCACGGCAGGTGAACATTCCACCGATGAAATCCTGGTTGAGCGCATCGCGACCGGCGACAAGCTTGCCATGCAGGTGCTGTTTGCCCGCCATCGCACCAACGTCTATCGTTGGCTCCTTCGGTTCGTCGGCAACGAGACCGTCGCCGATGACCTCCTGAGCGATGTATTCTTAGATGTGTGGCAGCAGGCTGGTCGCTTTAAGGGTCGCGCCGCAGTTACCACCTGGCTGCTGTCGATCGCGCGCTACAAGGCGCTCTCGGCCCGTCGCCGGCGGACCGAAGCGGAGCTAGACGAAACCATCGAGACCACTGTG